>QHPX01000156.1 GCA_003219195.1 Verrucomicrobiota bacterium
CACATGAAGGCGCTGCTGGCGAAGACCGATGCGCTGGCTGCGAACAGTTACGCGCCGAGTTTGTTCTCGTTTTTCTCGGAACTGTCACGCGCCGCCGAGTTGCGGGCCTACGCAAAAACCAATCTGCCCGCGACCAGCGCAAAAGAAGTCGCCAAAGCGGTAGATGAAATTGACTTTCGCGCCGAATTCAAAAACCGTCTCGCCTCGCAATTGACCGCCTGGATCGACAATCAAAAGCCGCGGAAATAATTTTCGGTTACAAAGTCGTGTCTGTCTGCTCGCTCCCGGTCGTAATGAGCAGCCGCATCGGGATCATGGAAGATTCATGGAAGCCATGCCGGCGGAAAAATTCCTGGGCCAGGTTCTCCGGCCGGTCGGTCAATAATGTGATGCGGAGGAAATTTTTCTGACGGGCGAAGTCGATTGCATGTTGGAGGAGTTTCGAGCCGTATCCGTGGCCCTGGTATTGTTTATGGATGACCAAATCCTCGAGGAGGATGACGAAGCCGCCTTCAGCCGTGCTGATGGTAAAGAGCAAATTGATCATGCCGACAATCGCTCCATCGCGCCGCAGGACAAAAACGCGGCCACGACTCGGTTGTTCGAAGATCAAGCGCAAGCCGCGCAGCTGTTTGTCCTTGTCCGGGCGGAAATCACCTTCCTGGGTGAACAGATCACCCAGCATCTCGGATAATTCGTCCAAGTCCGCTTCCGTTGCCGGCTCGATAACTATTTTTTCACTCATGGCTTGCCTCGATTATTCAAAAAGTTGAGGCGCTGGCAATCCGCGAATGAAAGGCATGTCCTCAGCGAAGTCGAATGGATCGGCCATCACCTTCCAGTGCGAGATTGACAATGCTGTGCTCGTTCTTACCGTAGCCGCTTTCGAATCGCGCCGAAGCCGCTTTTCGGTCTTATGAAACGCACTTATCAGCCATCCAAGCGTACACGAAAGCGCCAGCACGGATTTCGCGCACGCATGAGGACCAAAGCCGGACGCGCCACGCTCGCGCGGCGGCGCCAGCGCGGCCGCAAGCGTCTGCTGCCGAAAGGCGTCGAGAGGCATTACGCGCGCCACACCCAGGCGTAGTCTTTCCCTTGTGCGATCGGCTCGATTTCGCGAAGATCGATAATCGAAGTTTCGCACCGTTAGCTCAATTGGCAGAGCAAGTGACTCTTAATCACTGGGTTGCAGGTTCGATTCCTGCACGGTGCATTTTCCTGAATCGCTTCCGCCTCAATCGACGTATTTTTGTGCGATGGGCATGCGACGACCAACGCCAAAAGCGCGGCTTGTCACCTTCAGGCCGGGTGCGGCTTGCTCGCGTTTGTATTCGTTGAGATCGACACGCCGCTGCACCCAGCGCACGGTCTTTTCGTCGAATCCGTGCCCGATGATGTCGCGCGCGCTCAAGTTTTCTTCGACATAAAGCCGCAGGATTTCGTCGAGAATGTCGTACGGCGGCAAAGTGTCCTGATCGGTCTGATTGGGCTTCAACTCCGCGCTCGGTGGTTTGTCGATTGTCGATCTTGGAATGATTCCTGCCGCGCCGGAGCCTGGCGAAGGCGGGTCGCGCTTTTCGCCTGCTCGCGACGCATAATCGGAGTTAATCCAGCGGGCCAATTCATAAACCATTGTTTTCGGCACGTCGCTGATGACGGCGAGACCGCCGGCCATGTCGCCGTAAATCGTGCAGTAGCCGACGGCAAGTTCGCTTTTGTTGCCGGTTGTCAAAAGCAAATGACCGAATTTGTTTGAGAGCGCCATCAAGGTCATGGCGCGCAATCGCGGCTGCATGTTTTCTTCAGTCGCGTCTTCAGGCCGTCCGGCAAAGATTTCGGCGAATTGCGCTTTAAAGGTGGCAAACGCGTTCGTGATCGGAATCTCCAGGAATTTGGTGCCGAGGTTGCGGGCGAGTGTGCGTGCGTCGTCGATACTGCCGCGCGAGGAATACTGGCTGGGCATGGAAACGCCGATCACGTTTTCCGCTCCAAGCGCGTCAACAGCGATGGCGGCGACAACCGCCGAATCGATGCCGCCGCTCAACCCGAGCACGGCGGATTTGAAATTACATTTGCGCAGGTAATCGCGCACGCCCAGCGAGAGCGCAGCGAAAAGGTCCACCGGCGTTTTGCTCTCATGAAATTCGGTCGCACGCGCTTTGTCTGTATCGACTATTAGTTCATTTTCACAAAAACCGGGCAATTGAGCGATTAACTCGCCCGCCGCATTCACGGCGATCGAATTCCCATCGAAGACGAGCTGGTCATTGCCACCGACCGCGTTGCAATAGCAGATGGGGCGCTGATAAGCGCGGGCCAGGGCCCCGACCATTTCACGTCGAACCGCCGGTTTGTGCAAACTAAATGGCGACGCGCTCAGGTTGACGATGATATCGGCACCCTGATCGATCAAACCACGGACCGGTTCGATGTCGTAAAGTGGCCGCGGCAGATAATGTTCAGTCCAGATATCTTCACATATAGTGACGCCGATTTTTTGGCCATGGACGTCAAAGGGCTCGACACGGCTGGCCGGTTCGAAATAACGATCTTCATCGAAAACATCGTAAGTAGGTAAGAGCGACTTGTGGGCCTTGCGCATCGGTTTACCGGCTTCAAGCAATGCGGCGGCATTGTGGAATGGTTTGCCCCGTCCCTCATTCCGATGGACAAAACTGACGAGCAGGGCGGCTGTGCCCAAGCGACGATGAAGCCGTTCCAGCGCCTCGAGATTCTCCGGCACGAAACGCGATTTGAAAACAAGATCCTGCGGGGGGTATCCGGTGATCGCGAGTTCCGGGGTCAGAACCAATTCCGCACCGGCCGCGGCAAGGCGTTCATAGGCGCGCGCGATCTTCTCAAAATTGCCGCTCAAATCCCCGACGGTTAGGTTGAGCTGAGCAAAGCCAATCTTCATGCTGCGCTACGCAGATTATGCGCAAGCCAGCAACCAGCAATCCTCTTTTCCTCGGATTAATGACTCAGGTCAATAACCGCGCGATGCTTATAGCCTTTGTTCAGGGCATCGTCGGCCCCTTCCACGAAGACCTTCGCCCACTGCAACACCGAGGCGGCGAGGAATCCCGCAATCGCGCAGAGAATGACCTTTTGAAAAAAAGTGGCATGCATCTTGACCACTTTTGAGAGCATGCAGGATGCCAGTTTGGAGTGGGATCACCAGAATCCCCACTGCTTCGTTTTCATGATGCGGAGCCCGAGGAGCAGATTCGTGACGGCATGGGTCAATATGCAGGAAGGCTCCTTGTTCGATAAGCGACGCCGTTATAAAGTGGGCCGATCAGCAGGGCGGCCGGCCAATCCGTATTCGGCTGAGCTGAGCCAAAAGAGATTGTCGATCTTCTTTAGCGCGCCGTTCAGCGCCAGCAAAGCAAGGAACGCCGCCAACGGCAGTGTGTAGGCCGCTAATTTCCGCCTCTCAGGCATACGATTTGCAGAATAATCCCAGCTCTCGTTTAAAAAAGCTCCTTTCAACCATGCCGACACGCCCAGCACGACCGATTTAAACGAGAACAATGCAGAGAAACTTGCGCGCCTGCTCGAACAGGAGATGATTCAGAAGCGTACGGCCTAGAAACAAGCTGCCACGCATTATCGAACTATCCGATTGTTCGGCTTTCTATTCCTTTTCATTCTTATCGCTGCGTGCGCAGTCGGTTTTTTCTTTCTCTTTTCGCGCGCGTGAACGAAGAGCGGACAAACCAACGCGCCGCCACGACCCCGGCCGTGTCTGGGCCGTAGCTGCAATTTAATTTATTTTGTGTAGCTCGCTCGCCAGATGGTGCCGTTCCCGTCTTCGCTAAAAAGCAACGCGTCATCCCCAGCGCTTTACCGGTCAAAATGACGAGTTACCGTGCCACCGGATTGAATGCGCCGCCTTTAGCTTTTGCTACAGCGCCTCCCGCCTGGCGATCGTTAATCACAAACGTGTTGTTTTCTCCCACCTTCGACCAGGGACCGCGCGGCACTTCGCTAAAATCGACAAACTTCCAATCAGTCACATCCGTTTCCTCTAATCCGAGGTAATCGCGCACGGCCGGAGAAACATCGAGTCCAGCGCCTTTGTTGAGATTGGGTTTCGGACGTTCATCGCCAAAAACGTATTGCCAGTGGTCGGTGCGGAACGGTCCGGCATCTTCCCATTGCGCATAAACCGTTCGATTGCCTTTGCGAATCGCAATCCAGCGGCCTTTGCACGTGGAGATGCCAGGGCCTTGGTATGCTTCCTTGAACCACGGAACGACCCGCGGCGCTTCCGGCCGATGCCCGGTGGATGCCTTGTCATTATAGGGAAGAGCGCAGTAAAACGGATTCTGCCGCGGTGTGAATTTTACCGGCAGGTACTCGCTCCGGTGCGCAGGACTTGGATCGTCGAAGCCGCCGTAACTCCTAGCCCAATCCTTGTCCCACGAGCTCGAGCGATTCGGGACTGGATTATTTCCGCTCGGTGCTTCCCCAATCCAGAAAACTGTCGTCACAATTTGTCGTTTCCACGGATAACGTTCTCCGGCTTTGGGCGGAGGCGACGACAAATGACGCGGCGTAAACGCGATCGAATCAAGATTCATCATCAGATCCTCCGACAATTTGTCCGATTTTTTGCTCAGTTTGACCTTCGCAGGTTCGGCCTTGTCCGGAGTCGAGTGCGCGAAAAGAGAAGAAACCGAAGACAGCAAGGCCGCGATCGTGTGAGTAATGGTTCCGGGTTTCATTTCGTAATGGCCTCCGCGCAATGCGGCAACGAAGACATAATGTCTTCCTTAATTAATTCGATCGCGACGACGCAGATGCGCGTAAATCGCGGCGCATTTTCAGATGCGCCGTAGCAAAGCCAGGGAACTTCGACACCAATTCGGCCTAGTCAAGAAATTTTCATCGATTTGAAGCTGCCTCAAGATCGACAATCATATTCAACTCGTGATGCGGTCTTTGTACCGCTGCGTAGACTTCAGGTTATGAAGCGGGAAATATTTGCCTGTTCTTATTTTGTCGTCGGCGCAGCGGTTCTTGTCGCAGCGCTTCACGCGCAAACAAGTCCATGGCCATTTCCTCCTCGGCCCGGCGCGGCGCCGCAAACATTCATCGCCCGCAGCATCACCGTCGCGTTTTGGAACATCCAGTGGTTCCCGGGCCGTCAACCGAACGCCACGCGCGGCGAGGAAAATCGTCAAATCAATTCCGTGCATAGGGACATGGTGCAATTGAACGCCGACATTATCGGCATGGAGGAAGTGCGCGATTTTGCGCGCGCCGGTGTTGCCGTTGCGCCTCTCACCGGATTCAAGGTGGATGTTTGCGCGAATTTTCCACCGCGCGAGAGCCAGGCCGAAGCACAACAGGTCGCCATCGCCAGCCGCTTGCAGCCGTTGAGCGCGTGGGCGGAAGAATGGAAACCCGCCGGAGCGATGACGCCGCCGCGCGGTTTCGCTTTCGCCGCTTACGAATTGGCGCCGCGCCAGGTGGTCCTCATCTACGATGTGCACTTAAAAAGTAATCGCGGCGATATTCAAGAGAACATTCCATTGCGCCAGGAATCGATTCGCCAATTGCGTGCGCACATGAGTGCGATGGAGTCTGCTTATGGCAAACTTGGCGCCATCACATGGATCGTGGGCGGGGATTTTAACACCTCGCTCGATGACAAACGCTTCGCCGCGGAAACAACTCTCCGCACCTTGATGAGCAACGGCTTTGCCTGGATTTGGCAGAACGTCCCGGCAATGTCGCGAATGACATTGCCGCCGGATAAAGATTTCCCAGCCGCATGCTTCGACCACGTTTTTTACCGCGGGGCCACGCTGCGCCGGGCTTGGGTCGCAAACACCAGTTCGCAATCAAGCGATCACCGCGCAATCGTCGCGACGTTCGATCGTGCGGCCGTGCGATAGACCCAATTAGTCGAGAAATTTTCCGGGATTCAGGATTCCATCCGGATCGATAATCTCCTTGAGCTTGCGATGGAAATCGCGTGCAACTTCGCTCGTCGCCTCCGGCCACCAGCGTTTTTTCGCCAGCCCGATTCCGTGTTCGCCCGTGATCACGCCGTCCCAGGCCAGCACCTGTGCAAAAAGGTCGTCGAGAGCGCGATCGACCTTTTCGCGTACGGCTGCCTCACGATTGTACCGATCCGCCATGATGTTGACGTGAATATTGCCGTCGCCGGCATGACCGAAACAAGCGATCGAAAATCCATACCTCACCTGCAACTTCTCTGCGAACTCGACAAGATCGACAATACGACTTCGCGGAACGACCACGTCCTGATTCAACTTGGTTAGGCCGGTCGCACGCAACGAATTGCTAAAATCGCGCCGCAACGCCCAAAGCTTTTCACAATCAATTTCGCCATTCGCCATTTCCAGTGCGTTTGGTTTTTTCTGCGCGAGCAATTCGCGAACCGCCGCCGCTTCCCTGCGCACGCTCTCCTCTTGCCCGTCAAGATCGACAAGCAGATGTGCGCTGCCGGCGGGCACAATTGATTTTCCGAGATCGCGACGTGCCGCTTCGAGTGTGAAGCTATCGGCGATCTCCAATGACGAGGGCAAAAATCCCTGTGCAAAAATTTCCTGCACCGCTGCCGCCGCCTGGGACATGGTTGCAAACGCCGCGGACAAAGTCGCGCGCGCCGGCGGCAACGGAAGGAGCCGCAAGGTGATTTCCGTCACGACGCCCAGCATTCCTTCCGAACCGACAAACAAGCCGATTAAATTGAACCCCGTTTTGTTTTTGTGGACGCGGCCGCCAGTTCTTAGTACTTCGCCGTTCGCGAGCACAATTTCGAGACCGATAACATAATTGCGCGTCACGCCGTATTTTAAACAGCGCGGGCCACCGGCGTTGGTCGCGATATTTCCGCCGATGCTACATTCTTTCATGCTCGCCGGATCGGGCGGATAAAATAATTTTCTTGCGCGCGCGGTCGCTTTGAGATCGCCCGTGATCACGCCGGGCTCCACGATCGCAATCGCGTCTGCGAAATGAATTTCCTTGATGTGATTCATGCGCATTAAAGAAAGCGCAATTCCTTTTCGAACCGGGACACAACCGCCGACGTAGCCAAAACCGGCGCCACGCGCCGTCACCGGAATTTTTTTCTGAGACGCAAACTTCAACAGATTGGAAACATCGGTTGTCGATCTTGCAAATACGACGACCTCCGGCTCTTCTGCCGCGAACCATTTATCACCACTGTGCGTGGCCAGCGTTTCGGCATCGTCGGCAACAGCGTCGTTGCCTAGAAATCGCCGCAGCTCGTCCGCCAGCGACATGTTTACAGCGCGATGCGGTAATGCTGCGAGCGTTCGTCCATCCGCGTGAGCAGCCGCACGGCTTTCGGATAAATCACCGGCCGGCTCTCGTCCTCGCCGGCAAATATTTTCACCGCGTCCATCGAATCGAATCGCAGCAATGTAACGAACTGCGCCTCGTCGCCGTCTTCGCGGATAAACAATTCGGCCCCGCGATATCCCGGAATCTTGCGAGTGGCGATGCTCGGGAAAATTTCGTCACGCAACATCGTCTCGTAGGTTTTTGCATCCGCTGGCCTTGTCCAGCCGTGCCAGATTCGAGCAATCATCACATGCCCATGATTTGATAGCCCCCGTCGACGTAAATCACCTGACCGGTGATCGCAGCTGCTCCATCGCTGGCGAGAAACACTCCCGTCGCACCGAGCTCGGCTGCATCACAGCTGCGGTTTAACGGCGCACGTTCCTGATAATGTTTCAACATTTGCGTAAAGCCGCTGATGCCGCGCGCCGCCAGCGTTTGCACTGGCCCGGCGGAAATGCAATTCACGCGGATTTTTTTGGGACCGAGGTCGTAAGCAAGATAGCGCGTGCTTGCTTCGAGACTCGCCTTCGCCACGCCCATTACGTTGTAATGCGGCACCACTTTTTCCGAGCCGTAATAAGTCATGGCGAGAATACTTCCGCCGTTTGTCATGATCGGCGTGATTTCGCGCGCAAGCGCGACCAGTGAGTAAGCGCTGATGTCATGCGCGACCCGGAATGCTTCGCGTGTTGTGCTGAGAAAGTCACCTTCCAGCGCTTCCTTGGGCGCGAAGGCGAGGGAATGCAGCATAAGATCGACCTGATCGGTTTCGCTGCGCACCTTTTCGAAAAAAGTTTTGATCTCGCCATCGCTCGACACATCACACGGAAAAAACGGCGTTTTTTCTCCAAACTCGCCGACGAGCTCTTCCAGATTTTCTCTCAGTCGCTCGCCTTGATAATTAAAAATCAATCGCGCGCCGGCCGCGGCCCACGCCTTTGCAATCGCCCAAGCGATGCTGCGCTTATTCGCCACGCCGAAGACGACGCCGCTTTTTCCTGCCAAAACTTGCTGAGTCATAAACTCTGTCATGATACCCGCATTTCAGACATCGCAAACATGCGCCTCTTAGCTACAGTCTGTCGCTTATGACGGGCCGACTTTCAGTTCTCTCTGTTTCACTGCTTTCAATTTGTCTTACTTCGCATCTGCCGGCCCAGGAAGAAACGCCGCCGGGCGCTGCACCAGTCAGCGGCGCCTCGCCGAGCGCCTCACCAGTCAGCACCACGCCACCGTTGTCGGCTTCCGTAACGCCGGTTCCCTCGCCCGCGCCGACGCAGCTCAATGATGTCCTCTTCAAAAACCTGAAAGCGCGTGCCATCGGCCCAGCGGTAATGGGCGGCCGCGTCTCCGACATCGCGCTCGATCCGCGAAATCCTTTTGTCTTCTACGTCGGTCTCGGGCATGGCGGCATTTTTAAAACCGGCGACAATGGCGTGTCGTTCGACCCGATTTTCGACAAGCAACCGATGCTTTCAATCGGCGCTATCGGGATCGCGCCATCCGATTCCGATGTCATTTGGGTGGGCACGGGCGAAGCGAACGATCGTAATTCTTCCGGTTGGGGTGATGGCGTCTATCGCTCGACCGATGGCGGCGAAAATTGGCAGAATATCGGGCTTAAAAACAGCCGCACCATTGCGCGCATCGTTGTCGATCCAAAGAAACCTGAAGTCGCTTATGTGGCCGCGGTGGGCCATTTGTGGGCCGACGGCGGCGAGCGCGGTCTCTTCAAGACGACCGACGCGGGCAAAACCTGGAAACTCATTTTGCAGGCGCCAGCGCCCCACAATGCCCGCACCGGCTGCGGAGACGTGATTGTCGATCCAACCAATCCGGAAATTCTTTACGCGGCGCTCTACGCGCGACAACGTACGCCGTGGAGTTTTTCGTCCGGTCCCGTGGCGACGGGCGGCGAAGATGTCGGCGGAATTTTCAAGAGCACGAACGGTGGCGCGAGTTGGAAAAAGCTAAGTGGAGGTTTGCCCTCGCAAACCGGCCGCATTGGTCTCGCGCTTAGCGCGGCCAATCCGAAAATTGTCATGGCAGTCGTGCAGAGCTATGAAGGGGGTTCCGGCCAGCTGACCGATCTGCGCAGCAAGAGCGGCGGCGTCTTTCGGTCCGAAGACGGCGGCGAAAAGTGGACGCGCCCGAGTGCGATGGATCCGCGTCCGTTCTATTTCAGCCAGATCCGCATCGACCCAGCGAACGATCAACGTGTTTATTTGCTCGGTTTCGCATTGTTCGTATCGGACGATGGCGGAAAAAATTTTCGGGAAGATCTTTCCGAAAAAATTCACCCGGACTGCCACGCGTTTGTCATTCAACCGGGCACTGCCCCGCCGCCCAAACCGCCAAAACCGGAGGACAAAAGCAAGCCGCCAAAGCCTCCGGTTTGTCAGCGGCTGTTACTCGGAACCGACGGGGGCGTTTATCAAAGTTTTGCGGCCGGGAAAGGCTGGGATCATCTCAACCGGATTCCATCGGGAGAATTTTATCGGATCACACTGGACGATTCCAAACCGTACTACCGCATCGCCGGCGGACTCCAGGACAACGAGAACTGGGTCGGACCGAGCGGCGTGTCGAGCAAGGAGGGTATCCGCAATTCCGATTGGACCGCGCTCGCGGGCGGCGACGGCTTTTACGTTCTATTCGATCCGGTCGATCACGATATGTTTTACGCCGAAAGCCAGGGCGGCGAAGTGCACCGGATCAATTTGCGGAACGGCGAACTGCGCCGATTGCGTCCGGAGCCGCCAGAAGGCGCGCCGAGGTACCGGTTTCATTGGAATTCGCCGCTGATCATGAGCCGTCACAAGCCGGGCGTAATTTATCTGGGCGGCAACTGCGTCTTCAGGCTGACCGATCGCGCCGAAAAATATGCGCTCATCAGCCCGGACTTAACGCGCAACGAACCCACTCGCACAAACGCAACTGGCAGCGGCGCGGAAAATTACGGCGTCGTATTTTCACTGGCCGAATCGCCAAAGCGCGCTGGCTTGTTGTGGGCCGGGACTGATGACGGCCGGCTCTGGGTCACTGAAAACGACGGCGGCAAATGGACCGAGCTCACGAACAATTTGCCAGAACCGGCCCGTGGCGTGTGGGTTGTCCGGATTGAGCCAAGTTCGCACGATGCCAACGCTGCGTACGTTGTGACGAATTCTTATCGCGCCGGTGACGATCGCCCGATGATTTCGCACACTGTCGATCTTGGCAAGACATGGCAATCGGTGGTGGGCGATCTCCCGGCGAACGATCCGGTCGAAGTTGTGCGCGAAGATCCGGTGAATCCGAAATTGCTTTATGCCGGCACGCACTTCGGATTGTTCGCGTCGTTCGATCAAGGCGCACACTGGGTTCGCATTGGCGATGTTCCTTCGGTACGCGTCGATGATATTCAAATACATCCGCGCACATCCGATCTTGTCATTGGAACGCACGGGCGAAGCATCGCGATTCTCGACGATTCAGTCCCATTGCGCGAACTGATGCCCGAGATCGCGGCGAAACCGGCGCATTTATTTACCGTGCGTTCCGTGATTGGCGCTTACTTGCAGCCGGGATTCGCCGATGCAAATGGCAAAGGAATTTATCGCGGCACAAATCCGTCCGAAGGCGCCCTCTTCACCGTGTGGGTGAAAGAATTTACCGGCGACGAAATCAAAATCGCTGTGACAAAATCGAGCGGGCAACCAGTGGCAAATTTAAAAGCGCCGGGCGCACCCGGTCTCACGCGGATGAATTGGGACCTGCGGTCCACCAAAGATGTCAGCATCGAATACGGCGGCGACGATCCGAAACGCCTTTTGCCCGCCGGTGACTACAACGCGGAACTAACCTTCGGCACGTTGAAAGTGAAACAAACGTTCCATGTCGATCTTGCCGAAGGAATCACGCCGCGGTAAGGACGTTTCTCCGAAACGTCCGACGATCTGGGGGACACGCCCTCCATTAGCATGCGATGGCGTGACGGCGACAAACTCCGGAGAGCATTTCCCAAAGCGCGTCGAGAACGCGCTGCGCCGCGGCGCGCACCTTGTCGATGTTGTGATTGTCGATGTACGCACTGAGCATTGTGCGCTCGGCGGCGGAATGTTCGCGGTCGGCTCCGATGTGGACGCTGAAGTATTCGTAATGCTTCGGATCGGTGAAGCCGTAATGTCTTTTCAACCCGTCGACCTTCGATTCACAAATCGCGGGAATTTGGCTCTCGTAGGCGTAAAGCGCGGCCAGACCTTCGGCGGTCGATCTTTCGCCGCAGATTGATCGGAATGCTTCGATCAAATTTCTTGTCTCAGGTTGCGTTTCGGTCTTCGCAAGATCGACATCTTCAACGCCAAGCCCTTCGGCGAATTTCTTCCAAAGCTCCGGATGATTCGGCGAGCCGGCTTCTTCATCGATCAAATTGGACAAGAGTTGCTTGCGCGTCGCTTGATCGTCGCAATGCGCGTGCATGGCCGAGAGGTAGGTCGGAAACGCCGCGACGTGGTGATAATACTGGCGCGCATAATCCGCGAGCGCGTCCTTGCTCAGTTCACCCCGCGTCCACGCGAGATAAAACGGATGCCTCAATAAATGTCTAGCCGCGATGGCGTTGTCGATCTTATCAAGATATCGATTCATAAAAATCCTTCCGCAATCTGATCTGTTATAAACTCTCACTCGGACCTCGTAATATTTAATACGTCACGTCGAGTGCAAGATGTGTTTGATGCCGCGGATGGGGATAACAACCCAGTCGGGGCGATTGTTGAGTTCGTAACCGATTTCGTAAACGGCTTTGTCGAGGAGGTAGGCTTCGAGGAGGATTTGCAGATCGTCGGCGTTTTGCGGGACGAAGATGGCGCTAGCGGTGGTCTGCAAATAACTTTGCAGGAAAACGCTGCTCATCTGGCGGTACCAGAGATCGGCCCAGCGCTCGAGGAACGGGACGTCTTCGGTGCGCATGGCCGGCTGCCAGAGCGCGCTGTAAGCGGCATATTGAAACGAGCGCATCATGCCGGCGACATCGCGCAAGGCCGAGCGTTTTAGTTTTCGCTCGCTCAATGGCCGCGCCGGTTCGCCTTCGAAATCGAGAATGACGAAATCTTTCCCGGTGTAGAGCAGTTGACCGAGATGATAATCGCCGTGGATGCGGATTTTTGCCGCATTTGCTTTTCGATCGAGCAGACGTTTTTCGCGCGCGAGAATTTCCTCTTCCCGGGCAAGGACTTCTCTGGCTTCCTCGCGAAATGTTTCGCGCACTTCGTGCAACTTTTTTTGGACCAAAGCGAAATTACGCCGCAATAATGCGCGCATGTTTTGATAAACAGAGCGTTGCGCCATGGCGTTAAACGGCTCGGGCGCAAACGCGCGGTCGTCGTTGGTGGAAGCGAGCGCGCGATGCAATTCAGCCGTCCGCTGTCCGAGCAATTTTGCTTTCTCGGGATAAATGCCGCCGATTAATTCATCGAGAAGGGCGCCGGTCGGCGCACTTTGCTTTTGCAGATCGGCTTTACGACCGAGAACGCGCTCGTAATAACGGCCGACGGAATCGAGGGTCAGGGTCCAGGCGTCGCGCTCGCTCGTAACTGCGCTTTGCAAAAGGCAAACGACAGTCGGTTCAGATTTTCCGCGCCGATATTCAATCGCGCCGGCAAAGGAGGGAACGTTTGGAAAATTGGTGCGCTCGGTGAGGAATCGCACTACTTCGACGTCGGGATTTACGCCGTCTTCGAGCTTGCGATAGAGTTTAAGGAAAAATTTGTTCTCGAAAAGCATCGACGAATTACTCTGCTCGCCGCTAATCACATTCGAACCGGGAACGTGTTCGGCATTCTGTGCGAATGCCGCACTGACGCTGCCGATAAGCTGTCCGTTTTTCCCGCTGGCACGTTGTCGATCTAACATAAGTCGAAAAAGCTTTTCGCGGAATTCCGCGTCCCAGACGGCGTCGAATAGAATCGCTTCTTCGGCGCCATCGAAGCGAGCGATCACGGCGTGAGGTGCGGATTGAGAAATAGAATGGGCCGCGTCACCGACTGCAATCTTAACCGGCAGAGCATATGTTTCATTGGGACCATCGAGATAGCTGACCTCAACAAACCAAAATTCCGCGGCATCAGGTTCGGCGGAAATGGGTGATTGCTCGCGCACGCGCATCTCGCGCAAAGTGCGCGCTTTTGCGCCGAACCATCGGCAATTTCGAATGTATTCAGGCAGGATCTTACCCTCGATCCCGGCACGCTGAGCGTTGTCGAGCAGTGTCCGTAGTTCTGCCGGCGCGCTGAGGGTCGGTACCACGCGCTTCTTGCTCAAACGCCGGCTCTCGCTCTGCGGTTGCAGAACAAACCAGTAATGGGAATGCGGCCCAAGGGTAAGAATATAAAGGGACTTCTTGACCGATGGAAATGGGTTGCGACTGAACATCTCGATTGGGATGCAACCGCTAAAGCGCGACAGGTCGAGCTCGACCGACTGCGCGAAGCGCGAAAGATTCACGACGACGACAATGGTTTCGTTCTCATAGCGCCGAAGAAACGCGAGCACTTTAGCGTTGTCCGGGTAAAGAAACTCAAGCGCGCCGCGCGAGAAGGCCCTGAAGTTTTTGCGCATGGCTATCACGCGCCGCATCCACCAAAGCAAGGACGATAAGTTCTTTTGCTGGTTCTCGACGTTGATCGCTTCGTAGTGGTACTCCGGATCGATGATGATCGGGAGATGAAGCTGCTGCGGGTTCGCCTTGGAAAAGCCGGCGTTGCGATCGGGGCTCCACTGCATCGGCGTGCGGCAACCATTACGGTCGCCCAAATAAATGTTGTCGCCCATTCCGATTTCATCGCCGTAGTAAATGATCGGCGTGCCGGGCATGGAAAAGAGCATGGTGTTGAGCAGCTCCATTTTGCGTCGGCTGTTGGCGAGCAGCGGCGCGAGACGGCGGCGAATACCGAGATTGATGCGCGCATGCGGATCGTTCGCGTAAACGCGCCACATGTAATCGCGCTCCTCGTCCGTCACCATCTCAAGGGTGAGCTCGTCATGGTTGCGCAGAAACATGGCCCACTGGCAGTTCTCGGGAGCGGGCGGCGTTTGATCGAGAATGTCGATGATCGGAAACCGGTCCTCCATTTGCAGCGCCATGAACATCCGCGGCATGAGCGGGAAATGGAAACTCATGTGCGATTCGTCTCCTTCGCCGAAATAAGTGACTGCATCTTCCGGCCACTGGTTTGCTTCCGCCAAAAGCATGCGGCCTTGAAATTTTGCATCGACATGTGCGCGCAGTTTTCTCAGGAAATCGTGAGTCTCGGGGAGGTTTTCGCAGATCGTGCCCTCGCGCTCATAGAGGTATGGGACCGCGTCGAGGCGAAGTCCATCAACGCCTATGTTCAGCCAGAAATCACAGACCTTTTCAACGGCTTCATGCACAGCCGGGTTATCGAAATTCAAGTCTGGCTGATGCGAATAGAAGCGGTGCCAATAATATGCTTTCGCGACCGGATCCCACGCCCAGTTCGATGTCTCGAAATCTTTAAAAATAATTCGCGCGTCTTTGTATTTTTCCGGTGTGTCACTCCAAACGTAAAATTCGCGTTCGGGCGAACCGGCCGATGCGCGCCTCGATTTTTGGAACCACGGATTTTGATCGGATGTGTGATTGATGACGAGTTCCGTGATCACGCGCAGATCGCGCTCGTGCGCTGCATTTAGAAACGCGCGAAAGTCGTCGAGCGTCCCATAGTTCGGATTAACGTCGTAATAATCGGCGATGTCGTAACCGTCGTCGCGCAAAGGCGATGGATAAAAGGGCAGCAGCCAGATCGCGGTGATGCCGAGCTCCTGGAGATAATCGAGCTTCCCGATCAAACCGCGAAAATCGCCCATGCCATCGCCGTCACTGTCATGAAAAGTTTTGACGTGCAGTTCGTAGATGACCGCGTCTTTGTACCAAAGCGGGTCGATAATCATTTCACCCGGCGATTGCGCCATGATGCTAACTCTTGGCGCACAAACGCCGGCACGGCAAGTTGTCGATATACGACCGTGTGTTCAACGAAAAAGAAACGATACGGCCTCGCATTCCGTTAATTTTGCGGAATGCGAGGCCGGTTTAAAATTGCGAAATTAGTTGGCGGACGCTCGTTCGCTCAGAATTATTTTTGCGAGACCAACGAAATTTGACTGGCGATGCATTGCCATTGACCTGCGCGTTCCATCCAGGTGTCGGTAAAGAGATAAGTCCGATCGAATGCTTTGCCGTCTTTTCCTGTGCCTTTCTCCCGGGCTCTGCCGACAACGACTGCCACGCCATTCCCGAAGTTGTGCACGTCAAGTTTTTCATTCTTTGTCGATGCAAAGGTGTCTTTGTCACCTTTCATTTCAGCTAACAGCCCACGCCGATTCTGAAACTTGCCCTTCGAACTGACGCCGGCGAAATCGGCTGCCACCATCGCCTCGACGGTTGCCATATCGTGTTTGCCGATTGCGCCCTCCCAGCGGTTCTCGTTATCCTTCAAGGCGGCTTGCACGCTCATTTTCTTGCCGGCAGCGGGCGAAGCGGCTGGTGAAGGCGAGGTCGCCGCCGCTGTTTCTTTTTTCTTGGCTGCGGGCGACTCTTCCGAGGTAGCGGTCGCCGACGGTGTGGGCGTCGCCGTGTCTTGCACAGTGGTGGAGGCTTTTTCTTCCGGCGCGGCAGAGGGTGATTCTTCTTGCGCAAGCGCCGACGTGGCAAAGCTCAGTGCAGCAATGCCGAGAAGCGATGTAATTAATTTCATATGGATTTCCTTCTGAAGTTACTTTTTCGAACGCAGGATCACGCAGAACCCGTTCCCCCACTCTGGCAGTTACCAAGCGCAACTTGCGCTCGATCCGCGTTACTGTTGTTGGAGCGTAGTATTAAGGGAGCCGCTCGGCGGTCAAGGCTTATCGCAGCGTTCCGCATCGAAACCGTTGGACGAAGCCGCCGGCAGAGTCTAAACACCCAGAGGCTCTAACCCGCATGGATCACGAAGTCACCAATGCCGCGAAGGTTGAAAGCGAAACAGTCCGGCCATTTACCACTACGCCTCCGCTTGAGCCCGGTACGCCAAGCGATTTCGATTTGATGAACCGCATTCAGGCCGAGGACTCGGAGGCGCTCTCCCAACTTTACGACCGTTACAATGGAATTTTAAAAGCGCTCATTTTACGCGTGATTCATAACGAAGCCGAGGCCGATGACCTTTTGCAGGAAATCTTCATGGAAATCTGGAATCAGGCGAAGAATTTTTCCGCGCAGAAAGGTAAGCCGCTTGGCTGGATGGTAACCCTGGCGCGTCGACGCGCGATCGATGGTTTGCGGAAAAAACAGGCCTACGCCCGGGCCGAAGAACGCTTGCAAAGCCAGACCGAGCAGCAACCTGATGCCTGGGTGCACAATGCCACTGAAGAAGAAATCGTCTTTAGCGACACCCGGATCCTGGTGCGCAACGTCATCGACCGGTTGCCGCCGGCCCAGCAAGAGGCAATCGATCTCGCATTTTTTCGGGGGATGAGCCAGCGCGAAATCGCGGCAAAAACGAATACACCCTTAGGAACGGTTAAAACCCGGCTTGAATTAGGGCTGAAGAAAATCTATGACGGGCTGAAGGAGCTAAAAGATGAGCTTTGAAGAATTCCAGAACACCGCCCGCCTCTATGTTATTGGCGCCCTGGAGCTTAACGAGATGGAAGCGTTTGAGAAAGCGCGCGAACAATTTGGAGAAAAAGCCGAGGATTGCGTCGCTGAATGTTATGCCCTCCACGAAGCATTTGCACTGAGTTTGCGCCCGGCGAAATCTTCCGCCGCCATTAAGGAACGGCTCATGTCGATGGTGCGCGAACGCAAGCAAGGTTAATCCGAAGTCTTTTCCGGACAATCATCGATTTCCCGCAGAATAAACTCCTGAAGAAACCCGTAGAAGTTCAGTTGAAATAAACCCAGGTCGCGGCGCGACCCAATCGGCGAACGATAGTGATCGCAAAGCTCGCCGTCGGTGAAATTGTATTTTGCAGCGATGACCAACCGCGCCTGATTGAGCGCGTTCAGCCAGGCATCAGCGTGCTGCGCGGGAATACGAAGCTTGCGGTTTGCGAAAGGTTTCTCGTTTCCATTCAGTTGCTCCAGATCGGCAGCCACCGTTTCCGCAGCGGTGCGAAAAAGTCGGCGCAACTCGGGTTCCACATAAAGTTTCCATTCCGAGCACTGCTCGGTTTTGCTTCGATCCGCCGGTGGACTGAAAAGGCGTTTCTCCGCCGCCGGTGTCCCCTCCGGATTCGTGCTGGCCGGGATCTGCCGAAGAAGCTCCGCTAAAAATGGATCGAGCTCCGAAATCTCAAGCTTGTCCTCTCGCCGGCAAATTTCCATATCAACTGACTTTTTCGAGCGTTGCGAGCAGGAGATAACCATGCAGCTGCTGCACATACAGCTCGGCTCGCTCGCGCATCCCACTCCACAAAATCGAGCGCCCTTTCTGATGCACCTCGAGCATGTGCCTTTCCGCTTTCTCGCGTGGATAGCCGAACACGCGTTGAAAGACCATCGTCACGTAGGTCATGAGATTGACCGGATCGTTATGCACCACCACTTGCCACGGAAGATCGACATCGTCCTGCGAGCGGGTTTCTTTTTCGAGGACAGGATCTTCCACTGTCGAGCGTGTAGCGCCTTTCGCAGCGGAAAGCGTCACCGCCGATTCGCTTTCTGCCACTCCTGCCCCGCGCCATTGTGGCGGCCAGCTCATATGAAAACGCTAACACACCGCGCCTTCAGTTCAACGACCAGCGCGTCGAAGAATGCGTCTCTGCGTCACTTCCATTTTTTGCGCTTCGCTTTCGTTTCGATCGTCGAAACCATGCAAATGCAACAAGCCATGGACGACGTACAAGCGAAGCTCCCGCGCCAGCGAGTTCCCAAACCGGCGAGCATGACGACGCGCGGTTTGCGCGCTGATGAAAATTTCTCCGTGCTGAAACGTCATCACGTCCGTCGGCCCAACTCCGCGAAGAAATTGTCGATGCAGCGATGCCATGCGTCTATCGGAAATGAACAAAAAGAACACCTCGCGCAGCTTTGTTAAATCCGTCGATTTGTTTTTGTGAATTTGAAGACAAAGCCGCGTTGCTTTCGCGGCGAATTTTTCAAGATCGACAACGTTGACCGCGACAGTCCACTGCAAATTGCGAACGGCGACCTTTGGCATCGCCATGCGAATCCGACCGCGCCTCATGACTGTGGAAGCGAACCGTCGAGCGCTTTGAGAAGCGCATAAACAATTTCGAGCCGCGGCGCCGGCGCGCCGGCCGCAGTTGCCCGACGCAGCGGTTCGCCCCAGATCGCTTCGATTTCAAGAGGCCGGCCCGCTCCCCAGTCCAGCAGGGTGGATGGTTTATAAGCACCCATTGTTTCCGTTCGTTTTATTTGTTCGAGAGCGGCTGCACTCGGCAACGGATATCCGCATTTGTTTGCCGCGACGATCACCTCGTCCATGAGCGCAAGCGTCGCGCGACGTAAAGCTACGTCAGCCAGGATCGCGGAGGTATCGATCCCGCCACCTAAGATCGATAATCCGTTGAACGGAATGTTCCAGACAAGCTTGCGCCAGCGTTCGAGCAACAGGTCTTCGGTCACGCTGCACGTCACGCTGGCGTGTTTGAATTCAGCCGCGACCTCATGGGTACGCGGCTGCGACGCGCGCCCGTACTCCCCCAAAACAATGTGGCCGTAATCATAACGCTCGATTTCAGTGCGCGAGATTCGACTCAGGCAAATGAAACAAAGTCCGCCGAGAACACGTTCCCCACCGAAATGTTCGGCGAGAAATTCTTCGTTACCCAAACCATTTTGTAAGGTCAGCAGCATGGTGTGCTCGTGCATAAGCGGCGGGACAAGATCGACAAGTTTGCCATTTGAAGTTGCCTTGACCGCGATCAAAACCAAATCGCAAGGACCGATTTCCTTTACCGAGTTGTAGCAATTGACTTTCGCGAGGCGAAAATTTTCACCTTTGCCACGAACGTAGAGACCGACGCGGCGAACTTCATTCAAATCACCGCGCATCAAAAAATGCACGTCGCTTCCGCCGTAAGTGAGCTTCGCGCCGTAATAACTGCCGATCGCGCCAGAACCAACAACCGCGATGCGCAGACTCTTTGACTTACTGGACAAATTCATTGAACCGCAGATTACGCAGATTTTCGCAGATTAAATGCAGAAGCGTTCCCAGTTAAAATCTGCGGCAATCTGTGAAAAAACAAAAGCTATGCCGGTGGCCTTGTTTCCGCTTGGAAGTTTCGCGTGATCAAGCGCGCGCCTTTGTTAAAACTGAAATAGGCCCAGGCCCATTGAAAAAGCACGGCAACACGATTCCGAAATCCGACCAGGAAAATGATATGAACGAACAGCCAGGCGAGCCACGCGGGAAGTCCGCTGAAGTGCACGAAGTTCAGATCGGCGACGGCTTTGTTTCGTCCAATCGTGGCCATGCTGCCCCTGTCCCAATACCAGAAGCGTTGCGGCTTGCGACCTTCAATCATCGCCAGAATGTTGCGCGCGGCGTGGCGGCCCTGCTGCATCGCGACCGCCGATACACCCGGCAACGGCTGACCTGTTTGATAGAGAAAGTTCGCGAGATCACCGAGCACCTGCACCTCCGGATGGCCAGGAATGGTGAGATCGTTGTTGACTAAAACGCGACCAACCCGGTCTGCCGGCACACCGAGTGTTTTGCCGACAAAGGATGCATTATTGCCCGCCGCCCAAATTTTCACACGGCAGGGAATGAATTCGTCGCCGATATTAAGTCCGGCTTCAGTCAGGTCCGTTGCATGCACGCCCAGGCGCACTTCCACGCCAAGATCGACAAGTTGTTTCAATGCACTCGCCGATAAGTCCTCCGGAAACGCGGCCAGAACGCGCGGCTCGCCTTCCACCAAAATAATACGCGCCTGCGACGGGTCGATGTGACGAAAATCTTTCGCCAGGGTATAGCGTGCGATCTCCGCGATTGCGCCCGCCATCTCCACGCCGGTCGGACCGCCGCCGATGATCACAAACGTCATGGCAGCTTTGCGCGCCGCTTCGTCGCTGATTTTCTCAGCGTACTCAAACGCCATCAAGATTCGCCGCCGAATTTCAACCGCGTCTTCCAGACTTTTGAGACCAGGCGCCAACTTCTCCCATTCCGGATGACCAAAATAAGAATGCCGCGCGCCGGTTGCGAGAATGAGGTAATCGTAACCGAGCTCGCCGTCGGCCATTTTTACTTTTTTTGCATCGACATCCACCGATTGCACTTCAGCAAGTATCACCTCCATGTTTCTGCATTTGCTCAAGATGGCGCGCACCGGGGCGGCAATGTCGGCCGGCGAAAGCGCCGCCGTCGCGACCTGATAGAGCAGCGGTTGGAAGAGGTGATAATTGGTGCGGTCGATCACGGCCACGCGCACTTCTGCGCAGGCGAGCTTCTTGGCCGCTTCCAATCCTCCGAAGCCGGCGCCGACGATGACAACATGCGGCTTTTTTGCAAGCGCGTTTTCCATTTCCACCACAATGTTCCGAGAAAGAAAACGGTTGCGAGAATTTTTATCGTGCTGGTGGAGCGACGCTCTGCGGAGCCGTCGAATCTCACGAATATTTCGCCGACTCGACTAAGTCTCGCCCCACCGGCAAATTCCAGGAAAGCAGTTGTCACTGACGCAATCGCCGCTATCTTCCGCGCCTAATGCCAAAGCCAATCGCTCGGAGCAAAACACGCAAATCGGTCGCGAAACGTTTTAAAATCACCGCACGCGGCAAGGTTTTAAGAGCGCAATCTTCGCGTCGGCATTTGCTGTCGTCGAAAAACGCGAAGCGCAAACGCCAGCTCAGTAAGGCAGCGCTTGTGCACCACACAGACGCGGCTCGAATCAAGGCGAATCTGCCGTTCGGTTGATTGTCGATCCAGGCTGGTAGGGACATTGCGCTGCGCCGACCGGACATCGCAGCGCAATGTCCCTACCCAGAAGATGTCGATCTAATAATGGAATGAGGGCGGTGGAAGCGGCGTTTCTTCGCGCTCCGTGCGCGTAGTTGTTGTCGTGATAGTTGTGGTCTGCGGCGGTCCTCCTTGCCACACCACGTCCGGTCCAGGTTCCGGACTATAAAGGTCGCGCCGGTTTGCGAGTGTCGTGCATGAGCACTGCAGCACGACGAACAAAAATAGTCCCAACCATTTCACGGCGCCGATGCAAACAGAAGCATCACCTTCTGTCAACGGGCCGAACTTCTCTCCGATTACGAAACGTGATTGCACGATGTCGATCTTACGCGAATTGTTCCTCTCCGTCAGGGGCTATGGATCGAGGACTTACGAACCCCGCCAGGGCAGGAATGCAGCAACGGTAGTCTGATCTTCCTTGCCGTAGTTTCCTGGCGGACTTTTTTCCGACCCCCCACGAATGTGAAACTGCTCAACGTCAAAACCGTCCGTTTTGCGCAACTGGTGGAAAAATGCGGTCAACCGCAAGTTTACACGCTTTGGCAGAAGCCGGCGCAAGATCGACATTTTCAATCGCAAATCAAAAACAATCGCGTGATGACGATTCAGAAAAGTGAAGCCGGCGCAGAATTCGGGATCGTTGGCTTTAAAGAGCGCAAAGGCGCAAATTATCTTGTGTTCCCGAAATCGTTGAAGCGATTTGAGAACAAGCGCATTGTTGGAATCAATTGGGACCTTGTGAATCAAAATGACTGACGAAGAGCGTCTGCGTTATTCGCGGCATCTCATCATGCCGGAAGTAGGCTTGACGGGACAACAGCGTTTAAAGGCGGCGCGTGTTTTATGCATCGGCGCGGGCGGCCTCGGTTCGCCGGCGGCGCTTTATCTCGCCGCCGCCGGCGTCGGCACGATTGGACTTGTCGATCTTGACGATGTCGATCTTAGTAATCTGCAGCGGCAAATTCTGCACGGCACAAAGGACGTTGGCCGCAAAAAATTGGAATCGGCCCGCGACCGCCTGCGCGAAACTAATCCAAACATCGAGCTCAAATTGCATGATTGCCGATTCACCAGCAAAAACGCGGCCGATCTTGTCGCGCGTTACGACGTCGTCATCGACGGCTCGGATAATTTCCCGACGCGCTATTTGTCGAACGACGTTTGCGTTTGGGCGCAAAAGCCAAATGTCTACGGCTCAGTTTTCCGGTTCGACGGACAAACCACAGTGTTTGCGCCGCATTTGGGCGGGCCGTGCTATCGTTGTCTGTTCCCGGAACCGCCGCCGGCAGGGAGCGTTCCGAATTGCGCGGAGGCAGGCGTGCTTGGGGTGCTGCCCGGAATCATCGGAACGATCCAAGCGACAGAAGCGATCAAATTGATTCTGGGCTTGGGTGAATCGCTGGTCGGACGCCTGCTGCATTTTGACGCGCTTAAAATGATGCTCCGTGAATTCAAAGTGCGGCGCGATCCCCGCTGCCCGGTCTGCAGCGATTCGCCGACAATCACTGAGCCGATCGATTATGATCAATTTTGTTCCAGCGGCGCCGGCATGGATGAACCGATTTCGACAATCTCGGTTCGCGATTTGCAACAAAAGCTGGCCGGTAACGGCTCGCTTGTGATTGTCGATGTAAGAGAGCCGTTCGAGTACGAAATCGCACATATTGAAAATTCAAAGCTGATACCGCTGGCCCAACTTGCCGCGCGTCTGGGCGAACTCGACCGCACGAAAGAGATTGTGGCGATTTGTCACACTGGCACACGCAGCGCACACGCGGTGCAGCTCCTGCAAAGCGCCGGATTTTCTCGAGCGTCCAATCTCAAAGGCGGAATCGGCGCGTGGGCGAACGAGATCGATCCGACGATGCAAAAGTATTAAACGACTGCGGAATTATTTGACCACCGTTGCCAACTCCGCCGCGCTCGGCACATCATTCCATTGCCGCAAGAGCTTGCCGTCTCGGCCAAAGACGAACACACAAAAATCCGATGATCCGGTCTGCTCACCGAGTTGGGACGTCGTCCTTCCATCAAAATCGGCCACGGCGAAGATGTCGCGTCGCGCGTCACGCCCGAGCTTCTTCGCATCATATCGGCGCTGAAGCAGTTTTGCTTCTGCATTGAGGCGACGGCGCACCAAGATCGTCGCGATGAGACGCCCGGCCTTGGTGCGCTTCTGGTTGAGATTGAGGACCGTGATCATCCGATAGGTGGGATTGCCAAGGCAATAATCGGGAACACGATTGCCGACCGCGTCTGCCCTCGCCGTATCGGCGACAGTTGCCAAAACAACAACGGTGACGTGACCGTCGGCGGTGGAAAGCGTGTGCCGATCAACGTCGACAAAATTAAGGGCGTAAATTTGGCCATCAAAAAGAGTTGCGCGCAGTTGCGGGGCACAACTAAAGGAGACGACGCTCATGAAGAAAAAGAATTGAAGTGCGCGTCGCCTCACGAGTAAGCACGTTGGCCAGATGACAGCTCCTGACAAGTTCCCGAACCTTGCCGCCGGGCCACGCCGGACATTGTCAAGACAAGCGCATACCGTAGTCTGCATTTGTTTGTCGATTTTTCTCGCCGGCATTTCAGCCGGCTGCGCTCGAATGATGACAACGCGTTATGCGCAACTGGTCAAAGATGCGGAGGCGAAAGCGGCCCAGGGCGATTTTCTGCGCGCGATCAATCTTTACGAAGCCGCGCTCGATGACAGCCCGCGATGCGCAGAAATTCATTACAAGCTCGCGGTTCTTTACGACGACAAGATGAACGACCCGCTCAACGCGCTCCATCATTTCAAGCGCTATCTCACGCTTAGCCCGAACGGACCGCATTCGAACGATGTGAAGAATTTCATGAAGCGCGACGAAATCGTACTGGCCACGAGCTTGTCGGGCGACTCGGTTGTAACTCGAACGGAAGCAGCCCGGTTGAGAAATGAGAACCTTAATTTACGGAAACAATTGGAGGACCGTTCGTCGAGACCGCGGAGCGCTTCGGAAAAAATGCAATCGCAGGAACCACATCCGGAAAAAACTGCCAGCGGCAAATCAAACCGACGAACTTATGTCGTCCAATCCGGGGACACGCTCGTGTCAATTTCGCGAAAGTTTTACCACTCTTCGAAACGCTGGAAAGAGATTCTCGACGCGAATAGAAAAAAGATCGATGATCCTGAGAAGTTGAGAGCCGGCCAGGACCTGATTATTCCGTAACGACCACACAGGCGGCGCCAACTCGCGCTAGATCGACAATCAAAAACGAAAAGACATCCAAATAAGATGGCAAGGCTGATCACGCGCATCGCGCCCGATGTGGGCTGGCTACCGGTAAGTTTTGCGAATGTTTATTTTATCGGAAGGCCCGGTGGAAAATGGGTGCTGGTCGATGCAGGTATGCCGGGTCGCGCGAACGAGATTATGGATGCAGCCGAAGCGCGTTTCGGGGCCGCTTCGCGCCCGGAGGCGATTCTTCTAACGCACGGCCATATGGATCACGCCGGATCGGCGCTCGCGCTAGCGGAGCGATGGGACGTGGCGATCTATGCACATCGCCTCGAGATGCCTTATTTGATGGGCAAATCTGTTTACCCTCCAGCCGATCCGACGGTTGGCGGCGCGATCGCGTTTCTCTCCCGCTTTTGGCCGTCGCGTTCACGTGATCTGGGAAAATGCGTGCGCGAGTTGCACCCCGGTAAAGTTCCCGGTGCCACAGGTTGGCAATGGATGGCGACGCCGGGACACTCGCCCGGACATGTTTCATTCTTCCGACCATCGGATCGCGTGCTCATCGGCGGTGATGCGTTTGCTACGATGAATATGGATAGATGGAGCGGGCTGATCACTGGAAAGCAAATGCTTGCGCGCGCCGGTTCACCTTTCACGAGCGATTGGCAGGCCGCGCGATCATCGCTGCAAGAGTTAACAAATCTGCGACCAAACGTGATTGGATGCGGACACGGCATTCCGATGTGCGATGCTGAGCTTCCGGCGCGAATGCAGGGTTTCTCCGAGCGATTCCGCGCTCCTAGAAATGGCCGTTATGTTCGACGCGCCGCCCGGACGGACGAGAACGGGATTGTCGATCTTCCACCGGCGCCGTTCGACCCCGTGCCTTTAATGACAGCGGCTTCGCTGCTATTGATCGGGATTGCTCTTGGCTCCGGATATCTCGATAAAACAGAAAGATAATTTGTGCCGGTGACATCGACCACGAGGCTGCTCCCGGCGATGAGATTCGTGCCCGCGCTCAGCGAGATATTCAGCGCAGGCGGCGACGTGAACTTGAAGGGCGGGACATTCTCTGCCGCCTTCGCCAATTCCGAAGGCAACGTCGATATCTCCGCGGGCAATCAAGCTCTGGCCGACCGCGAGTCTTTTAGGATCCCAGATCTCTTTTTTGTTCGCGTCGAGAGACTTGATTATCCCCTAGCGCTTCGGTTGCTGCGGCAAGGGCGCCGTTGCCGCGGGTCTGTGTAAACGGTGGACCGGAAAAACATCGCGCCACCGCGAGGAATTCGTGACCCAGGTTCTGTCAGCCAGATACCAGTAACTTTAACGACCTGGCACCGGCGCCTGACCGTCGCGAAGGTTCGATGCGCGATCATTAAGAAAACGAGCGAATTCGAGGCCGGCAACTACTTCACTCTGCGCTTGGGCATCGGCCGAAGCGGGCAATAATCTCCGCGCCGTTTCGTCGCCCGAACCGTACGCGCAGAAATAACCCGCGGGAATTAGCTCTGCCGAATTGCGGTGCGCGCTCTTCCAGCTCACCTCCCCTTGAACACAGGTGATGCGCGCGGTTACGCCATCCATTTGCAGCGTAAAAAGAGACGCTCGTCCGGCCGTAACCATTCCGACTTCTGTTTTGATTTTCAGATCGTACTGGCCCGACCCCAAATTAGAAAGTGATGCGCGGACGATTCCTTTATTCAAATGGAGGACAGCCAGACGCGATCTCATCGGGTCAACCATCGCGTTGCCCCGTTTCGCGAAGCGTAATTCGTCGATTCGAAGATCTGTTTGCTCCGCAACCTCAACAAAAATTCCTGGAATAAGACAGAGTGAGACCTTCCCGTTCAGCGCGGTCTTCAGTTCGTCTCCAACAGCCAAGTGCGACGCGGCCGATAACGGGCGCGGATTCTGGTCGATCTCGTTTTTGTTTCCGAAGGTTGTTTTACCTTCAGCGTTTAGAACCGTGACGAGCACCGGTGCACCGTACCGGTCGAGCCAGAATGAAAAACCAGCGAAGAAAACCATGATGCAAAGAAGCCAAATCGCAAACGGACGCTCTGACTTCTGACATCCGGCGCACATGTAAATCACGCTTGCCGCGCGCATTCCCGCTAGTCGACCATTAGCGGAGCGATAAGGGCGCGCTCTTCCGGCAAGAGTTGAGCTGCTCCCAGATTGCGCGCATCGCCTTTCGCGCCGTCTTCGTAGCCGTTTACCGCCAATATGGCGGCGCGAACCGCAAGCGCGCCGGGAGGCTCAGAGCCTGTCGCGCGCACGCCGCGGAATGCTTTTAAGGCGTCCTCCTTCCGTCCCAGACGCAGCCGCGCCAGTCCGAGCGTTGCCCGAGCTTCCCAGTTCAGGGGCTCCTGAGCAACTAGAACCTGCGCTTGTCGCTCCGCCGCTTCAGCCGCGCCATCCGATGCACCAAGCAATAATCGCAGATAAGCATCCTGATTCCGCGCCACCGCGTCATCCGGCCATAGCTGGACAATCTCCGCCGCCACAGTTTGCGCCTCGGGAGTACGCCCAGACGTCAACGCCACGCGAAGCCGACCAGCATAGGCTGCACGATTTTTGGGCGCGAGCTTGATCGCTTCGGAGTAGGCGGTACCGGCGATATCGTTGGCAGGGTTCTGCTCGGCATAACCTGCCAAGGCGATCAGCTTCTCCGGAGTGTTGGCGGCTTCCAGCGCGCGGTGCCATTCATTCGTTGCAGCCGTTGCTTCCCCGAGGTGTGTCCGCGCAGTGGCGAGATACATATGTTGAAAAACTGGTTCGAGCGGAAACCGTTCGCTCGTCAATACGTCTTTCACCTCATTCCAACGCTCGAGCGCTGCGAGAGCATTGATGTGCTGCAGAAAGAGATCCTGGTGCTGCAACGCGCGATCCAGAGGCAACACCTCCAAAGCTTTGCCGGCGCGGCCGAGGCTGTTGAGCCATGCGGCCAGCGCAGCGAGAGTTTCGTTATTTCCGCTGCCGAAACGTTCCACCGCCCGCGCCACATATTCATCAGTGAGTGCCGGATCGTGCTGAACGCGGAGTTGGAGTGCCAGCAGCTTGTGGTAAGGGCGTGCATCCGGATGATTTTCAAGAGCGTTCGCCACTTCGATGTCCCCCATCGTGGCTACCGGTTGCGGAGTAGCACTGAGGCTAAGAGACAAAGCATCGGCTGATCCCATCGCAGGTGTCGGTTGCGCGGCAGAAGCGCCGCCAAGCGAAAAAGGAGTTTTGTCGCCGGTTGAAGGCGAGGGCGCGACCGGCTGCTCACGCGCGAGAAAAACCAGCGCTTCAAGTGAAGCTGCGTTCTTTGGATCGCGCGCCAGATCTTCAATTCGTTTCCACGCGCTAATGTAATGCTGCGAATCATGCGTCGTGACCGAGAGGACAAGAATTGCGGCGGAGAGAATATCGTAAGGCTTTGCACGCTTGTCCGCCAGCGCGCGTTCGGCGTAATCGACCGCGAGAACTGCATCGCTCCGGCGAACAGCGAGCTGACCAGCGAGCAAGATGTCGATCGGCGCCAGGCCTCGCCGCTGTGCAAACAGCGCATCAATCTGTGTCGCGGCCCTGGTTAATTGGCCAGCCGCAAGAGCAGCTCCGGCAAAGTCGCGGCGATCTTCCACAGTTAGGCGATGTTCGTCGTCGAGTTTTTTCCACCATTCCAGTGCTGTGGTTCCTTGGCCCGCGCGCGAGAGCAATCGCGCGATCGCGCGCCAGGCTTCCGGTTCGGTGGGACGCAGGAGGTACGCATCGCGCGCTTTGGCGTTGGCCTCGCTCCATTGTTTTCGCTCGATCAGCGCGAACGCCTGACGGGCCAGGCGACGAGACTGCCAGGCTTTAATTGCTCCGCCGACCGGCGCGGCCGTAAAATAGAGAGTGATGGCGAGTCCCACGATCGCCACAATCGCTAGGAAGAAGAATAGTCTCAGCCGTCGCTCTCGAAGCTCTTCCGGCGGCGTCAGGTCGAGATCCTGCTTTGTGGCGAGAGGATGTGATGGCCGGCTAGCCACGAGAGAGTCTGTGTGTAGCGAGGCTTAACCACGTGGGGCCAAGTTCGCGCTCGCCTTAAGTGCGACGCAAACGCAGAAAGCAAATCAGCCAGCGGCGCTGGAACCAGCAGAGCCCGAAAACGCCAAGCACACCGCCGACAGTGGTCGCAGGTTCGGGAACTGCGGTCAGCTGGATGTTATCCACAACGCTCTGGAGATTTGTGCCTTGCGACTGTCCCCCCGTGAGGGAGACACGGAAGTAGACTGATGCCTGGTTATCAACCGCGATAGGGTAGTTGAAAGCGACTATCTGAGTTGCCCCTGGTGGGGGAAAGATTCGTAAGACCAAGCGTGTTCACATTAAATGTAATATCTACGGCAGGGGCGACGTCCTTGGTGAACTGGAAACCCATCGCTAGAAGGTTGGGGTCCGTGTCACCAGGATCCATATTTGAATTCGTTCCGGTTAGCCCGCCAACGCTTACAGGTGGGGGTATTGTTCCCCCGAAATCGACCGTGAGCGTCGAAGACTGTGCTCCTGGTGGCTGATCGGAAGTAAGATCCGGGGCGGCACCTAAGATCGAATCTTCAAAGTTAAAATAAGTCACTAAATTCCCATTCGCCCTCGGGACGATGCCGCCGGTGAGTATCAACGCGCCCGCTACTGCACCGAAGAGCGAACGAAATGGACGGCTATGCACTGCTCTCTTGCACTCTCTAATCAGGGTCGCGTAATCGCCCTGCAACTTTTTCTTAAATGCTCGCGTATTTCCTCCTGGGCTCAAAGATTGCGCTCTCTTCTAGCAATTCTCTCTCGCAGGGCAAGATATTTTTCAGATTTTTTTGCGGGAATCGGCGTCTGACACAGACGCCCTCCAATCTGTCATTCTTTGTCGGGCTGGACTAAAACGACGTCGCGGACCAAATCGTGCAAACGGGATTCAGCGTCCACCGCCGAAATTTGTCCGTTGCTGACAAACACGACTTCCATCACCTGCTGGCCCAAATGTCGCCGCCCGTCGAGGACCTGGCGAATGCGTTCACCGCGCGTCCAGCTTGAAGAAGCAGCCGCCATTTGCGGCAGTTTCGAGCCGGCGGCAGACGGGCTGGGCGCACGATCTTCCCACAAGCAATAGAACGCGTGTGCAACTTGCTGCGTGGAATTATCAGGCGTGTCATGACGAAATTCGAAATGACGAAATGGGAGAGCAAACGAACTGGCAACGGGATAATTGCGCACTCCGGTGTCCGCCACCTGGTTCCAGCCGACTGCGGGCAAACAGACGTCTGGCCGGTGCAAGTTGGCTAGGAGCGCGCTGTTTCGGCCGGGATTCCAGCGGAAAAGATATAGAAAACAAGTAATCGTTTTGGAATTCGAGGGATGGGATGGGCCCCGCGAACTCGCGGCGGGCCACGTCCAGGAAGCCGCATGTACTTGATCGAAACGGAGCAGGCGGCGCACTTCCTTATCGATCTTCAGTTTGTGAAAGTTTGGCGCGTCTCCTGGCCATCGCACGTCCCAACGGGTGCTCGCGACAAGATTGCTCTCGTGCGTGCGGTACCAAAGATGGGCGCCGAGCTCGACCGCTACAATCCAGCAAAAAGCGAAAAGAAGGTAGGAAGGATTTAGGATGAAGGATGAAGAAAATTGAGAAGTTGAGGTTAGTTGAAAGCTGACTCCTGACCGCCGATCTCCGACCTCTCCCTTTCCTCGGCCAAGCAACTTGGCGAGGATCACCGAACCTACAAAAACAAGACCGACGATCGTGTAGCCGGCGAGCTCGTGCCAGCGGTTGACTTCTGAGATATTTTTCGTGGCCGCGATCCAGACGAGAAAAACTGCGCGTAGAAAATTGGCGGTGATTGCAATCGCGATTGCGCCGACGACAAGCACAATTCGGCGTAAGACCGAGAATCGTTTTAGTTCGCCGAAAAGCAGACCGATCATTAGCGCGGTCTGCAACGAACGCACGCCGCTGCATGCTTCGTTTACGCCGATCAATCCGCTGCTCACCCGGATCAGGTTTCCTTCCAGTTGCGCAGGAATTCCAAACAGCGTGACCGTTTCGGCGGACACAGCCGCAACCACGCGCATTAAACCCTGAATAATGGGAACTTCGATTGGCGTCACCCACGGCACTGAGACGAAAAAGAATGCGATCGGAAAGGTGAAATGGCGCAGCCATGGCCTACCGCCCGCCGACCATATATATAGGAGGGTCAGCGCCGCGACCGAGGCAGCATGGATCCAGTCGAGCGGTCGCCACTCCGGCGTTCCGATTTCAAAAAGACGAACCGGTAAAAGCAGAAGGAGCGCGGGAACGCCGATAAAAATCCAGGCGAGAAGCGTTTTGCACGGTGGAGACGGCTCGGGCCGGTCTTCCCAGCGGAGCCAACAAAGATAAAGGGCGAAAAAGGGAACGAACCACCCATAGTTGTATTGTTCGTTGACTGACCATTCGCCGCTCAAGTACCAGCAAAGCAGCAGCCAAAGAAACACAAGAAGAACGGGAGCGCCGATCTCCCGGAGAATATTAGAAAGGCGCGCGAGCGCCGGGGACCCAGAAGTTGTGAGAATGGATCTCAACTAGCGAGATCATATTCACATTCCCGCGTCATGGAAACGCGATTACGTTGGGAACTTGTGGAAAAGATAGGAGCGGAACGCCAATCAGCTGAAGGTTATCCCTCGCAACAAATTCTCGGCTTCCGTTTTTTTGATGGAGAGATCGATGAAGCAATTGAGTGGATGGTTGAACAGGGCGGTTTTCTGGTTGCGCCTTCCGGGACCTGTTTCGCGCGGCTGCGCGAAGACGAGCCATATCGCCGCGCAATCCTGGCGGCTGACCTGACGATCGCTGACAGTGGTTTGATGGTTCTCATATGGCGATTGCTGCGGCGGCAGAAGATTCGGCGCATTTCCGGTCTTAGATATCTGCAGCAATTGCTCGCAAAGTTGAAAGGCGAAGCGGCCACAGAAGTTTTTTGGGTCCTGCCAAGCGAGCGCGCCCGACAAAAATTGCTGGATTGGTCGTGCCGGGAGGCTTTCCCAGTCAAGATCGACAACTGTTATGTGGCGCCGCAGTACGGATGGGAAATCGAAGATCGACCCCTTCTGGTGTTCGTCGAGGAACGGCGTCCGGAGCATGTGGTAATCGCGATCGGGAGTGGGCCGCAGGAAAAGCTCGGATACTTTCTCAGAGAAAATTTATCGTATCGGCCCGCGATTCATTGCATTGGCGCCGCGCTCGGTGTTATCACAGGCGATCAGATTGCGATTCCCAATTGGGCGGATCGATTTTATCTCGGCTGGCTGGTGCGATTATTTTCGCAGCCACGCCGATTCATTCCGCGTCTGTGGCGTGCGCGCAAATTGCCCTGGCTGATCGGGAAATATGGCGAAAAGATGCCGCCGCTGAGGCGCAAAACAGTTGCCAGGCGTGAGTAGCGAGTAGTCAGAAGTCGGTAAGTCGGATACGTTCTTGGGTTTTTCAACTCTTCACATTTGCCTATCAGTTTGTCATTCACTCTCCACTCCTCGTCCATTCGTGTTTTTTACTGCTTCTTGTGTTGGGCATTTTCGCTGGTATGTATCCCGCGAATTCCGAGCCACGCCGCGATGAAGCTGCCGCGCCAGCAGTTGTTCAATCTCCCAACGCGAAACAAGGCCTAGATTTCTCCGTTGGAAATCGCGGCCTCGATTCCCTCTCCTTTAACGGACAATCGCTCCTGCGTTCCGTCGAGAGTGGAGAGGTGCAGCAGTGGAAATCTGTTTTTCGCGCGGCGCTTGACGCGCTGCTGCCTCATGCGTCGCCACCAGTTACGACCGCAAACAAACAGACGAACTCAATCGAACTGGCTTATCCATGGGGGCACGTCTCCTGCACCTACGGCAGACAACGCGACCGACTCATGATGCGAATTGAGGTTGCGAATACAGGCGGGCAGGAGCTTAATGAGCTTTGGCTTCGCTTGATGGAGCTGAGTTTTCCAAGCGTTCCGAACGGGGCCACACTTGAAGCGGGCATGTTCGGCTTCGGCTTCAAGGGAGCCATGCATCCCCTGTATCAATATCCTTCGGTTGTTGATCCACAGTTTGCTGTTCCGATCGTCCGAGTGGATTACGGAAACGGCGCGCTCAACTTTTGCGCCGATGATCTCGAGTGTTCGATAGGCGTGCCGCATTCGACGAATCCTCCGGACAGAACCAGCTATCCGTTCATGATGACTTGTCACGACATTAAGCCGGGTGCATCGAAATCGTTCAATGTTTCGCTGCGCTTTGGGCCAGCAGGTTCGCGTGTGCAAGATTTATCGCAAGACGTTGTCAAGCGTTACACGAAGAAGTATCCATTCCAAGTAAACTGGACGGACCACCGGTCGATCGGCGCGATTTTCCTGGCGAGCTCAGGTATCAAGGTAGCGGTCAACCCGCGCCGCTGGATTATGAACTCGGGCAAGATCGACGTCACAACCGATGAAGGTAAGGCGAGCTTTCGCCGCGCACTGCTTAAACTGGCAGATAATAGCATCAAAGTATTGAAGGACGCGAGCGCGCAGGGAATGATCACTTGGGATCCGGAAGGACAGGAGTTCCTGGAAGCGTGTTATTACGGCGATCCTCGGTTGACGTCGACTCTGGCGCCTGAAACAGAGTTCAAGGGAAACGAACGGACCAGTGCTATTGATGAATACTTCGGAAAATTCCGCACCGCTGGACTAAAAGTGGGAGTCTGCATTCGCCCACAACAGATCAGGATGGTGGACGGCAAGCCTGTGCAACAGGCTGCCGACGATAAACACGTAGCTCAGGTTTTGAAAGAAAAGATTGCTTATGCAAAGCAGCGGTGGGGATGCACGCTTTTTTACGTGGACTCAACAGTCACGGTGTCCGGCTCGCTTAATCCGGACATTTTCAAGAGTCTCGTCGACGGGTATCCAGATGTTCTGTTGATTCCCGAAAACGAGTCGATGCGTTACTTCGCGTACTCCGCACCACTTAATTCCTATGTGCATCACAAGGTGACGTCCACGCCAGTCGGCGCGCGGATTGTTTACCCAAAAGCATTCAGTGTGCTTATGGCGCCCGATGGTGATCGGCCTGAGGATCACGATGCCTTGGTCACCGCTGTCCGGGACGGCGACATCCTCGTTTTCAACTGCTGGTATAACAACGCTGGAGTTACGAAAATTAAAAAGCTTTACGAAGAAGCGACTTCAAGAAACATCCAGTCCACTCTTGAAAGCCATCGGAACATAAACCGCTTTTCCGCCAGTTTCGATTCGTTAGGCAACTGAAAGTGTTGTTTGCGCAGCCCAATGTTTTACAGCATTCGCTGTTGCACGCGATGAAACCCGACCCTGATACAAGCCCGCGAGTAGTGGGTGGAGGACACACTTCCCGCCGCAAGTTAACAGTCCTCCATTGCATCGCCGACACTTCCGTGATCGGATACGAGATGATCGGGCCATGAACCATTTAGGATTATGTACTGGGCTTCTGACTGCGGGAATCACGCGATGAAGAGAAACAGCAGTGGGGATCGGCTGCCGACGATTTGTTTCGTGCTCACAGCGAAAGATCTAGGACTCTACGCTGATATGGCGGCGGTCGCCGCTCTTGCGGTTCGCCGGCTTCATCCGCAAGCACGAATCATCCTTGTGACGGACGAGCCGACGGCATGCGCTATCGACCACGGTAGCCACGCTCTAGGCAATATCGTGAGCGAAATCATCGTGCAGCCAACAGGCACTGACGACCCTATCGTGAGCAGCCGTCGCCTCCGGACTATTCTGCGACAACTGGTGAAAGGCGATTACTTATATCTCGACAATGACGCCATCGCGGTGCGACCGCTAGATCGGGAGTGGCCTGAGGGAGCCGATCTGGCGGTGGCCCGCGACTGGAACGAGCGCGGTATACCACCGGACGCGCTGCCTAATGTCAAAAAGCTACGCGCAAAGCTGGGCTGGGAATTCCCGCCCGATCGCTACTTCAACGGTGGCGTGATCTTCGTTCGGGACACTCCGGCCGCACACGCCTTCTATGCTGAGTGGCATCGGCGCTGGCAGCAGGCGCTCTCGTTAGGTATCCGGCAAGATCAACCGTCTCTAAACAGTGCGATTGCCGCGGGAGTTGCTACAATCGCAATCCTTCCCGATCGAGACAACTGGGCTACCGACTCCACAGCGATGCTGCGCGGCCGAGCACGCATCTTCCATTTTTGGGCGGGCGCTCGCGGCGGCGAGATTCCTACTGACACGCTCTTGGGACATCTCATTGCCCGGTTTCAGCGGGACGGCGCCTTGGACGAGGCCGCGATTGCACGCGCGACGCGTGACAACTTTCCCTGGATGAATAATGTCGGATTAAAGCGCCTGCTCGCAAGCGGCCTCTACAGCCGCGCAACTACGCTGGGCGCGCGCCGTATCATACGCCGTATCTGCCGCAAACTCTCCCGTTGAGATTGAAGAAGCTCTCAACGTTGACCGCTGACTGCTGATCTCTGCCTCCGACTTCGGGACTATGGCTTTCGACGCAAAAAAAAAGAATTCTGCCCGAGCATCCAGTGTTGACTCGCACCTGGCGCGGCCAATTCCGTGATGACTCCCATCGTGAATCACCCAAAGATTCAGAAAAAGGGTCGCGGTTGAATCCGCAATCAATGCAACCTAAGATTATCGCGGTCTCATGAGTGCCAAAGAATTCATCGAAGGTCTTAAGAAGTTGCCGGATTCCGAGCGGGAAAGAATCTTTGCTAGCCTTGTGGAAAATGAGGAATGGCGGGAGGATCTTCTTGATTTGATGACGCTTTCGGAGAGGCAAAACGAGCCGACCCGTCCGATTGATGCAGTGTTCAAAGATTTGAACATCGATGCATGAAGTGCCGCATCATTTTTGCGCGCACTGCGGAGAGAGAATTGGCGAGACTTTCTAGTGATGCGCAGTTGCGCATAGGACGCGCGATCCGATCTTTGGAAGACGATCCGATTTCTGCATCCACAAAACGCTTGAAAGGTCGCAAGGAGTTTCGCTTAAGGGTCGGAGATTACCGCGTGCTCTATTGGCTTGAACATGAGAACCGCGTCTTAACGATCGTTGCGATTGGGCATCGACGTGATGTTTATCGTTAATCAGTCTCTCGCTCTTGCACGCGATGAATCCTGACCCTGATGCCAACCCGCAAGCGGTGGTTGAGGACGACACTCTTGGGGCCGGAATCTTAAGCGCACCTCAGATACGTCCCATCGGCTCACGGGAATTCGCTTCCACGCTGATTACCAACGTTGTCATCCAAGCTTGCACAATTGTTCAGGGAATTTTGGTTGCGCGATTGCTCGGTCCGGTAGGACGCGGACAATTCGCCGCAGCCATTCTCTGGCCAGGCTTATTTGCGGCAATGGGTGGAATGGGCGTTGGCGTCGCGCTCGCCCGCCGAGCTGGGCGCGCTGCTGATCTGGCCCGAGTGATCCGCAGCGGTTTGTTGCTTACGCTGCTGACCGGCACACTGGCCGCAGTACTTTGCACCGTGGCAATCCCGTGGCTCCTGGCGGGCAGTGATACGATCGTCCGGAACGCCGCTTACGCGTTTGTGCCGTTCATTATCTTTAATCACGTCTCGCTGGCGATGATTGCGATTGATCAGGGCGCCGGCTGGTTTGGCCGGATGAACTGGACGCGACTGATCGTGAATCCTGTTTACCTGGCGTTTGTCATCTTCTTGTGGTTTGCGGGAATTCAGAATGTTGGCTGGTTCGTAGTCAGTTTGCTCATCGCAAACGGCGCGGTTGCGATCGCTCGTGTGGGATTGGCGTTATGGCATGCCCCGCTCCCGGGGCCGATGGAACCTGTTAAAGCTATTTTTCGCGAAGCGCTCCCGTACGGTTTCGCCGGACTGCTCAACCCCCTTACGCAATCAGCCGACAAAGCGCTACTGCTCTATCTGCTCGGCACGACACAACTCGGCTTTTACGCCGTTGCTCTCACTGCGGCGTCTGTCGTAAACAGCCTCGCGGGCGCGGCGGGGATTGTGAGCTTCGGCATGTCTACTCAGGCAAAAGATCGCGAAGGTTTTGATCGCGTCGCGCGAATGTTCCGGTTCACTGCGTGGACATGGCTGCTTGCTGGGGTCGCCGTTGGGGTCATCATTCCAATCGTGTTGCCATTATTATATGGGGCCGCCTTTCGGCCAGCGGTCCGGCCGGCTATTCTCCTGATTCCCGCCGCTGCGTTGGCGGGACAGGCGAGCATTCTGGAGGAATCGATGCGAGCGCAGGGCCGCGCTTTCGTCGGTTTGGAAGCGAGAGCGGCCGGTCTGCTGGTGATGGTTGCGGCCGGTTGGTTGCTTGCGCCGGTGTTCGGTATTCTCGGCGTCGTCTTCGCCGCGATCGGGTCGCAAGCAATTATTCTGACAGTAATGACGTTTGCCGCGCGCTGGCATTTTCATCGCGCTTTGCTGAAAGCGCTGCTGCCGCGAATGAGCGATCTTCTGGAATTGAAACGTCGATTGCTCCGCTCTTGAACGATACATACCAGAAATACAGATTTTCCAGCGCAGCCGAGGCGCACATGCATGCGCACTTTATGCCGCATGTGCTCGCGATTGCTGGCCAATTAAGGCGTGGCGCTCGGATTCTCGACGTTGGTTGCGGCAATGGTTTTCTCTGCGGCGAATTTTTGAAGCGCTCTTAATGGAAAGTAGACGGCCAGGAGACGACAAAGCTTTTGTCTGCGCATTTCGCGGCCGGCGCGATAATTATCAAATACCAGTTGGGCTGGCCGAAGCGGGCAAACTCGATCAGTTCATCACCGATTTTTACGCTGACGGTCCTATACGAACGTTCGCACGATTGCTGCCCGCACCGTTAGCCAAAAAGGTCTCAAGCCGCTGGCACAGCGGAATTCCGTCCGGTAAGGTTCGATCTCTTTGGTTGACCACGGCACGCGAACATATTCGGCATGCGTTCGGCATTGCTCACGGTCGAACATACTCAATCCTTGACCGGTATTACTCGATAGCCGCCCGCGACCGGGCAAGAAAAACCAAGAGCAGTCTCTTTCTTTACAGTCCGTACGCTTGGGAAGCTTTCACCGCGGCGTATTCGCATCGACCTCGAAAAATTCTGTTTCAATTTCATCCACACATCGATTTTGAGCGACGTGTGCTCACGAAAGACCTAGAGGCGCATTCGCAGATCGGGTGTTTGGACGTGCGACAAAACGAAATGAAGCTCTCTGCGCCGGTGCGGGCAGAGCAGCGAAACGGTAGTTGGAAGCACGCCGATCTCATCATCTGCGCCAGCAGTTTCACAAGGCGAACACTCGTGGAGGCAGGCGCCGATCCGAAGCTCTGCAAAGTTATTCCCTACGGTGTCGATCTTCCTAGGGAGGTGGCAGGTAAGGCGCCATCCAAGGATCGGTTCGAAGTTCTGTTTGTCGGATCTGGGATCCAACGAAAAGGGCTGCACCATTTAATCATGGCCTGGATGGCAGCAAAAATGCCGAAGGGCAGTCGTCTAACTCTCGTGTGCCGCAACATTCATCCCGCGATGGATAAGCTGGCGCGGCAAGATTCGTCGATCAGACTGCTCCAGAGGGTGTCGAAAGAAGAACTGTCGAATCTCTATTGCATCAGCTCAATATTTGTGATGCCTTCGCTGATCGAAGGATTCGGGCAGGTCTATCTCGAGGCATTGAGTTTTGGGTGTCCGGTCGTGGGCACACCGCATACAGGCTTGCCGGACCTCGGCGGAGAAGGAGATGGAATTCTCACCGTGACTCCGGGAAACATCGATGAACTTCGCGAGCTTCTTTCTCGTTTGGCAGTTACCTTGCCAGGCAACCCGCATATTCGACGGCAAGCACGGCTTTGTGCAAGCAGATTTCCGTGGTCTCGGTTCAGAGCAGGCTTGCGTTCATTACTCTAATGGTCAATTGTGCGCGACAGTATTAAAGGCCGGGTTGTGTCGTCGCGCGATCCTGAAGCGCTGGCGGATGCCATTGCGGACATCCTCGAAGATCGACAAAAGCGCGAGCGGATGGCGCAGGCTGCGCGTGAAACGAGCGCGCGACTTTACGTTGGGACGCTATGACCAACCTTTGATCGCCGCCTTGAAAAGTTTTAATACGGTCGTTACATCTGTCGCGCCATGACGTTCGCTGTCATGATCACAACACGCAATCGCCGCGAGGAGTTGCGCCGGACGCTCTCAAACGTTCAACAGTTGCAGCCGCAGCCAAATGAAATCGTGATCTGTGCCGACGGTTGCACCGACAACACCCAGGAAATGGTCCGAAGTGAATTTCCACATTGCATCTTGATCGAAAACGAACAGGCGCGTGGCTCAGTCTTTTCGCGGGACCGGTTAATACGACTCGCCAAAAGCGATATCGTCATGAGTCTCGACGATGACAGTTATCCGATCGATCATGACTTTTTCGCGCGACTTAAAGAACTCTTCGCACAATACAGTCAGGCCGCCGTTATCTCATTCCCTGAAATCCGCAATAACGCCGTATTCGCGCATCCGACCAAATCGCCGTCATCTCCTGGGCACCTTGTCTCGGCGTATGCGAACTGTGCCGCTGCAATGCGACGGGATGTTTACCTTCGCTCGCAAGGATTCCCGATTTTCTTCGATCATATGTATGAAGAACCTGACTTCGCTCTTCAGTGTTACGCGCTTGGTTACCAGGTTTGGTTTCGGCCATCAGTTGGAATTCGACACCATGTCACCTCAGCTCAGGGGGACGAGATCGGTCGGCATCACCTCAACGCACGCAACGAGCTTTGGAGCGTCTTGATGCGTTGTCCGTTCCCGTATGTCCTAGCTGTGGCTCTGTTTCGCATCTGGCGGCAGTTCCGACACGCATGTAGGAAGGGTCTGACGGGGGCGATTCGCGAACCGGTCTGGTGGTGGTCGGCCTTTCGTGGAATTCCAACCTGCCTGCGCCATCGGTCTCCGATTGACTGGTCGGTTTACTACGCGTGGATGAAGCTCGCACGGAAGCCCATCAGGACGCGTGAAGAAGTGCAACACGTCTTTGGTCGAGCGCGCCTACCGAGGCTCTAACCTGGTGAGGCAGCTTTTTCTAAACGCGCTGCGGTTGTTGCGTTCGCCAAAAATGGCGAAGGCATACGGTCGCTGGCTTATCAGCCAAGCCTATTATGACAATTCACCGATAGCAGTAGGAGAATTCCTGTCTTTTTCAGAATATTGGTTGTGGCGAAATGGATTGGACGCGGAAGAAATCGCGCTTAGCGATGCTTGTTATTCGGTATGTTCTAAGCCAAGTGCCGCGCTTGATGTCGGCGCTAACATTGGTTTCTTTTCCCTTGCACTGTCCAAGGCTGGCTTTGACAGCGTAATACCTTTCGAACCTGTTCCACTGACGGTTCAGCGGTTGCGAAGAAACCTAGCGCGGAATCCTACTGTTTCCGAGCGCATTATAGCGCTAAATTTTGGACTAGGTGATTTTCGAGGACCAGTACAGTTTGAAGAGAGCAGGCAATCTCCAGGGCAAAACCGAATTGCCATTGCCACCTCGCCGACACGACGAGATACAAGTTTCTGCAAGATCGAAAGCCTTGATGAAGCTCTCACCAATCTCGGTATTAGAGAAATCGGATTCTTGAAGCTTGATGTTGAAGGATTTGAATCCGCTGTGGTACAGGGCGAGAAAAATTCACTTTTTCAGCACGCACGTTTTTTCCCGTAATAACCCGATTTTTTGCTCTCCTTCCCGTCCGTGATGAAGCCGGCGTCATGGGCCAATGTCTCGAGCACATGTTGCAAATGGTCGGATTCGCTTTACGTGTTCGACAGGGGTGACCTCGAATCGCCGGAAAGAAACCCAGGGAGCCGGTTTTTGCTCTGATGTATTCCGCAATAGTGTGTGTTGGACCGGGGGAGAAGGAACTTTTCCGGCTGAGAGAATTACTGAAGAGTCTCGTTCTTCACGAATCTCGCTTTCTCGAGCGATTAATTGTCGTAGATGATGCTACCGAGAAACGTGAACTATCGGAAACAATCTTGGATTTGGTTCCCGCGGCGCAATGCTTAGTTCTGCACAATCCAAGGCGTTCACAGGGAGACGCTTGGCGTGGCGGTCTAACCGTGAATACCCTGTTTGCTATGGCCGAGGGGTTAGCCAGCACTACCCGATCCGAATACTTCCTGAGGCTCGACACTGACTCGTTGATCACCGCGCCTTTCTTTGCGCGGGTCAGGGAATTCTTTGCTCAGCACGCTCGCTGCGGCGTGGTCGGATCGTGTTATCGCATAGATTTATGCGGACAACCCACACCTCGTTCAACCTGGGAACCGCGGTTAAGAAAGCTCCACCGCTGGATACGAATCCGGCGCAATCCGTTCTTACACCTCGAGCATTCGCTCTTCGATTCACGCCGAGAAGTTCGAGAGATCATTTCCGCTGCATTGTCTGCGTCGACATCGGGCAAGGTGCATGGATACCGTCTTGGCAGTAATGCCCAAGGCGGCGGTTTCGCAATGCGGCGGGAGTTACTGAATGATTTGCGAAGTCGCGGTTGGTTAAATGGCCGCATATGGCTCGAGACCGAAATTGGCGACGATGTCGTTCTCTCCCTTTTGGCGACCGCCGCCGGCTGGGAAGTGGAAGATTTTAACCGGCCAGGGGAGGTCTTCGGCGTGCAATACCAAGGATTGTCCGGAACGCCAGAAGAACTCGTAGCGGCGGGGTACGGTATTGTACATAGCTTAAAATCCGGCAGTTGGGAGAACGAACTTCAGTTGCGCGAATCGTTCAGGCGCTTGACATGTTCGACACCTGGCGGTGATCGAGCGAGCTAGACGAGGTTAAACCGGCCAATGCTGCGATCCCAATTGCATTATCAAATGAGAAGGCTTCGAAATTTCCTACATCGTACGCGCGGGCTTGCAAGGATAATGCCCCTGATGGACTCACTGAAAGCGATGCTGTGGAGAAATGATCACTCCCGGGTCATCAAGACGGAACTGCGCAATTTACGAGTCCCGTTCACTTTTCGTCCCGGCACTTCTGACGTAGCGGTATTACGCAAGGTCTTTTTAGAATCGGAATACGAACTGCCATTTACGATCCCGGTTCGAACGGTGGTGGACGCGGGCGCGCATATTGGCGCTGCGACTGTCTTTTATCACTATCGTTTTCCTGATGCCCGCATATTAGCAATCGAACCCGAAGAATCGAACTACAACCTGTTGCGCGAAAATATCGAGACGATCCCCAGTGTTGTCGCCTTGCGAGCTGCTCTTTGGCCATATGAGGAGCAGCTATGGATTCAGGATACCGCAGCTGACAAATTGGGATTTCAGGTTTCCACTACGCCCAGTAACTTTGGGTATTCAGTCCCGTCGATTACACCTCAGAAAGTATTTGAAAAGCTTCACGTCGATCAAGTCGACATCTTAAAACTTGATATTGAGGGAGCGGAATTAGACTTGTTTGCGAGCGGCGCTGGCGCATGGCTTTCCCGGGTTCGATGTCTTGTTTTGGAGCTGCATGATCGGAAGCGTCCCGGATGCGCCCAAAGCTTGTACTTGGCGTTACAGAGCTATAATTTTCAGCAAGAAATTCGCGGCGAGAACATTTTCCTTCTTCTCGAGGCGGGAGGAAGCAATGCCTAAGTTTTTTGCCCTTTTGCCGCTTCGTGATGAAGCCGACATCGTCGAGCAGTGTCTTGAACACGCGATGAAGTGGGCAGATGCGATTTACGTCTTCGACACCGGCAGCGTCGACAAGACCTGGGAGATCGTGCAGGAATTCGCTTCGTGCGACAAACGCGTTGTGCCGATGCGAAAAGAAGCAGTCTTTTTCTCTGAAACGCGTTTGCGTGGTTACATGTTTCATGTGGCGCGACAAAAGATGAGACAGGGCGATTGGTTCCTGCGTGTTGACGCGGATGAATTTCATCACATCACGCCGCCGGAATTTGTGAAGAATTGCATGCGCAAACACGAGACTGTCGCATATCACCAGTATTATGATTTCCGGTTGGTTGAGTCGGAGGTGGACGCATGGAATCGCGGGGAGGAAACACTGCAAGATCGACAGCGCCCAATTGAAGAACGCCGCCGTTATTACACTCTGAGTCATTACAGCGAACCGCGCCTCTGCCGTTATCGTAACACGATGCAATGGCCAGCAACGGTTTCGTTTCCCTTTAATGCTGGTTATGTGGCGTGTGAGCGATTGCCGATCCGGCACTATTCCCATCGCGATCCAGTGCAGCTCGAAAGACGCTGTAAGCTGCGCGCGATTATGCTGGCGGACGAGGAGAATCGTGCGAATTGGAGCCGCCCCGAATTACATCACTGGGCCGCGCGCGAGTGGCAAAAATTTATTACACCGGATGATTTGACGGGGTTGGAATTTTGGAAGCCGGGAATGGATTTGGAGTTGGTGCACCAAAGAAATCATCTCAAGCCCCCGCATATCCGCGCCGTGCAGCGTTTCATTCACGCATTTTGTTTGCCGCTGCTCGATCGGTTGCGCCCGAAATTCCCTCCAGACGCCAAGCCACAGCCGATTCCCGCAAACATCGTCAAACGACTTGAACATGAGCTTGCCGAATTGTGATTGCGAAACTCGGCCCTGTTAGAGGCAGCTGTGCTGGCGGCGAGATTTTTAAAGATGATCACAGGTGACACACCTGCCGCTACATGAAATTCGTTGTTTGCGGCTGAGGACAGCCGCCTCTACCCCCTAACGACAGCGTGATTGCGAAAATCCTTCGGGCCATCCTCCCGGCACGGTTGAGGCCGAGCGGCTATCTTGAAAATCTCGTTCGCACACACACGGATGGACGGATTCGCTGCGGGCCATTCACTGGGATGCGCTATAACGCTGGCGCAGACGGCCGTGTGCACCTCCCAAAGTTGCTCGGTATTTACGAACGGGAACTGAACGGTTGCTTTGAGCAAGCCTGCGCGTTGAATTTTCCGCTCGTTATCGATGTCGGAGCAGCCGAGGGTTACTATGCCGTTGGTATGGCGCTGCGAAATCCGAAGGCGCGGGTAATCGCTTTTGAGGCGGAGTCGAAATCTCGGGTAGCACTGGGGGAGAAGGCAAGGTTAAACAATGTGGAGAGCCGTGTGGAAATTTGCGGTAAGTGCGAACCGGAGGATCTCAAGCGCGCTTTGATGGGTACGCAGCGGCCGTTTCTCATTTGCGATGTGGAAGGTTACGAAGCAGTACTGCTTAATCCCGCCGCTGTGCTGCCGCTTCGGCGCGCATTCATTCTAGTGGAATTGCATGAGTTCATTGAGAGAGGCATTACCGAGAAAATTCGGGAGCGGTTTGTGGCAACTCACAAAATCGCTCAAATCTGGCAGCAAGAACGGACAATCGCCGACTTTCCTTTCAAGGATTTCTACATGCGGTGGCTACCGGAATCGTATCTTCATTGGGCCGTCAGCGAGTCGCGACCCGAACGAATGTCATGGTTTTGGATGAAGCCGATACATGCAACCGCTTAAGATTTTCTTCTCATGCAGCGGAGTCGGCATTCTTGATCGTGGGATCGAAATTTTTTTTCGATCCGCGTTTGATGGATTGCGCGGCACTGACGGACTTGAGATAACGCTCTACAAAGGAGCGGGCGAAGAGAGATCGGACGAGCACGTCCTCTGGAACCTGCCGCGAACAGGTCGCGCCGCGCGAATCCTTGGCGGGTGCATTCGTCGGAACAGTTACGTGGCTGAGCAACTCTCCACGCTTCCGTCGATAGTGCGCGCAATTCGCAAGCAGGAGCCTCATATCATTTTTTACAGCGACTCAAACCTAGGCTTTCAGCTTTTTCGCTGGCGTAAACAGATCGGCGCGCCGTTTCGGCTTTTGTTTTCGAACGGGGGCCCGTGCCATCCGCCGTTTGACCGCACCGATTACGTCCAACAGGTCGCGCCATTCTATTTGGAAGAAGCGCTCGCCGCTGGCGAACCGACAGATCGACATAGAATGGTGCCCTATGGAATAAACGTTCCGAACGGAGTGCCTGACCGGGATGAAAACATTCGGCGCGAGTTGCAACGGAAGCTGCATCTGCCAACCGATCGTCCAATAGTGCTTAGCGTCGGATGGATTTCGGCAAGACAGAAGCGGATGGATTATCTCGTGGATGAAATCGCGCGACTGCCGCAGCCGCGTCCTTATCTCGTTTTGCTCGGCACAATGGACGCAGAAAGCGTAGCGATTACCGCGCTCGCGCGTGAGAAGCTTGGCGAGCAAAGTTTCACCGCGCGGTCGGTTCCGCAGCATCAAGTCGCGGACTACTACCGTGCGGCCGATCTCTTCGCGCTGGCGTCATTGCAGGAGGGATTTGGTCGGGTCTTCCTTATCCAAACCAGGCGCCCTTGCTGCGGTTATACGCGAAATATTGGGCAAAGAAGATTCAGACGCGGACGCGATTCGCCGCAAAGAAACGGTTCGCCAGCGATTCAGTTGGGCCGTGCTCGCGCCCCGATATAGCGATATGTTTTGTGACTGCGTGGAAAAAGTGCATCCTTTCTGAGTTCCTTCCAGCTTCTTTTACTTTCGCCTTCTCTCCGTTTTCCAATGCTCGTTTATTTTGCCCTATTCGCCGTGAGCTGCGTGGTTCTTCTCGCAGCGGCAATCGTTCGCCCCCGCCTGATTTACGAGTACCCCTATTTCATGGCGGCGGCGTTTACCGCCTTTATTCTTCCGCAAGCTTATGCGCTCTACCGGGATCTGTGGGGGGGCATCTATCTCCCGACGGCCCTCTTAATGTGCTTCCTGTGCCTGGCGTGTTGCTGGCTGGGGTATCAACGCCGCCCTCATCCCGGGCTCCTCGAGAAACTCAATATTCCCATAGATGCAGCGCGTTTTCTGCAAGGCGGCATTGTCCTCGTCCTCATCGGCTGGTATTTCACCTACAAATTGGGAACTCTGTCGGAGGAAGAGTCGGCGAACATGATGACCGGAATCCCAACGGTTTACCAATTCTTCGCCGGCCTCGATTACCCTGGCTTTGCAATTTGCTTTTACTGCGCGCTGAAGCGGAGATGGATCATCGCATGGCTTGCGACAGTGGCCGCGGCTGTGATCCCAATGCAAGCGGCGCTGTTTTACGGGCGGCGTGAGCCGACTGTGCTTTTTCTCCTCTCCGTGGCACTTGGAATATATTTCATCAAAGGAAAAGCCGCGCCGCGCTGGGCTATTCTCGCCGCCATTATGGCAGCGATGCTCGCCATACCATCAACCAGCGAGTACCGGCAACTGGCAAAGGAAGATCCGTTAAAAGCCCTTAGAGCGATAAACTTCAAAGAGCAATTTCAGGAAGCTCTTGATCCTAATGCGATCAGCGAATTGAAAAATGCGACAGCAGTGATAGCAGCGACGGAAGCGACGGGGGACTACGAGTTCGGCGCAGGCTACTGGAATCAGATCGTATTCCGCTTTGTTCCAGCCCAGCTCCTCGGTCAGGATTTTAAAAACGCGCTGATGATCGGGGGAGAGCAGCGCGACATGAGCGATTTCGTTGAAAACGTCTTTGGATTTGGATTGCCGGTCGGACTGACCGTTACAGGGATGGGTGATTCATTTAACGAATTCGGTTATCTTGGCTGCCTTTTTTTCGCGGCGCTTGGATATCTGTTTAAAACTCTCTGGGCTGCTGCAAACCGCCCAAACGGGACCATGGCGCAAATTCTCTATATCCAGGTTACGACATCAGCGATGCGTGCCGCGACACACCAAACAATAGATTTCCTGCCTGGCTTTATCTACAGCGTGATCTTTATCGGAGCGATTGCTTTTTACGCAACGGAGCGCGGGGTTTTTACGGCGCCGTTCTCGCGCGTCCATTCGCCCAGTCAGCTCCTCTCAAAGTGAGGATTGCTGTCATCTTTCATCGCTTCGGTCCTTATCATTGCGCGCGCCTGGATGCAGCCTCGCGCTATTGCGATATCACCGGCATCGAGACCGCGGCCGAAACCCGAGAGTCCACCTGGTCACCAGTTCACGATGCCTCAGGATATTCGCGGCTGACTCTTTTTCCCGCCGGGGGTACGGGGGCGATGCCGGCGGAACATATGTCCGCGCACGTCCGCCGTGCATTACAAAGTTGCAGTCCCGATGTGGTGGCGATCCCCGGCTGGTCCGATAACGCCGCGATCGCCGCGCTTCGATCCTGCGCCGAAACGGGAATACCCGCAATCTTGATGTCGGAAAGCACAACCCTGGATAAACCTCGCGTTCGATGGCGCGAATGGATCAAGCAACGGATTGTCGATCTTTATTCAACCGCGCTTGTTGGCGGTCAGCGTCACATTGACTATCTGGTTGACCTGGGGATGCCTCGCGACCGGATCTTCACGGGATATGACGTAGTGGACAACGATTACTTCGCGTGGAAGGCAAATGAAGTTAGGGGTCAGAAGAAAGAAGTCAGAAGAAAATACGGGTTACCCAAAAATTATTTCCTGGCATCAGCCCGATTCATTGAGAAGAAGAACCTCTTCACGCTCATCCGTGGATACGCGGGGTATCGCCATGCCGCTGCGAACTCCGAACTCCGAACTTCGAACTCCGAACCCTGGGTCCTCGTGCTTCTGGGTGACGGTCCGCTGAAATCTGATCTCTGCCGCCTGATTGCTGACCTACGCTTGGACAGCTCCGTGCTGCTGCCAGGTTTCAAGCAGTACGACGAATTGCCTTTCTATTATGGGCTCGCGAATGCCTTTGTTCATGCCAGCACAACGGAGCAGTGGGGGCTCGTCGTTAACGAAGCCGTCGCGTCAGCCCTTCCTGTGATTGTCTCAAACCGGTGCGGTTGCGTGCCGGAACTCGTGCAGGACAACGGGTTTACTTTTGATCCGACGAACAAACGTGATCTGGCATCGCGGCTCTTCGAGATCGCTTCGCTATCAGAGGAGAAGCGAGAAGGCCTTGGACAGGCGAGCCGCAGGATCGCGGCAAATTTTGGATCCGAATCTTTTGGTCAAGGCTTGGAACACGCCGGCAGGATGGCGATCGAGCTTCCGCCAAAGAAACTTGGAGCGCTTAAGCGCGCGCTGCTATTCGGCGCGATGCGATAGCGGTGATGAAGATAGCGTACCTACTGAATTCGGTTTCACGAAAATCGGGAGGACTATTTGATGCGTGCCGCCGGCTCGCACAGACAACCGGCCGGGAACAGGAGATGATCGTGCTAGGCCTGGAGGACGAATTCACCAACGCAGACATCAGAGCATGGGCGCCTTTGCGGCCAGTCGTATTCCAGCCGTTTTTTCCGCGCAGTTTCGGCTACGCCGTCAGCTATACAAAATATCTCGCGGAGACATCACTCGACATTGCGCACGTGCACGGTCTCTGGACGTACCCTTCGCTTGCCGGATATCTGTGGCACCGGCGTACAAAACGGCCTCTCATCTACACGGCACATGGTATGCTCGACCCGTGGGCGCTTCGGAACGCGCGTTGGAAAAAGCGCTTGGTCCGCGCGCTCTGGGAGGATGCCGCGCATCGCAGCGCCGCCTGTTTTCACGCCATTTCAGAAGGAGAATACGAGAGTATGCGTGAGTACGGTCTGCGCAATCCGATTTGCGTCATTCCAAATGGAGTGGATCTGCCGCGAGCAGTTGAGAGTTTGGAGTTGAGAGTTGAGAGTTCGCCATTCGAACCAGTCGCGCAAGGTAGAAAGGTTCTGCTGTACCTAGGCCGCATCCACTCGAAGAAAGGGCTCGCTAATCTTATTCGCGCTTGGAAGGCAACTCCTAACTCTCAAACCTCAAGGCTTAACTCCTGGATACTCGCCATCGCGGGCTGGGATCAGGGCGGGCATGAAGAAGAACTCAAGCGCCTCGCAAGCGAACTCGGCATTTCATTCGTAGAAGTCAAAGGTCAAAAGCTGCAAGGCGTAGATCAGCCTGCTGCGCGCCACAGCCGCTCGGGCGCCGGAGCGAAATCAGAAAACAGAGCGACGGCAGTCTCTCAACTCTCAACGCCGGAAATCTTCGCGAGTGACACCATCAACTCTCAACGATCACCTTCGCTATTATTCCTCGGGCCAAGATTTGGTGAAGAAAAAGCCAGCGCGTATCGAAATGCAGACGCATTTGTGCTGCCATCGTTGAGTGAAGGTCTGCCGATGGCGATCTTGGAAGCGTGGGCTCATGCAAAACCGGTGCTGATGACGCCTGAATGCAATCTTCCGGAGGGCTTTGCCGCGGGCGCAGCGCTTCGCATCGGCTCGGAGGCTGCCGATATTGGAACGGGTCTGACGCAGTTATTTGGGATGGCTGACAGTGATCGTAAACAGATGGGCACACGTGGGCGCAGTCTGGTGGCGGAAAAGTTTTCATGGCCACGAATTGGTGAACAGATGCGCGCAGTTTACGAATGGGTGTTGGGCGGCGGCGCGCCGCCGGATACAGTCCGCTTGAACTGATATGTTGGACATCGAACAAAACCGTCGCGCGGAGAAGTACTCCTCCGGCGAGATGATCCGGCGGGTACTCTGGACACTCGTGCAACCATTTTTCCGATTCAGTCCACGGCCTTGTTTCGGCTGGAGGCGATTTCTACTCCGCTCTCTAGGAGCAAAGATTGGCCGCAATGTTCATGTTTATCCTTCGGCGACCATCTATCTCCCCTGGACGCTGGAGGCTGGAGATGGGAGCGCCATTGGCGAGTACGCGTTCATTTATAATCTCGGCCGCGTCACGCTCGGCGCGCGCGCGACGATCTCGCACCGCGCTCATCTCTGCGCGGGAACGCACGATCACACAAAATCGGATTTTCCGTTGCTGCGCCCGCCGGTTGTCATCGGCGAGCAGGCATGGATTTGCGCGGATGCGTTCATCGGGCCGGGAGTGACGATCGGCGAAGGCGCGATTGTCGGGGCCGGGGCGGTGGTGATGAAGGACGTGAAGCCATGGATGATTGTTGTCGGAAATCCGGCACGTGGAATCAAGACACGCGAGATCACTTAAATGAGCGGACGATCCAACGTGCGCGCTCCGCTATCGGTGCTCATTCCAGTCAAGAATGGAGCCGCAAACCTTAGCGAATGTCTCGCCACGGTTGCCTTCGCAGACGAGCTTGTGGTTGTTGATTCGGCAAGCACAGATGGGACGCAGGAGATCGCCACCGCGGCCCGGGCGCGAGTGGTGCAGTTCACGTGGAATGGAAAATTCCCGCGAAAAAAGAATTGGTCCCTGGAAAATATTCCTTGGCGACACGAATGGGTGCTGATCATTGATGCGGATGAGCGCATAACGCCGGAATTGGAACGCGAGATCATCTCGGCCATTCGCCGCTCTGACGTGGATGGATTTTACCTGAACCGCCGGTTTTGGTTTCTGGACGGCTGGATCAATCACTGCGGTTATTTTCCGAGCTGGAACTTGCGGCTTTTCCGACACCGGAAAGGACGCTATGAGCGGGTTGAGGCTGGCAGTGAGTTTGACTCGGGCGACAACGAAGTGCACGAGCACGTGTTGCTCGATGGTCGAGCCGAATATCTTTCCACTCCGATGGAGCACTATGCGTTTCCTGATATCACGACCTTCATCGAGAAACATAATCGCTATGCCACGTGGGAAGCCGCGGTGCGGGCGCAGTTATGCCGGCGCTCAGACGAGGAAACGCTGCGTCCGAACGCCTTTGGAACAGCGTTGCAGCGGAAACGCTGGTTGAAGCGACTCGCGCGCCGCGCGCCCTTCCGGCCAACGTTGCGTTTTCTTTATCATTTTGTTTGGCGGCAGGGTTTTCGCGACGGTTACCGCGGCTGGATCTTGTGCCGGCTGCTCGCCTGGTATGAGCTAATCAGTGCAGCCAAGGCGCGGGAATTAGCAATCTGCCGCGTGCGACGGGAATCTTGCTGACATCTTGCCGGAATTATTGCAAGGTCGCCCTTGGCGATTTTCAAGCGAAACAAACAAACCGTTTCATGCTTGCTCAGCAATCAACGAATCCATCTCGATCAAAGCTGCGGGTCGATGATTTGACCGGCGCCTCTGTCTGGGAAGCAGCGGCCCCCGAGGAGATAACAAACCTTCAAGCACAGAAGCGTCCCTTCCCGAAAATACACGACTACGACTGGATCGTACCATTATTTTACCTGACCTGCGA
>QHPX01000157.1 GCA_003219195.1 Verrucomicrobiota bacterium
ATGTAGCGTTTAGAATGCGTCGTGATCTGCTCGTGGCTGTCCTTAACGCCAAGCACCTAAAACATCTAACGCTCCTTCGAATACCGTCGGCCCGCGAGATCGTTCTCTTTCGGTATCGGCGCTGCCTGTTTACCGCTTTCCGAATCTCGTTAACATGAGCAACCGCAATCGGGTCGTCATTGCTGGTATGGGAATTTTGGCCCCGAACGGGATCGGGATCGAACCGTTCTGGGAATCGCTCCTCGCTGGCCGGAGCGGGATCGGCCCGATCACGCTATTCGATGCGAGCGGTCTCCAGAGCTGTATTGCTGGCGAAGTAAAAGGCTTCGACCCGCTCGACTACATTGAGCCAGAACTCAAAGCAACGCGCATGGCGCGACACACGCAATTTGCTTATGCCGCCACGATGATGGCGCTTCGAGACGCGGAACTAGAAATTACTGAATCCAACCTGCCGAGCCCGACCCCTATCGTAATCGGCGTCAGCACAAGCGCCTTGGATGTAATTGAGCGCGTTTTCCGGGATTCGGACACTCGGGGCCTGGAGGCAATTGCTCCGACGGCACTGGGCGCTTCTAAGCCTCAAGCCGCCGCAAACGTGGTCGCTGATCGCATCGGCGCGAGCGCGCATGCTGCAACGGTCTCCTCCGCATGTCCATCCGGTCTGGACGCAGTCGCCATCGCGACGGACATGATTCGATCGGGCGCAGCAGAACTGGCCATAGCGGGAGGAGCTGATGCTCCGATCACCAAGCATGGGGTTGCAAGTTTTATCGCGAGCGGGCTTACGGCCTCGCGGAACGGCGAGCCGGAACGAGCCAGCAGACCATTCGACCTCTCACGGGAGTCGGGCGTTTTATCCGAAGGCGCGGCAATGTTTGTGCTCGAGAATCTCGAACGAGCAGAAGCAAGAGGAACACGAATTTATATCGAGATGAGTGGCTACGGTGCGCAACGCGACCTCGATCCAGACAAGCCTGCTTCAGGCTTGCGCAAATCGATGGAAATCGCCTTAGCCAACGCGAGGTGTACAAAGGATGATATTGATTATATCTCCGCCTACGGTCCCGGTGATCCCGCGCTGGACGCGGCAGAAGTGCATTTTATCAAAGAGGTATTTGGCGACCGAGCCTATTCAATTCCCGTAAGCTCCATTAAAGGTGTGACCGGAAATCCGTTGGCCGCGGCAGGCCCATTTCAAATCGCCGCGTGCGCACTGAGTATTCGTGACCAGCTAATCCCGCCCACTGCGAACTATCAGATCGCCGATCCAGAATGCGACCTCGATGTCGTCCCGCGTCGTCCACGGAAAGCGAAGGTTAATCGCGCTCTCCTGAATGTCCGCGGACTGGGCGGTAGCGCAAGTTCACTTGTGGTAAATCGCGTCTTTTTCTAATGAACAGCGCAACAATCCCAATTCTTGGGGCGGTAATTATTCAATCGGCGCTTGGGCTTACGGTTTTTCTTGCTAACCCGCGTCGCAAGTCGAATCAATGTTTTCTTCTGTTGTCTTTCTCGGCCGTCGGGTGGTTAGCAGCTCTCTACTTTGGTTTAACCACGACGAATCTCACCATCGTCACGTTGTGCATCCGCGAAGCGTCTGCCGCCGGGCTGCTGATTCTCGCCACATTTAATCTACTCCGCCTTTCGATACGTGAAACAAGCGGGACTTGGGGCACCATTCTCAATCGTTCACGCGTCTGGATCGCTCTTACTGTTGCGATGATTGGATTTTGTCAGACAAAGTTCTTTTTGGTGGGCGCGCAGTTGGTGCATCGCGTGGGGACGACTGCGCCCGAACCGGTTTACGGTTCCGGCGTCTATGTCTACGCGCTTTGGTTCGCTGCGGCCATCATTACTCTGGTTATCACGTGCTCACGCGATTTGAGAACTGCTTCGGGCGGCGTGCGCGCGGAGCTCGCATTCATCCTCATCGGCGCGGTCTCAGTGATCGGCATCGCCACTCGAAAAATTTTAGAGGTAGGCTTTTTCCTCCGGCGCGCGATGGCTTACGTGCTCCTGGTTGTCTATCTTCTCGTTCTTTATGGGTTCGTGTGGTGGCTCACGTTCAACGTTTTTGCCCCGCTGCTGCCGAACAAGTCGACGTCATTAGCACACATTATCGCTGCGCTCGTTGTGGCTTTCGCGATGGCGCCTGCGCGCGGACTTTCTCAGCGCCTGGCCGACCGGCTTTTCGTCGGTACGCGGCGTATCGACTTCCAAGCGACGATGAACCAGGCAACGGCAATTTTAAAATCGGTCACGACCCTACGTGAACTTCTCGAACGCTTCGCCGGGACGATCGCACAGGCCGTAGGTACGGATCGGGTTTTGATTCTGCTCGCGCAGAAAGAAGTTTACGCGCAGCACCATCCCCCACCCACACGTGAGAGCCGGATTGACCTTTCGAAAGACCACCCGCTCCTGACCTACCTCCGCACCTCGGGCCAGCCGATCGTGCTCGATGAGTTAGATCGTATTCGGCCCACGCCGGAAGTCCACCGTGTCATTGCCCAGATGCGGCATCTCAATCTCGCCGTCGGAATGGGAATTTTCGCGCGCGACCAACTCGAGGGCGTGATGCTACTCGGCCCGCGCCTATCCGGACGAATCTATGGCAGCGTCGAGCAGAACGCGCTCCAGGTTCTTTGCGGTCAGCTGGCCGTCGCCATTGAAAACGCGGAGCTGTTTACCGAAGTGCAGAATGCAAAAATCTACAACGAAACGCTGCTCGAAAATCTGACTACCGGCGTGATCGCGGCGGGAATTGACGAACGCATTACCGTTTTCAACAGCGAGGCCGGGCAGATCACAGAACTAAATTCTCGGGATATTCTCGATCACGCCATCGATGAACTTCCAGAGGTCCTCCGAAATACATTGCGCGACACATTACGAACCGGTGAGAGCCAGGAAAATAACGACCTTGTCCTGCGCTTCGATGATCGAGGCGTCATTGTTCGCGCCAGCACGTCCATCTTTCGCGGCGAAGATCGACAAGTACTCGGCGCATTGATGGTGCTGACCGACATCACGGCGCTCAAGCGGCTCGAGCTGCAAATTCGCCGTAGCGATCGCCTCGCCAGTCTAGGCACGCTTTCCGCCGGGATGGCGCACGAAATCAAAAACCCGCTCGTCTCGATCAAGACTTTCGCGCAACTGCTGCCCGAGCGATATCACGATTCCGATTTTCGGGAAACATTCTCAAACCTGATCGGTCACGAGATCGATCGAATCGATTCGCTGGTCAACCAGTTGCTCCGTTTCGCGCGGCCAACCAAACCTCATCTCAAGCCGATGCACGTGCACGACGTTTTGGAAAAGTCGCTCCTGCTCATCGGTCATCGATTGTATGAGAAAGACATCAAATTAATTCGTTCCTGGGAGGCCAATGTTGATACAATACGCGCCGATGCCGACCAGCTCGAACAGGTTTTCCTCAACTTTTTCATTAACGCCATGGATGCGATGAAGCGAGGCGGTGAACTCAGTGTAAGGACACAAATCAGGACCGACGAGGAGTGGGTGGCCGCGATCACGCATAGCAATGGTCAATCGCAAGACGTCCTTCGCATCACCATCCGCGACACGGGCGAAGGAATTCGCGGCGAGGACATCCCCCATGTTTTCGATCCGTTTTTTAGCACAAAAGATTACGGCACCGGCTTGGGATTGTCGGTCGTCCACGGAATAATTCAGGAACATGGCGGCCAAATCGAAGTGGAGAGCGAACTCAAGAAGGGCACGGCGTTTCACATTCTGCTGCCGCTCGTTCGCTTTGACTGCGAGGTGGCCGCGGCATGATGCCTTCGCCGGTCTGCATTTTATACACGCAGGATCCCGATCTCGTGCGGCGGGTGAAAGCGTTCCTGCGCACGATCGCGCAAACGCGTCACGTGTCGGATACGAGTCGTCTCGATGCCGTCTTGCAGCAAAGCAATCCCGCGCTGCTCATCATGGATCTCCGCGCGAAGGAAAGTCGCGATTTGCTCGATCAAATTCAAAAGGACTGGCCGGAGGTCCTGATCATCGCGCTGGGCACAGCGCGCTCCGAACCTTTGCGCGAAGCCGAGCAAAGCGGAATTTACGCAGCCGATGACCTCCAGCTCGACCGGCCTCACCTCCAGGCGCTGGTCGGACGCGGGTTCGACTACTTAAAAGTTTTGCAAGACAATCGGGAACTGCGCGAAGAATCCAGCGGCGTTACTTTCACCCAGCCGCCACCCAGAGTTGACGCTGCGACCGATCGCCATGGAATGCCTTCGCTACCCTTGTTGCGCTTTCCCCGTGTCTTCCGCCGGTTCGATAACGTCGACGCGCTCCTCGCCAGTGTTGTGGAAAACGTCGCTGATGCCGCCGGGGTGACGCGGGTCGGGATTTTTTCAAAAATTCGCCAAGGCGATCACTATCGGCTACGGGCCGGCCTACGCTGCTTGCCCGAGGCGAACGAGGTTGAATTTGGTGAACGCGACCCGCTCGTGCGCTGGTTTGAGCTGCACGCACATTTGATTTGCCGCGCGAATCTCGCGCAAACGCCCGACCGCGCCGAGCGATCACTTCTTCGTCGTGCGCTCGACACATTCGGCGCGGAAGTGATCGTGCCGCTCTATGCGCGGGGCCGGATTATCGGATGGCTCTTTTTTGGTCATCGCGTAACCGGGCAGCGCTTCGAGTATCACGACCTCGAAGGACTGATGATTCTGGCCGAGCATGTTTCGACTGTCCTCGAAAACGCGCTTCTCTCCGAGGAAATCACCCTGCAAAAAACCCTGGCTGAAACTCTGCTCAAATCAATTCCGCCGGGAATCGTGGCGACCGATGAAAACGCCATTGTTCGCTGGTTCAATCCCACCGCCGAACAGATTTTAGGATTGTCGAGCAAGGACGTCCTGAATAAGCCGATCGAATCTGCGGGAAGCAATCTCGGCGCATTTCTTCGTGAGACGCTCGACGCAAAGATCACTCTGCCGCCGCAACAATGGATCGACAATACGACGCGCCGATCGCTCGCAGTCGAGACACGGCGGCTTATGAGCGAACACACGCCTCTCGGCGCGGTCGCTGTCGTCCACGATCTCACAGCCGAGGAAACTTTGCGGGAAAAGCAAACTCTCCTCGATCGTGCCGTCTTTTGGACAGACTTGGCCGCCAGCATGTCTCACGAAATTCGCAATCCGCTCGTTGCGATCAAAACCTTCGCGCAACTTCTTCCCGAGCGATTTGACGACGCTGATTTTCGAAAAGATTTCAACGAAATCGTTGTTCGCGAGATCGACCGGCTCGATAAGATCATCACCCAAATCAACAACTTTGCGCATCCGCCTGAGCTCGTGTTCAAACCGATCGACGTGCGCAAGCCTGTGAGAAAGGCAATCGAGATCGCGCGCGATCGCTTCGGCCCCAATGGCGGGTTGGCGGTTGAAACTTCGCTTTCTAACGACCTGCCGAAAGTGCTGGGTGACGAAACAGCACTGGCCGAGGCCTTCGCGCATCTCGTCGCGAACGCAGCCGAAGCGCTCTCGGGACGGACCAAACCGCGTATTACCCTGGCCGCGAAACCGATCCGCGAAGGCAAACATGCCAGCGGTGTCATCGTGACCGTGCGCGACAACGGCAAAGGAATCGCGCCCGATTTGAAGGACAAAATCTTTTCGCCTTTTTGCACAACCAAGCCGCGCGGGATGGGACTTGGCCTTCCCATCGTCAAGCGCACCGTCTTCGATCACAACGGCCGCGTCGACATCGATTCGACATCACACGGCACACTGGTGAGCGTCATGTTGCCCGCCAGCCCGAACGGAAACTGACAATTTCAGATTTCCGATTCGCGATTTCCGAATTAAGATTTGCCGCGTAACCGTGCCTGCGCGCAAGATCGACATCGTCAACCTATGATCGTCACCACTGCTCAACTCTACAAAGTCGCCTACGGCAAATTCGCCGTCGGCGCGTACAACATCAATAACATGGAACAGCTCCTCGGCCTGTTTCGAGGCAACGTCCAAAGCCGCGCGCCATTCATCATCCAGCTCTCGAAAGGCGCCCGAAAGTATGCTGATAAACGCATGCTCGAAGCCATGATCCGCACCGCTGAAGGAATGTTTCCCGAAGCGATTTTCGCCGTCCATCTCGATCACGGCGACGAGGAGGCCTGTTATGATTGCATCGCTTCCGGTTTTTACAGCTCGGTCATGATCGATGCCAGTCGTGAGTCATTTGAAAAAAACGTCGCGATAAGCAAACGCGTCGTTGATAAAGCACACGCCAAAGGAATCAGCGTCGAGGCCGAGCTCGGCATGCTCGGAGGCGTCGAGGAAGATATCAAAGTGGACGAAGGACATGCTTGCCTGACCAATCCGGATGAGGCTGTTGAGTTCATCAAGCAAACCAAATGCGATTCGCTCGCCGCCGCCATCGGCACCAGTCACGGCGCTTACAAATTCAAAGGTCAACAATCGTTGCACTTCGAAGTGATCGAAGGAATTCGCGATAAGGTCAAAAAAGCCGGCCTGCCGCCCACGCCGATTGTCATGCACGGTTCATCGAGCGTGCCGAAATCGGAAGTTGAACGGATCAATGCCGGCGGCGGTAAGCTCGATCCGTCGGCGCGTGGCGTGAATGAGGAAGAATATTTGCCCGCCGCCAAGCTCGGCGTCACCAAGGTCAACATCGACACAGACGGGCGTCTCGTCTGGACTCGCGTGCATCGCGAGTTCTTTCGCGACCATCCCGAACAATTCGATTTTCGTCCGCCCGGCAAAATTTTTGTCGAGGAGTACGCCAACTTCATCGCGCACAAAAACGAAAAGCTCGGATCGGCCGGGAAGCTCGACCAGGTGCGCGCCAGCCTGTAACGGCGGTCTATGACCGCCGAACCACGACCGCTTAACTACTGGCGACGCTTCATATAGCGCCGCTACAGAAAACAGTGACGTTCACTCTTCAGGAACTCGCAACGATGTGCGACGGCAAGCTGCTCGGTGATCCGGCACAGCAAATCACTGGCGCTGCATCGTTGGTCGACGCCACCGACGGGGAAGTTTCCTTTTTCAACAACCCAAAGTACGCGGCGCAGTTGCGCAAGACGCGCGCCTCCGCGGTTTTTGTGCCGGCAGATTTTGCGGAACAGATTTCCTCGGCTCAAATTCGCGTTTCAAATCCGGCAAAGGCATTCGAACAAGTGGTGTTAAAACTCGCGCCCAAGCCGATCGAATTTGCGCCCGGAATTCATCCAAGCGCGATTGTCGATCCAGGCGTCAAGCTGGGAACCCGCGTTTCGATTCAACCACATGTGGTCATTGAAAACGGCGCAACCATCGGCGACTTCACGGTAATCGGCGCCGGAAGTTACGTCGGTCACGCAGCTATCGTGGGCGCGAATTGCATCATCTACCCTCACGTTACCATCCGCGAGCGCACTCGCGTCGGCGCGCGCGTGGTCATTCACAGCGGCGCCATCATTGGCGCAGATGGTTTTGGTTTTGAGCCGGCGGAGCGGTGTTATGAAAAAGTGCCGCAAGTCGGCATCGTTCAAATCGATGACGACGTTGAAATCGGCGCCAACACGACCGTCGATCGCGCCCGTTTTGGCCGAACCTGGATCCAGGAGGGAGCAAAGATCGACAATCTCGTGCAAGTGGCACACAACGTAGTCGTTGGAAAGTATACGGTTATCGCGGCACAAACTGGAATTGCCGGAAGTGTTCGCATCGGCCAGCGGGTCCTGATTGGAGGCCAGGTTGGTATTATTGGACACATCGAGATCGGCGATAACACGGCCATCGGAGCGCAAAGCGGCATCTCCAAAAACATTAGCGGCGGCGTCTGGTGGGCCTCACCGGCCGTGCCGCTTGCCGAGGCCAAACAACAGATGGCTTGGGTGCGCCGGCTGGGTAAGCTTTTTGCGCGCGTAAAAGAAATCGAGAAGAGCCTCCGATTAAGCTAACGACAGTAATCGGGGCCCAGTACTCCGGAACGAACCCACGAAAATCCGTCCTCGACCGAGTTCGAAGAATTTTTTGGTGCCAGATTAAGGCTCAAGAGACGTTGGCAAGCTTAGTGCTTATAGTAAAGATGGTAATAATTAGAAGCCATGGCGCCTTCGAACCCCGAAACCTTCCAGTTTCTTATCATCGACGATGACCCCGCCATCACCCGGTTTCTCGTCACTTACCTGCGGCAAAAGGGCCATTCCTGCCAGGCGCTGACCGACGGATTTCAAACAGCCTCCTGGCTCGCCCACAATGACTGCAAAGTTGTAATTGTCGATCTTAGGATGCCAAAAGTGGATGGAATTTCGCTCATCTCCTTCATCCGCGAAATTAATCCGACGATTCCCATCGTTGTCTTTACGGGAGTCGGTTATGACGAAGAAAAAATGCACGCAGCTTTGAGGGCCGGCGCAAACGGGTATGTGAGCAAGAATCTGCCGATCGAACAACTTTACTCTGTACTTTCGCGCGTGCTGGCGACCTGCCAGCAAGGTTCCCGTCGCGAAACTCCGGACCGGCCGCAACAACCCTTCTTGGCGCTGCCTGAATCACTTACCGCGTGACGATCGCCAAACACGGGGCCGGCCTTCTTGGATGAATTTCCGCAACGTTTCCGGTGACATGCATTCAGCACCGCAAGCGCTCGCCGTCTGTTGTTCCATAAAATCAGAAGTGGCTACGATCAGGTCAAACCGCGCCGCGTATTTGCTGGCGAGCCGCTCGATGATCGTATCGGCTGTTTGTCCGCGGCGTGAATAAAAGATTTGCACGTCAAGGGGGTCTGATTGCCCAGTGACAGTCGGACCTTTCCCATCAAAAACGATTACCACGCGAACGCCGCTCCAATCCTGATAGTCACGCAGCTGCTTGATTAACGCGTCACGAGCCAGCGACGGGCGGCGCTCATGGAGTTTGCGTAAATCGGACCACGCAAAAACAATACTGTGACCATCGACAATTAAATAACGTGCGCGTTGCCGCATCGCTAAAGTTTGGCGCCCCGGATGTCGACCTTAGCGTTGCACTCGCGAGAATGCGTCACCTTGGCCTATTCTGTCGTGAGGGGGGATTTCTTTGCCTTAGGTCTAGTTGCTTCGCGGCGCGTTAATTTGACGGAAGCTCGCCTGCGCCGGATGTAGGCTTTCCGCCGTTTGCGTTTGGCCCGAACTCGATGCTGCTGACCCATGAAGCGCTTTCTATAGATTGAAACTCGGCGAGACGCAAAGCGAATTCCGGACTCCGCAACGGTCGCGATCAACCTCAGGAATCAAATCAGAATTGCATTCTTGATTGGTACACGATTAGAAGAACATTGTTCAACGTTGCTTCCAAAATCCATGAGCTTCGACAACTCGCCCAAAACATTGCTCGGAATTTCCATGCTGATCCTGGTTTTCGCCTCTGGTTTCAGCATCCTCAACACCATCAGGGTAAAAGCGCTGCACGCGAATTTAGCAAGCACGGCCGCAGCACGCGACGCGGCTGAGCACCGCCGACTGGTGCAAGAGCCGAAGCCGGGGACCGGGAAAGCGAATGCGAGTCCAATGACTCCGACTGACGCGGATGGCGAAAGCAAGGCCGCCAAAGCCGAAGCGGATCTCGCGCAGGTCTTAAAGGAAAAAGCCGATTTGCAATCCAAATTGCAGGCGAGTCAAGCGGAGATCGCATCGCTGCAAAATCGAACAGAAGGACCAGGCCCCGAAGCTACGAGCGTGAATCCGGGTGCTGCTTCGACGGCGGAATTACAGGCGCAACTCGATGACACCCGCCGTCAGCTCGATAGCGCCGAACGCGAGAACACGTTTTTGTCCGAGAAACTTGGACCAACAAGGGAACGCCCGGCCCAAATGGCTCAGCCGGACAGAAAGCGGCGAGAAGCGGGAGCAGGTAAACCAAGGGTTCGCGGCACCGTCCTCGCGGTCAACCAAGCTTACAATTTCGTAGTTTTAAATCTCGGCGGCCGCCAAGGCGTAGAACCGAATTCAGAAATGCTCGTTTTGCGGGAAGGAATTCTAATCGGAAAAATTCGTATTTCTTCGGTTGAACCTGCTACCGCCATTGGCGATGTTATTACCAATAGCTTGGCGCGTGGCGTCCAAGTGCAACCTGGAGATACTGTCATCTATGCGGGCACTCATTCCTGATTTAAAGAGAAAAATCGCGACCGCACTTTTGCTCGCGAGCGCCACCATGTTTGTTTCCTGTGCCGCGCAGAAAGAGCAGGTTCGCCTGGTCGACGATCCAGACGCGCATCGTGAGTCTACCATCCCGTGGAATAAACAGGAAAAATGGGAAATAGCGCCTGACGCTGCCGCTGGTCTTGGGCCTACGGGGTCGAGCGATACCCGGTAGCCTGGCGCGCAGCCGATTAGATCCAAAAACCCGCTGGAATAACAGCGTTTTTTGGTATTACCACGATGCCGTCCCGGATGAAATAGTTGTCCGCGTCCAAATTCTCGGGCTTCCCTTCCGGCGTGATCACAGCCCCGTCGGCAATGCGCGCGTTTTTGTCGATGATCGCACGGTCGATCACGCAGTTGCGCCCGATTCCGATCGGAGGTCGAGCTAAATCTCCGTGTCGATCTTGTTCGAAATAGTCTGCGCCCATCACGATGCTGTTGCGAATGGTCGCGCCGCTCTGAATAATGCTGCGGATCCCAACGACGCAGCGTTCCAAATGAGCATCAGAAATGATGCAGCCGTCCGAAATAATCGCCTGCCGCAAAGCGGCACCGTTGATTTTGCTGCCTGGCAAAAAGCGCGGATGCGTATAAATCGCCGCTTCCGAGTCGAAGAAACTGTATTCCGGCACAAGGTCCGTAAGATCGAGATTCGCTTCATAAAAAGCGCGGATCGTTCCGATGTCTTCCCAGTAGCCTTTAAAAATGAACGCGCTTACATATCGATCTTTGATTGAGTGCGGAATGATGTGTTTGCCAAAATCGACCAGATTATTTTCGAGGCATTTGACCAGGACGTCGCGATTGAAAACATAAATGCCCAGCGAGGCTTGGAATAATTCTTCGTCCTCGCTCGAACCGATCGCCCGCAGCAATTCAGGGCTGATTTTCATTTCCTGGAGCACGGCGTCGTCCGCTGGTTTTTCGACAAAACGAACAATGCGCCGATCCACACCGCTTTGCATGATGCCGAATTCGGAGACCTGATGCCGATGGACAGGTTTGGTCGCGAGTGTGATGTCCGCGCCGGATTGAATGTGCTGATGGAGGAGCGCGCGAAAATCCATGCGATAAAGCTGATCGCCGCTCAGGATGAGGTAATAATCGAAAGGCCGCTCGAGGAAGTAGCGCATGTTCTGCCGCACGGCGTCGGCCGTGCCCTGGTACCATTGCGAGCCCTCCGGCGTTTGCTGCGCTGCGAGAATATCGATGAAGCTGCGCGAGAAATTGTCGAACTTATAGCTCGCCTGAATATGTCGATGTAACGACATGCTGTTGAATTGCGTGAGCACGTAAATCGAGCGCAGTCCTGAGTTCAGGCAGTTGCTAATCGGAATGTCGACAATGCGATATTTTCCGCCAAGCGGGACCGCCGGTTTTGCCCGGTCTTTCGTCAATGGAAACAAACGCGTGCCGGCGCCGCCGCCCATGACGATGGCAAGCGTGCGCTGCGTCGTTCCGGGCGGCAGCGCGGGGGGAGACAACGATGCATGCGCTGCAGATGAATCGCGCCGCGGAGAGTTCTGCGTTGCCACACATTTAATAACTCAGGGTCTGCGCATTCCGGCAACCTTTTTGCTGTGGCGGTCGCTTTTCTTCCACCTTAGGCGGGTTGCTACAGTGACGGGGAGACATTAGTTTCTCGTCCTCAATATGTGCGGAATTGTCGGCTACGTCGGGCGATCGGAGGCCGCGCCCATTTTGCTCGACGGCTTGCGTCGACTCGAATATCGCGGTTACGACTCAGCAGGAGTTGCAATTGTCGATGGTGATCGGGTTGAGACACGCAAATGCGCCGGACGCATCGCCGCGCTCGCGAAGTTGATGGCGAAAAAACCGGCATCGGGCTCGTTTGGCATCAGTCACACGCGCTGGGCGACACATGGGAAGGTGAACGACGAGAACGCGCACCCGCATTTCGACGCCAGTGGAAAAATCGCGCTCGTCCATAACGGCGTGATTGAAAATTATCAGGCGCTCAAGGAGCAGTTGAATCGCGACGGCGACAATGATTTCCGCTCGCAAACCGACACCGAGGTGCTTGCTCATCTCATCGGGAGCATTTATCAGCAGTTAGACGGAAAAGATTCCAAGGCGCGTCTGGTCAACGCCGTACGCACGGCTTTGAAACAAGTCATTGGCACCTACGGCATCGCCGTTGTTCACGCGGACATCCCCAACTTTATCACTGGTGCGCGACGCGGCAGCCCGCTTGTTCTTGGAGTTGGCAAAGACGAAAATTTTCTGGCCAGCGATGTAAGTGCGATCGTCGCTTACACCCGCGACGTGGTTTACTTGAACGACTTCGACGTGGTCGCAGTCGAACGCGACAAGTTCGAGATCAGCTCGCTCGCTGGCGAGACCGGCGATCACCAGGTTAGCAAAGTCGAGTTCACCGCGGAGGACATTAAGAAAGGCGATTATCCCCACTACATGCTCAAGGAAATCTTTGAGCAACCCGATTCCGTCCGAGACGCGATGCGCGGCCGCCTGAGCCTTGAGGATTGCACGGCCAAGCTCGGCGGCCTGAACATGACGCCAGAACAGTTGCGCGAAGTCGGCCGCGTCGTTCTCACCGGTTGCGGCACCGCGCTTCACGCCGCCATGGTCGGGGAATATTTGATCGAGCAGCTCGCGAGCATTCCGACCGAAGTGGAGTACGCGAGTGAATTTCGCCATCGCAATACGCCGATGACGCCGGACACGCTCGTTTTTGCGGTCAGCCAAAGCGGCGAAACTGCCGATACACTCGGCGCGCTGCGGGAAAGCCGGCGCAAAGGCTATCGCACGCTCGGTATTTGCAATAACGTGGCCAGCACGATCGCGCGCGAAAGCGATGGCGGCGTTTACATGCACGCCGGCCCGGAAATCGGCGTCGCAGCGACCAAATCATTCACATCTCAACTCGTCATCCTCACACTCGTCGGCCTGCTTCTCGGCCGAATGAGAAATCTTTCCACTGCGGAAGGAACACGCATTATTAAAGAACTCGAAACGTTACCGGAACAAATCGAGGAAGTTTTGAAGCTGGGCGATCAAGTCAAAGCGATCGCAAAAAAATATGTCGATGTTAGCGGCATGCTTTTCTTCGGTCGCCAGTTCAATTTCCCCATCGCAGTCGAAGGCGCGCTGAAAATGAAAGAGATCACTTATCTTTTCGCAGAAGGACACCCCAGCGCCGAGCTCAAGCACGGCATCATCGCGCTGGTGCGGCCCGATCTTCCCTCCATTTTTATCGCGCCCGATGACGCCGTGTTTTCGAAAAATTTGAATAACATCGAGCAGGTCAAAGCGCGCAAAGGCCCGATCATCGCGATTACCAGCGGCAACGGCGCGAAGCAACTCAAAGGGCTGGCAAACGAGATTATTTTGCTCCCGGACGTGCCCGATTGCCTCAGCCCCGTTCTCACCGTCATCCCGCTCCAGCTCCTCGCCTACCATCTCGCGGTCGAACTTGGCCGCGATGTCGATAAACCGCGCAATCTCGCCAAGAGTGTGACCGTCGAATAACCGCTGAGATCCTGTGCAAAAAAACGAAACCTACGTGCTCGACCTTCTGCACGACGCGGGACTGGTGACGCGGCCGCAGATTGAAAACGCACGGTCGCGCTTGAACGGCGAGAACAACGTTGTCGGTCTTTTAATCCGGGACGGCGTCGTTTCGGAGGCGGATGTTTCACGCACGCTTGCCGGGCAGGCGCACATGGATTGGATCGACATTTCCATGATGGTCATTCCGCCCGTGGTGATCAGGCAAATTCGAGCCGAAGACGCGCGTCGTTTCAAAGTCATTCCGGTAGCGTTTGGTGAAAGCGGGCTCGTCGTGGCGGTGGGCGATCCGCTCGATATCGACACGATCGACAGCTTGAGTTTTCTTTTGCAGCGCGAGATCGAATTGATTTGCACGAGCCCGGCAAAAATCCGCGAAGCACTGATCAAATACTACGGCACGGCCGGCGAGGCCGCGGACATTCTCCAAGAAAAACTCGGCGCAGATGTCGACCTGGAACTGGAACTGGAGAAAGGCGCGGCGGTGGAAGGCGACGAAACGGATGCGCCCATTATCCGCATGGTTTCGATGTTGTTGATCGAAGCGCATCGCGTGGGCGCAAGCGACATTCATCTCGAACCGCTCGACAAAAAATTCCGGGTCCGTTTTCGCATCGACGGAGTCCTTCAGGAAATGCAAGCGCCGCCGAAGCGTTTGCAATCCGCCATCATCAGCCGTCTCAAAATCATGACCGGCTCGATGAGCATCGCTGAAAAACGATTGCCGCAGGACGGGCGAATTCAGGTGAAGATCAAAAAGAAGCCGATCGATCTTCGTGTTTCCACCATCCCAACCAATCACGGCGAAAGCGTCGTCATGCGCGTGCTCGACAAATCAAGCCTAATCATGGGGCTGCCTGAGCTTGGCTTTTTCAGCGACGACCAGGAAACGTTCGAACGTCTGATCAAGCTTCCCGATGGGATTTTGCTCGTGACTGGCCCAACCGGTTCCGGCAAGACGACCACCCTTTACGCCTGCCTCAATTACATTAACAAACCCGACCGCAAAATCATCACCGTCGAAGAGCCGATTGAATATCAGATGACTGGAATCAACCAGGTGCAGGTGAATCCGGAAATCGGAATGACCTTCCCGGCCGCGTTGCGCTCCATCCTGCGGCAGGCGCCCAATGTCATCATGATTGGCGAGATTCGCGACCTTGAGACTGCAAATATCGCTATGGCCTCGAGTCTTACCGGTCATCTCGTTTTCAGCACACTGCATACGAACGACGCGCCGTCGGCTGTGGCGCGTTTAGTCGACATCGGCGTCCAGCCTTTCCTGGTGGCTTCGTCCGTCCGTGCAATCATGGCACAACGCTTGGTCCGGCGTCTTTGCTCCAACTGCAAAGAACCAGCCGAGCTGAGCGAAACTGAATTGCGCGCGCTGCGGATCGAACCCGGCCAAATCCGTGAAGCGCAGGTCATGAAACCGGTTGGGTGCGAACAATGCCGCAAGACTGGCTACAGGGGACGGATGGGCATCTTCGAGATTTTTGTGATCGACGACGAGGTCCGCCACATGATCAACAAGCGCAGCGCGACTTTGATGCTGCGACAGCGTGCGCGCGAACTCGGCATGCGCACCTTGCGCGAAGATGGCGTGCGCAAAATTCTCGGCGGCGTCACTTCCGCGGAAGAAGTCATTTCCACCACCATCGGTGACGTCAGCTAACTCGCCCTTCAACGCTTCGACTCTTTAACCCTTCAACAAATTAATGAACAACAAACAAATCGCCGAGCTTTTCATCGAGCAGCATGTCTTGCAGCCGTCGCAAGCGGACGATGTTCTCCATGAGGCCGACTTAAATGGCAAAACCATCGCGCAGGCCATGGTCGATGGCGGCTTTGTCGATGAGCTCGGCTTTTACCAAACCATCGCCGATGGGCTCGGCACCGAATTTGTCGATCTTGCAGAAAAGGAAATTGCGCCGGAAATCCTGCGTTTAATTCCGAGCGGCCTGGCGCGGTTACATCGCGCGCTGCCGATTGGAATAAGCGGGAACACACTGAGCGTCGCGCTGGTCGATCCGCTCGATCTCCGCGCCGCGGAGGACCTTCGCTTTGCCCTGGGCAAAGATGTCGATGTTGTGGTCGCGCCAGCAGAACAAATCGAAGACCGGATCAAACAGTTTTACGGCACCGATACGTCGAGCATGGAGGAAATCCTCAAACAGCTCGGCGAAGCCGGCGGACTCCTGCAATTACGCGAAGGCGACGGGACCGCCGCCGTGGAAGCAGAGGCGAACGCGACGCCGATCATTCGCTTTGTCGATCTAATTTTGTATCAAGCGATCCAGGACCGCGCCAGTGACATTCATTTCGAGCCGTTCGAAAACGAATTCAAAATTCGCTATCGAGTCGATGGCGCGCTTTACGAAATGTCACCGCCGCCGCGTCATCTCGCCCTGCCGGTCATCTCTCGCGTCAAAGTGATGGCCAATATGAACATCGCGGAGCGCCGCCTCCCCCAGGACGGCCGCATCCAAAAAAATATCGCGGGACGCCATATCGATCTTCGCGTCTCGACTTTGCCGACTCAGTTTGGGGAGAGCCTGGTGCTGCGTGTGCTCGACCGTTCGACCGTTAATCTCGATCTCGAAATGCTCGGCATGCCCGATTACATCCATGAGTATCTTCTGGAGTTAATCCAGCGGCCGAACGGAATTTTCATTGCGACGGGACCGACTGGTTCGGGAAAAACGACGACGCTCTACTCATGTTTGCGCAAGATCAACACGATCGATTCAAAACTGCTCACCGCCGAAGAGCCGGTTGAGTACGATCTGGAAGGAATCGTGCAAGTGCCGGTGAATGAAGCAATCGGCCTGACTTTTGCCCGCGTCTTGCGCGCGTTTCTGCGGCAAGACCCCGATCGAATCATGGTGGGCGAGACACGGGATCTTGAGACGGCGCAAATCGCGATTCAGGCCTCTCTGACGGGCCATCTCGTTTTCACGACTCTGCACACAAATGATGCAGCCGGCGCAGTCACACGTTTGATCGACATGGGCGTCGAGCCGTTTTTGATTTCCTCGACACTCGAGGCCGTGTTGGGCCAGCGTTTGCTGCGCAGCATTTGCCGCCAATGCCATGCGGCTTATCAGCCGAACGAGGCGTTGCTCGAAGAGGCGGGGATTTCGCGTCGCGACATTGGCGAAAAGCAATTTTATTACGGCAAGGGCTGCGACGCGTGCAATAACACCGGTTACAAGGGACGAAAAGGGATTTACGAATTAATGAAAATCACCGATCCGCTCCGCGAATTGATCAACGAACGGGCGCCAACCGTCACTTTGAAGCAAAAGGCCGTTGAGCTAGGCATGGTGACGCTGCGTCAGGATGGTTTGCGCAGCATCTTCGCCGGCGACACGACAATCGAGGAAGTTCTTAAATACACGTGATTTGCTGCGACGGGTAATCCGTTCCTAACCGAAAAACTCGACAGGAGCCTCGGGGAAGCTATCATCTAGCCGCTCATGCCTCGTTTCACTTACGTAGCTCTTGATGGCCGCGGCCAGGAATCGACCGGGCTGGTAGAAGCGGGCTCGAGCAATGAAGCGATCGGTCAATTGCGCCAGGCCGGTTATTTTCCGACGAGCGTTTACGAAGAAAGCAAAGGCGGCGGCCGGGATGGAAAATCCGCGCGAGCAACGGCCAAAGCCATTCGCGCTGCGCAACCGCGCGAACGAAAGAACATCGTTCTTTTTCAACGCAAAAAGGTTAAGCCGAAGGTCTTGATGATCTTTACGCGTCAACTTGCGACCCTGATCGATTCCGGATTGCCATTGCTGCGAAGTTTAAATGTTCTGGCCAAACAGGAGCGCGACGCTGTCTTAAAAAGAACGATCAACAAACTCGCCGATGGGGTGCAAGGCGGCAATACATTTTCCGACGCGCTTTCCCTGCATCCGCTGATCTTCAACGATCTTTACGTCAACATGGTGAAAGCGGGCGAGCTCGGCGGCGTGCTTGAGGTTGTGCTAAACCGGCTTGCGGAGTTTCAGGAGAAAGCCGCGAAAATTAAGAACAGAGTCAAAGGCGCGATGGTTTACCCAGTCATCGTCATGGGCATGGCGTTTGCAATCATGGGGTTCCTGCTGGTGTTTATTGTGCCGAAGTTCGAAGCAATCTTTCACGATATGCTGGGCAACAGGCCGCTGCCGGCGATAACGACCTTCGTCATTAGCGTGAGCAAGCTGGTACAATATCATT
>QHPX01000158.1:0-16307 GCA_003219195.1 Verrucomicrobiota bacterium
CCCTTGCACGGGCGGGCTGATGCCGTATCCCGTGATGACGGTGCCGTCCTCCGAGATGTCGGTAGCGACCTGCAGAATCCACCCATTGGGTATGCGTGCCCCATGGTTCTTCAACACCGTCTGGAGGTCCTGTATTCCGCGTGTGGCGATCCAGATGAAGGCGTGATTGGAGTCGGGCGAACTGGTGGTCAACGATGTGCCCACGACCACACTGCCGTCCTGATTGGTCGCCAGTGCGTTGCTGAGCAAGTTGTTGCCGCCGAGCGTACCGAGATCAACCATCCCGGTGGAGGCGGTCCAGCGAAACGCCCGATAGTGGCCCTGTGAGTCCTGGGCCTCGCCGACAATCGTTGAGCCGTCGGCGGAGATGCCACTCGCACCGCTGTTACGGTTGAAGACCGCGTCGATGTCTTGGCAATTACCCGTCGGCGTCGACTGGTAAGCGTTGGTGGCTTGCTGCCCGAACATATCGAGACCGCCCTTGCCAGAGCCCGCCGCCAGCGACCCGTCTGCCGAGAGGTCAACCATGGTGAGGGGCGCTTGAGGGTCAGTGCACGACCCGTCGCCGAAGTTTCCGGTCTCCCCGGAGGTCTTCCACCAAGCGTTGCCGCCGGCGACCATCGTGCCGTCGTCAGTGACCGCATTGGGGCAGCAGCCGACCGGCACCGCCATCATTCCCTGTGTGGCGGTCCACCGGAAGGAGCCAAAAAAGGCTTCGGGCGGCGGCGATGACCCGACGACTACCGAGCCGTCGAACGAGGCGGCGTACGCGTCGCTGATGCCGCTTCCGAGGTCGCCGAGCAGCTGATAGCCGCCGGTTACTGTCCACCGAAACGCCTGGTCCACGAAGCCTCCTGGTTGCGACGAAGGGACGCATCCAGCGCCGACGATTACGTTGCCGTCACCGGAAATACCGAAGGCCTGCGTGCCGCACTCGCCCGGCTGGATCACCACGCCCGGCATCTGGCCCAGCCCTTGGAAACGGGCCCTGATGTTCCGCGCACCCCACGCCGGCAACATGCTTGTTATCAGGCCGACGGCCGCCAATCCTGTGAGCACGAGGATACGGATGGCTTTGAATCTGCCGTTCAATGAGAGCGAAGAGATGATCGTGAACGGGATTTTCGTGATTGTTGAATTTTGCAATAATGACGGCGTAAATCTAGTTATTGCCTTCATACCCGTAGAATCGCAGCGATTTCGGTCGCGCGCCGTACCGGAAAAGTAACGCCGTTGTTACTTCTGCAGACCGTCGGGGGCGTAATCAATCCGCTCTTTTCTAGCATCTGATCTTTTGTCTAGGACGTGCGAGTTTCCGGAACAGCGACCGTGCTTTATGATGGTTCGCGAATCGCGTAGCCAACGTGGCGCACCGTCTGAATCAGTTGCGGCTCGCCGATTTTCTTTCGCAACCGTCCAATGAAAACCTCCACCAGCTTGGTGTCGTATTCGTGCTCGTGCTCCCAGACCCGTTCGCACAATTCGGTGCGCGTGAAGACACGGCCAGGCTCACGCATTAGCACTTTCAACAGCATCAGTTCACGGACGGAAAGCTCGATTAGTCTCGCGCCGCGGTATACCTCGTGACTCGCCAGATGAAGCCTGAGATCGCCGACGCGCAAGTTGAGTGCCGGTTCTTCCGCATAACGGCGTCCGAGTGCGCGCACGCGTGCGACCAATTCCTGCATCGCAAATGGCTTGGCCAAATAATCATCCGCGCCAAGCCGCAGTCCAGTTACACGATCCTTGACCTCACCGCGCGCGGTAAGCACCAGAACACGGCTGGTGACATGTCGCGAGCGCAGGCGGCGCAACACTTCAAAACCGTTCATCCGGGGCAGGCCGATATCTAGCACGATCAAATCAAAAGCGGCGCCCACCACTTCGTGCAGGGCGACTTCGCCATCGTGAATTACAACCGGATCATGACCAGCCTCGATCAGTGCCGAAGCGATGTGTCGCGCCAATCGGACTTCATCTTCGACAATAAGGACGCGCATGAATTTTAGGGGCTGGGTCAGAACCCAATAACGACAAATCGCACTGCCTCGGACAGTTTGCCAAAAGTTTGATCCGGCTTGGGAATTTTGTCCTGAACATTTGTTGCGTCTCCCTCGCAGAATGGAGAAAGGGACCAGAGCTGAACCCTGGCCCCACGTGACACTGCGATTGTCGATCTTAGCTCAAGCCCCAGCGTCGAGACTGTTGCGTAGCAAGAAGAAACCGCATGATGTTTCCACCATGCGGCTCTTCGAGTTGTGCGAGGCACGGGAGCGCCCCCGCGCCCCGCGGTTAATCCTTAATCCACGGCAACGAACACTACGTTTCTAGGATGCACGCAGTTCTCGCCAATAATAAACGCCGGCCAAAAAATGCCGTCGTCTAAAAAGAACGAGCATCCGTTTATCACCACGACTTCGGAGAAGTTGTTGATAAAGAAGATTCGGTCGTGAAACCCTAAGTGAAGACGCCGATCGTTGATTCGAAACACGGCCCGATCGAAAATCCGTCCGTTGGATGTGACCCGAGTGACGTTCGTGAACCGGGTCCTATCGTTCACGTTCACGCGAACGTTAGTCTTGTCACGAACATTGACGTTTTCTTGTTTTTTCACCCGCTCGGTCATTGCGATGTTTCGTTCGCGCTGGCGATTGACCATTGTCTCATTGTGAGCGTTCACGGATGTATTTCGCATCCGGTTGCGGTCCACCGTCGCAGACGAACTTGTCTGGGCGCTTACATTAGCGCGCCGATGAGAGCGCGTCCCAGCCATGCTGGCGGACGTTTTCGCCCCTGTTTTCGCCGACGTAGTCGTCTGAGCGCTCACTGCGGCCTGCTTCTTAGCTTTCGCTTTGACCGTTGTCGTGTCGTTAGCTTGCTGGCCCCACGCTGTGAGCGCCAGCGCAAGGCTCCCAATGCATATTGAATGTAGAATTCCCTTCATGTTTCCTTCCATTTTTCGTTACAAGGTTAGACACCTTGCACGAGGGGGTTATTCAACGGCTGGTGATCAAAACCACACGGCAAAAGTAACGTGATTGTTACTTTTCGCGGAGACTTCGATGCTTAGAAACGCACCGTGAACTGCGCCGCGAGCAAGTGATTGTCGTCGCCCGGGCCGGTGGTTTCATGCTGAAAGCTATATTGCAATTTCAGTTGAGTATGTGTTGTGAAACGATAGGCAATCGCAGCATCTACCCGCCCGAGATCATCACCCCACCGAACGCGACCGCCGGCGCCGTCGGGCACGGTACCGAACAGTTGCTGGTTCCAGCGGAGCGCGGCAAAAAACTGGGGCGTAAATTTATATTTCACCTCAAAATAGCATGCGAATGTATCCGCGTCGCCGACGCGCGGCACTTCGAAACGGGCCTCGTAAAATTCCGCCCACAATTGCAGGTGATGCAGGGCGTAACTGACGTCCTGACCGAGAACGAATTGCCGGTAATCATCGATATCGCGGCCCGGCGGCAACGTCGGCGCGGCTTCGCGTCGAAGATAAGCGCCATCGCTGGCGGACAAACCCAGGTTCCAGGCTTGGCTTGGCCGAAAGCCGACGCGCGCATTGAAGGTCGGCTGATCGAAACCCATCGCGGTGACGTTCCACGATTCGGGGCGCGAAGAGAGGGAAGAATTTTTCATTTCGGCGGCGTAATCAAACTGGCCGACCCGTCCCGAGACGGAAACACCGCTTGCGTAACTCGGTCCCCAAATCACCGGATTAAATTCATACTTCGCATGCGCCTCAAACCTGCGGATGAAATCCTGCGGCGAAGCGGGCGCGGCCTTATCGCTGATGGCGGTGATGTTTTCATAAACCAGCGGTGCGTTGATGAATGGATTGTCCCATGACAAATGTCGCGGGACAAAATTGCCGACAACGGTGGCGAACTTACCGACTTGCAGAGTAAAGCGACCGTCCTCCCACGGGGTAACCCGAAGCGCATACTCATCCAGGCGAATCTGGGCGCCGTGATCGCTCGGATCGAAACCGCGATCGAGTCGCGACTGGGCAAAGAAATAAACGTGCGGGCCGAATTGAGCGTCGAGGAAAAATGTCAGGCGCGGGTTGAAGAGATTGTCGATGTTGCTGTCGATGAGCCCAGGTGCTGGCTGCTGGAAATGATAAAGCTCTACATCGATCGTGCCGCTCAAACGCGCCCGAAGATTATCCTGGAACGCAGCGATAGTGAGCGCGTTATCGAGGCGATCAAGAACGTCATCGATCTCAAATGCGTTCGCCGCGCAAACGAAAAGGCAGAAGCTGAGCGCGCGAAGTAGCTTCATCCGAGTTTATCGGCGCGGCTTGCTGCTGCTTGTGAAGCGCAAAGAAGCAGCTCGAACTCCGTCCAATCATCGTCGGAACAAACTAGCTTTAAATCGCCTCCGTGTAATCGGGTGAGTTCGCGCGCCAAATTCAAACCGAGGCCGTGACCGGAAACAGGTGAGCGGGTTGCGTCGCCGTGGAAGCGTTCGAAAATGTGTTCCTGCGCAGCGCGCCCAATGGGCTGGCCGGTGTTGCCGATGGTGAGGACAACGTCATTATTTGTTTGGCGTGCCGCAGCTCGAATGCGCCCACGCGGTCGATTGTACTTCAGCGCGTTCTCCAAAAGATTTTGCACAATGAGAGAGGTGTATTGTTTTTCGCCGGCAACATACAATTCAGCCGGGAGTTTTTTCTCGATTTGCACATCGGCCGAATCAGGAAGCGCGCTGAGATCATCGAGCCATTCTTCGACAAGTTGACTGAGATTTACCGGCTCGGATTTAATCTGAAGATGACCAGCGTCTAGCCGCGAGAGGAGAAGCAAATCATCGATCACGCCCGTCAAACGGTGCGTCTGGTGAAGCAGCCCCGAGAGTTCCTCGTATATTTCAGGCTTGAAATCTTCGTGCGCGAGCAAGCTTTCCAAACCGGCACGCAGAACCGTCACCGGGCTTTTCAACTGATGCGAAGCGTCGGCCGAATATCTTGCCGATCTTTTCAATTCCTCACTGGTCGAGGCGAGCGCGGTTTCGGCCTGCTTTCGTTGCGCGCGATATCTTTCCGAATCTACCGCCAGCTGCTCGACCGGCTTTGCGAGACGCACAGCCACGAAATGGCTGGCAACAAAGCCGCCCAGCAGAAGTAAAGCGCCGGCGCCGCCAATCCGCCAGCGGAGCCGATGGAGCTGAGCTATCGAATCAGCGAGCGAGTAAACGCAAATTTCGTACGCCGGCGGGAAGAGCGAATCCGGATTGAGCCGCTTGTAAAATAAGAGCTGCGGCGCGCCATTCACATAGACGGTGAAATTACTCTGTGCCCGATCGGACTTCGCGATTGCGTCGCTTATTTCCGCACCGAGCGCAGCCTCCGCCGACGCCGGGAGAAATAGCAGGTACACTCGGCCATTGACCCAAATGCCACTTATCATTGCGGCGCCGGCGCGCTTAAGGGCGAGCTCGAAAGGTTTAAATCCAACGACGAGCGCGGAAATGACGCTGCCCGTGTCTGTGGAAAAAATCGGAACGACCATTATTTCGTCAACGGCCGCTTCAGGGCCATCAGCATTTTCGGGGAGGTAACCGATTTGCTGCATCTGAGGCAATTTTTTCAAAGCCAACTGCGCCTCCGCATCTCCACCCAATTCACCGACCTCCCTTGGATTTGGCGGCGACAGAACCGCCCCGTTTTCATCTAAGAAACGATAGAACTTGGCGTGAAGGGAATGCGCGGCTTGTTCCGGCGCTGACTCCTCGCCTTCCATCAAATCGCGCAATTCATCCTTGGCGCTCGGATACAAAAGATCGAGAGCATTGTCTTCGAGCGCCGCATGGATTCTTGGCTTCAACGCCAGCGCGCGGCAACGCTCGGCCAGCGCCGCATGGCGCAATTCCTGAAGTTTGTCCAGTGAAGAGAGTTCGGCCTGAAAATTCTGCCGTAAATCACGTTCTGCCGTTGCCGCGACGTTGCGCTGAGCAAGATAAAGCCCGAGAGCCGTCAGCCCCGAAGTCACCAGCATCATCGCTGCCAACAGCTTCACCCGAAAACTCGCCGCGCTCCGCTTATTTGTCTGGGCTACATAATTCATGGAAAATCAACGCGCACGGTCTCGCCGCGCTTCAATTCCACGAGCTGTTCGTGCGTGGTCTTGCTGTCGATCCAAGCCTTGAGCGTGTAATGACCGGAGGGAAGTCCGCCCAGCCGAAATCGCCCCTCCGCATCTGTCATGGCAAAATGTGGAGTGTTAAGAACGAGAATAAGGCCGCGCATGTGCTCATGGATATCACAGCGAAGCGTCACTAGCCCGGCCTTGTCAAAAATCTCCGACGGGATTGGTCTCTCCTCCGGGCGATAGCGGCCAAGATCGAATCGCTTCGCGGGAGAGTACGAAAAAATGCTGTGATAGGTATCGTCGAGGTTTGGGAACTCAACTCTTGTGCCGACTTGCACTGGCAGGAGCGCTGGAATGAATGTCAAATCTTTTTGCACGATCTGTTTCGTAGGAGGCGAAGTTTGTTTTGGAAACGAGCCATCCAGATAAACCACCGCCAACGGCGGCTGGGTCGAGAGAACGCCACTATGCGTAACAATCTCGTAGCGTTTCGCCATCACGGGCGCCGAATGCGATTTCGGCAGTTCCACCCGTCCCTCTAAAACTGAGTCCGCCAAAACCGAAATCGGAAGAAGCGCGAGGACCGTGTTCAACCCGGCGAGTCTGCAGCGCATTGTGAAGATGGGGATACGGTGGTAACCCACGCCATTCAGCGATGTTGCGCGTCTTCTGCTCGAGATACGATAGTTTTGACAAAATCGTTCAAGATAGAAAGGAGAAAGAAATGGCGTTAGAAATGAAGCGATCGTGCAAAAAATGCGGAGTGACGCTCACAGCAAGCGGAGTAGCATACATTTGCAGTTTCGAATGCACATATTGCGCGAATTGCGCGGAGCAGATGAACGCTGTTTGTTCAAACTGCGGCGGTGAACTCGTGCGACGGCCTCGCCGTCAAGACGGCTCTACTTCGAGCGCCGCCGCGGGTGCTTGATTCGATAGGTCAGGAAACACTCCTCGCCGACAACTCGCATATCGATCAAACCGCAATGCACGCTGGCCGGTAAAAACTCCTTGCTCAGGCCGGTCAAAGTCGGCGCGTTAGCTCCGCCGAACATGTAGGGGGCAATGGTAAGATTAAGTTGATCGATCAAGCTGCGCTCTAACAGGGCGCGAAACAGTGTCGGCCCACCTTCGCAGGCGACCGTGTGCACGTTGTATTCACTGCGCAGCTTCTCCAACATCGCGACAAGATCGACATGTCGGGATTTTGTTAGATGCAGCGTCGCTTTTTCGCGAAGCGCCGCCTGAAATTTTCTCGGCATCCGCGCTGTCGAAAAAATAAGGATCGGCGAGATATCGGTTTGAAAGATCGTGAGTTGATTGTCGATCTTTCCTTCGTTGGAGACGATCACGCGAATCGGATAAGGTGTCTGGTCGCGCGCGGTTCTCGCTTTAGACAAGTCTGTTTTCGGCAACCCGAGCCGGACGTTGTCACGTCTGAGGGTGCTATGACCGATCAAGACGGCGTCGGCCAATGCGCGCTTGCGAAACAAGTGCAGCTTGTCCTCACGCGAAGTGAAATCGACCGGCGAGAAATTACGCGTGGTGATCTTGCCATCGACCGTCATGGCAAAGGTCGCGCTGACAAATGGACGATGCGACTTTCGCGGCGCGGATGGCGATCTTCGGGCGGATTTACTTTGGCTCGCTGATTTCATGCTCGAGTGTCGCGACTTCCCGCTGCATCTCGCGCAAACGTACATGTCGCGGCACGCCGCTTGGTTTGTAGAAGAAATAAACGATCGCGCCCGGAACGCAGCTGACGAGGATGATCAGAAAACTGAGTGAGCCGATGAGCACGGCCACTCCTTCTGGAACGCCGCAAAGTTGGTGGAGCATGGTCTGCAGAACCCTTTCACGAAGGCCGACACCAGCGAAACTGATAGGCAGCGCCGAGATCGTCCGCTCAATCGGCATCACGGCAAAGAAATTAGTCACAGGCACGTCAGCGCGTAATGCGTAGGCCGCGCAAAGGAAAGTGGTGAAGGTAGCGAGGTGCGCGACGAGGGATGCGCCAAAAGCGATCAGCGTTGCAAACCAATGACGTGCGTAGAGATGATAAGCGGCGGCGATCTCAATCAGTTTTTCACGGCCGGGAAATTTTTGCGGCAGCAAATGGAAAAGATTGAATCCGCTGGCGACGAAACTGGCAAGCAAACCGGCGATCGAAGTGCCGAGAAGAATGAGCAGAAACCAAAGTAACCGGCGCGTTTCGGGAGTTTGCGAAAGCAGATCGAACCGCAGACTAACGAGCGTGGCAGTAATCGCAACCAGCGCGACTAAGCCGATGAACCGATCAAAGACCACGGCAAGCAGCGCGCCGGCTTTGCGATCGGGGGTTTCTTTGAGCAGCAGGTAACTCTTGATGATGTCGCCGCCGGTGCCGCCGGGCAGGAACTGATTGTAAAACATTCCGATTAGGAACAGACCGGACAGGCGCGGAAGACTTAGACGAATGCCCTGAACCTTAAGCAGAACCTGCCAGCGAAAAGCGGCGGCCATCTCTACCACGGCATATGCACAAACTCCGGCGGCGACCCAGTGATAACGCGCGTGGCTGAGCGCTTGCTCCATCTCCTTGCGTTTGTTCGGATCGTGATAAACCAAAAAGAGCAAGGCAATAGTGACAGCGAGCTGAAAAATTGTGATGAGGATTTTTTTCATGCGCCGAAATGTTTTTTCCAAGCTTCTACCGAGCGTCGGATTTCCACGGTGCTTTTGCGAGGACTCATTTCCCAAACCAATACGCACTCGCGCGGCAGAAGCGGAACAAGCTTCACAAGATCGACATCGCCGGCAAAAGGCGGCTGATGATCCTGGGCCGGCCAAATGCAATCCTGGACATGGCAACCAAAAGTGCGCGGAGCGATTTGCCGCAGCCACTCGGCGTGATCGACAAACGCCAGGTTCTCCTTGATCTGGATGTGGCCAAAGTCGTGCCAGTAACCGAGTTGCGGTGAGTTGAATTCATCGAGCAATGCCGGCAATTCGCGCTCGGTCGGAATTTCTTCATAGCCACGCCGTCCTTCCACGCCGAGTTTGACGTTTTTCGAAGCCGCGTAATCAACGATGCGCCGCACGCAATCCCTGACACGCTTGAGACAGGCAGGCGCGGCCGACTCACGTTTTTGCACCGCACGGATTTTTCGACGGACATATTCACGTGAAAGCAATTTGCCGCTTTTGGCCAGCTTGATGAGCGAATTGGTGATCGAGGTCATTCGCACTTCGCCTAAATGCATGACGACGAAAGGCGCGCCGAGGCGCTCGGCAAAATCAATTGTCTGAAGAGTTTGTTTGACCGCGCGTTCGCGTTCTTTGGGATAAGGCGAAGAAAACTGGTAACAGTCAGGAGACGCGCCCAAAACCTCTACCGGCAACGGACAGAAATTGTGCAGACTGCTGAATTTGATTCTCCCAGCGTCGTACATTTCTTGAATTCCGGGCATGAGCGAGATGCGAATGCCGTGGCCGAGCTCAACGTGATCGAAGCCAAGATCGACAATTTCACGGAGCATTTCATCACCGGCCGTGTGACGATGAGAATTCCAGCAAGTGGAAAAGGAAATCATGATCGGCCTGACAGACAGTTACGCCACCGAAGCGATTTCGGGTTCCGGCACTGGAGAAACAGGATGGTCGCATACGTGCCGCCCGGCCATGGTCAAAATCGAGAAGGCGCCGGTGCCGTAAATTATCGAAGCGACAGCTAAGGCAGTACGCATTCCGACCAAATCTGAAAAGCCAGTGACGATGAGTCCGGCGATTGGCATCAATCCGAAAAAGCTCAGGCCGAAGACCGCGGAGACGCGACCGCGCAAATGGGCCGGCGCATGTTCCTGCACGATTGTGTTCGCGAGTCCGAAGTTCATCGAGAGCGCGATCGCCAGCACACCCATCGAGCAAGCCGTGAGCGCAAAACTGTGCGAGCGCGACATGGAAAAAACACCCGCCGCAACCGCGAGCACATTGCCACTCATAAACTTCAAGCGCCGTTCGCGAGCAACGCTGAGAAGTCCAAGCGACCCGAAAAACGCGCCAGTCCCCGATGTTGCCATGAGCCAGCCCATTTCGCGCGGGCCGAGTTGCAGAACATTGCGCACGTAGAGGGGCAGCATCACGGAAATGACGGGGAAGACAAAAATTGTCGTCAACGCAACGAGGGCGATCATCGCGAGGACCGTTCGTTCCGAAGCGACGTAACGGAATCCTTCCATGATCCCACTGCGCCGTTGCTCCTCCTCTTCTTTTGTGCCGATCGGGCGCTTCGGAAGCGAAACGAGCGCGACAATCAGCGCCAAAAACGAAAATGCGTTTGCGAAAAACGCGGAAGCAGCTCCCCACCATCCGACAAATAATCCAGCGAGCGACGGACCGACAAGGCGCGAACCGTGAAAGATCGAACGATCCATCGCCACGGCAGTTGCAATTTGATCGCGCCTCACCAATTCAGGAACAAGTGCCGAGATGGCCGGCATTTCAAACGCAATTGCAATGCCGAGCAATGCCGCGAGAACAACAACATGCCAGATGTGAATGCGACCCGCCATGACGAGCCAGCCGAGAATGATGGCGAGCGCGATTTGCACGACTTGGGTCGCGATCAGGATTTTCCGCTTGTCGTATCGGTCGGCGGCCGAGCCTCCGATCATGGTGAGCGCGAGTGTGGGCAGGCCCGCCGCGAAATTCACCATCCCGAGCACGATGGCTTTGTTCGTAAGCGCGCTCACCACCCAGCCCTGCGCCATCACTTGCATCCAGGTGCCGGTGTCCGAAATCGCCGAACCGATGATGTAACGGCGAAATGGACCCGGCTTCAACAAAGCAAGCGCTTTGTGGTGAAACGGCGTTTCTCGATTGCTCATCGCATGCACTCATAAACGGGGAGAAGCGCGGCTGCAATTGAACGCGGAAACTTTGCTCGCGCGGCATCATGGTCCAAACAGCACGTTTGCCGCATCGGAAGCGATAGTTCATGGTGAGATATGCGCATCGACAAATTCACGCAGAAAATGCAAGAGGCGCTGCAAGCGGCGCAGGATGTCGCATCGCAGTTTAATCATCAGGAAATTGCGAATGAGCATTTTCTTTCCGCGCTTCTTGACCAAAGCGACGGCATAGCCCGGCCATTGTTCGAAAAAATTGGCGTGCCGCTGGATGGCTTGCGACAGCGATTGGCGAGCGAGCTCGAACGGCGTCCAAAGGTGCACGGCGGCCCTGTCGATCTTCGTCTCGCCAATGAATTGCGCAGCATGCTCGACGGCGCGGAGAAGGAGATGTCGATCTTGAAAGACGAGTTTACGAGTGCCGAGCATTATCTGCTCGCCCTCGCCGGCGCGAATGTTCCGGCGGCAAAACTATTGAAAGAGTTTGGCGTTACGCGCGACAAACTCATGCAAGCTTTGCAGCAAGTGCGCGGTTCGCAGCGCGTGACCGATCAAAATCCGGAGGGGAAATATCAAACGCTCGAGAAATACGGCCGCGATCTCACCGAACTGGCGCGGCGCGGGAAAATCGACCCGGTGATCGGCCGCGATAACGAGATCCGCCGGATCATGCAAGTGCTCTCGCGGCGCACGAAAAACAATCCGGTGCTGATCGGCGATCCCGGTGTTGGGAAAACTGCGATCGTGGAAGGTCTCGCCCGACGCATCATCAGCGGCGACGTGCCGGATTCGTTGAAAGAAAAACGCATCATCGCGGTGGACATTGGCGCGATGGTCGCCGGCGCGAAGTTCCGCGGCGAATTCGAAGATCGCCTAAAAGCATTCTTGAAAGAGGTGACTGATGCGCAGGGCCAAATCATTTTGTTCATCGACGAGCTGCACACGATCGTCGGCGCCGGTGCGGCGGAGGGATCGGTCGATGCATCCAATTTGCTCAAGCCGCAACTCGCCCGCGGGGAGCTGCGCACGATCGGCGCGACCACACTCGATGAATACCGCAAGTATATCGAGAAAGATGCGGCGCTGGAGCGGCGGTTTCAGCCGGTGATGGTTGACGAGCCGAGCGTGGAAGACACAATCGCGATTCTGCGCGGATTAAAGGAGCGCTACGAAGTTCATCACGGTGTTCGCATTACCGATGCCGCAATCGTCGCGGCCGCCGTGCTATCGCATCGCTACATCAGCGACCGCTTTCTGCCGGACAAGGCGATCGATCTGGTTGATGAAGCGGCGTCGCGTTTGAAAATCGAGCTCGATTCCATGCCAACGGAAATCGACGTGATCGAGCGCGAAATCATGCAGCACGAGATGGAGCGGCAGGCGCTCAAAAAAGAAAAAGATGCCGCGAGCAAGGAACGGCTGAAGAAGCTCGAAAAGGAACTTGTCGATCTTCGCGCAAAATCCTCGGCATTGAAAGCCGAGTGGCAGAAGGAAAAAGCCGTTCTGGAAGAGCAGCGGAAATGGAAAGAGCAACTCGATCAATTTCGCACCGAACTGGAGCGCGCGCAGCGTCGTGGCGAATTGGCCAAAGCAAGTGAGATTCAGTACGGAAGAATCCCGGAGCTGGAGAAGAAATTGCGGGACGCGGAGGGTAGAGCGGGCGTCTCGTCCGCCGATTCCGGTGTCTCGCCGGAATCAAAAAGTTCCCCGCGAGACACGAAGAACCGCGCCCGGGACGGGCGCGCTACCCGATTATTGCGCGAAGAAGTGACCGAGGAGGATATCGCCGAAGTTGTCTCCAGCTGGACGCACATTCCGGTTTCGCGATTGCAGGAAGGCGAGCGAGAGAAACTCGTCAAACTTGAAGCGCATCTGCATCAGCGCGTCGTTGGTCAGGACGAAGCGATCAAAGCAGTCTCAAACGCGGTGCGCCGCGCGCGCGCCGGTTTGCAGGATCCAAATCGTCCGATCGGTTCTTTCATTTTTCTCGGGCCGACCGGCGTCGGCAAAACCGAACTTTCACGTGCGCTCGCGGAATTTCTGTTCGACGACGAGAACGCGATGATCAGGATCGACATGAGCGAATATATGGAGAAACACACCGTCGCGCGTTTAATCGGCGCGCCGCCCGGCTACGTCGGCTATGAGGAAGGCGGGCAACTCTCCGAAGTGGTGCGGCGTAAACCGTACTCGGTTATTTTGTTCGATGAGATTGAAAAGGCGCATCAGGATGTGTTCAACATCTTGCTTCAAGTGCTCGACGACGGCCGCATTACGGACGGGCAGGGGAGGACCGTTGATTTTAAGAACACGGTGATCATCATGACCTCGAACATTGGTTCTCAATTTATTACCGAAGAAGAATCGCGCGAAGCGCGCTCGCGTCTGGTGATGGACGCATTGCGCGCGCATTTCCGCCCCGAGTTTCTCAATCGCGTCGATGAGATCATCATTTTCGATCGCCTCACCGAGGACGACCTTAAACAGATCGTCGAAATTCAGCTTGGCCGCCTCACGAAACGTCTCGAGCAACAGAAGATCACGCTCGATCTTTCCGATTCTGCCAAGGAACTGATCGCGCGCGAAGGTTACGATCCCGTTTACGGCGCGCGACCATTAAAACGCGCCATCCAAAAAGAAATTCTCGATCCGCTCAGTATCGACATTTTGGAGGGCAAAGTGCACGAGGGCGAAACCGTGCATGTCGATGCAAAAAACGGTACGCTCGAGTTTCTCGCGCGCTAAAGCCCGATGTTTTAGGGCTTGCCACAGGCGGTCCTAATAGCCACATCTTGTTCTCGTTAGGCTAACATGAGAATGCAAACACGACGCTCCTCGCAGATATTAGTTATCGCGTTCTTGCTTTCAGCCATCGGGCAAATCTGGGCGGCAAGCTGGAAGGGTTGGGTCACCCTTTCCGACTGCCGATACGTGGATTCAAAGGACAACGATGGCGACAGCTTTCGCGTGCACTGCGGCGATAAGGAATTCGGGGCGCGGCTCTATTTTGTGGACGCGCCCGAGACCAATCTTGTGTATGCGGAACGGACGCGCGAGCAGAGTCTGCATTTTGGCATCACGCTCGATGAGACGATGAAGGCAGGTGTGAAGGCGAAAGAGAGGGTGAAGGAACTTTTGCAGAAGGCGTTCGTCTTGCGCACGCTTTGGGCAAGCGCTGCTGGCCGAGGTCGAGAAACACGATATTACGTTTTGATCGAGGTGGATGGAAAGAGCCTGGCTGAGATTTTGGTGAGCGAAGGTTTGGCGCGCGTCAAAGGCGTCGGTCACGTTTTGCCGAGTGGTGAAAAATCCCGCTTCTACGTGGATCGGCTTACCGCTTTGGAGGAAGAGGCCAAGGAGAAGCGAGTCGGCGCTTGGTCCACCTCAGCCGCAGAGAAGAAGGAGAGCGAGTGAGTTCGCGAAGAATTGAACGCCTTGTGGTTCATATATGTCTCACGATTCACCATGATTAAAATTCTCGGAACAGCAGTGGTGGCGGCAGCGATGCTTGTGGCATCGCCCGCTTTCGCAGGTGGAAAAGCCTGTTGCGCAAAGAATGCCTCAAACGAGGCGGCCTGTGCTAATTTGGCGAGCCTCAATCTGACGGCCGATCAGAAGACAAAGATTGAAGCGTGGCAGAGCGAGTGCGTGAAAGCCGGCTGCACGAAAGAAAGCCGAAGAACCTTCCTTAAACAGGCAAAGGGAATTCTTTCCGCCGAGCAGTTCGCCCAGCTCAAAGCAGAGTGCAAAAAGTCGGCGAAGAAGGCCGAGGCGTAAAGCGCGCTGTGTCATCCCGAACGGAAGTGAGGGATCTCACATCGTAGCGGAAGTCGGTCTAAATTGAGAGAATTCTTCGACTTCGCTCAGAATGACAAAAGATCACGCCGGTGGAAACGCCGGCGCGATTTTTATTGGTCGAACCTGGAGACGTTGATCACTGCCTTGTCGCGGGACTTGGCTGCACCGGCGTGCTCGAATTAGGGCGGTGTTCCGTGGCGGCGGAATGGGCGGGGTCGTTTGCGAGACGGTTGTCGGCAATTCCTGATTTCATGACCGGTCGGTCCGTAGGCGAGCGAGCTGCAGGCGAAGAGAACGATTGCGCCTAACGAAATGGAAATCGATTTCTTCATGTTTAGCTCTCGGATTAAAACTCCGCCGTCAAGGCTGCGCGGATTCCTTCAATGCGCGCGAGCAACTTATCAAAATGTGACCCCGGCCAGTAGATCTGGCCGCAACCGGTGCAGCGTCGAAATTGTTCGTAATAGATTTTTGTAAGCGGCTCGAGCTGTTCGATGACTTCACTTTTTTCGACCTGTTCAAGTAGAGCATTGCAATGTAGGCAACGGGTGAATGGAGCGAAAGCTGAGGACAGATCGAAGCGGCGCAGGACCTCGATCGTTTGCTCAAGCGGATTTTGGGACCGCAAATAATACCCATGTTGCACAATCGCATGCATGAGCAAGCGACGATCGCGAGTGAGCAGGGCGCGCTCCTCGCTCTTCATTGCGCCGAGCAATTGTCGATCTTCAGCCGCGGGATCGTAGACGATATCAAAACCGAGCAGGCGCAGATCGCGGACGAGTTTTCCGAGGTGACCATCGGCGATAAACTTCTTGATATGAATAGTTTGCATTCGATTTTCTGGTAAAAGTATGCGTGTGTTGATTGGATAAACACCAACCTCCGTGTCTCGCTCCACGACATGGGCAAAGTCAACAGCTTTACGGTCGACCAGGATCAAATCGACCTCGGGGTGCGGGACACCGCACGACTCAATCACGTCCTTTATCGAAGTTCTTTTGCGGAATTGGCGCTCGACGATCGCGTTGTTTGATTTCAGGAAGAATGAGAGATCGCCATGAAATTTAAGGCAAACTGTTAATGCGTTCACATCACTTACTCACCTTCGCGTCGGAATACGCGTACTCAAAGGTTGTTCCGCGCGGCCGCGCCATGAATCGGCCTGGACCGAGCGGCTCGTCTTCGCCGTAATAAAGATCGAGCTGCCATTTTCGCAGTCCACCGCCGGTGTCGATAATTTTCCACCGCGTGCTGCCGAAGACCTGCCGGACGGTTGAATCTGGTGTCTGAATTGTGACGCCGCGATGCAATCCGCTTTGCCCCGGCTTTGCGGCAGCGGAAAAACGCGGGACGAGATTACCGCCGCCGCCGGCCGGTCTCGAGGCAAAACCGAATGAATCTCCGCCGTTGTAACGAATGTAATTGCGGCCGTTTACCGGCGTAATTATCCGGCCGAAACCTTCTTTTTTCACCGAGCGAAGAAAATCGCGCGGATACTTGCGTCCATGTAATCCGCGCTTTGTAA
>QHPX01000158.1:16337-52686 GCA_003219195.1 Verrucomicrobiota bacterium
TGCAGACGATGAAGTATTCGCCACTGTGCCCCTGCGGGCGCCGCGCGAGTTTTTCATTTTCCTGCGCGAGACGCTGCACGACTTCGGGCCAGGGAATGTCGGCTCGAACCCGAGCCAAGATCGACAACGAATACGCGAGTGCGATGCAACTCGCAATTAGTCGCCGAAGACCGATTCGATCGGGCCGCCGATTAATACTTCGATGGGCAGACGCTTCCATTCGTATTCATAAGGTGGTTGCTTCCACTGAAATTGATCGCCGTGGATCTGGCGAATGCGCTTGATGATTTCCACGCCTGTTTTGAAAGGCCGAAATTTGTCCCGATCGAGCACATGCAATTGCGCGCCGCGGCAAAGTTCTCCGGCGAATTTGTGAAACGTCGGCTGAAAATAATTTTCCCGGAAGAAAACACCTGACAGCTTTAAATCGTTCAGTTCGCGACGAAGTATTTCTGCGTCGATAAACGGCGCACCGAAAATTTCGAACGGCCGAGTTGTGCCGCGACCTTCGGAGATGTTCGTTGCTTCGAGCAAACACATTCCCGGATAAACCGTGGCGGTGTCGAGCGTCGGCATGTTGGGTGACGGCACCACCCAGGGCAGACCGGTTTGATCGAACCACATCGCGCGCTCCCAGTTTTTCATCGGCAAGATCGACAATCGACAATCGGGGAATGCTTCATCTCGAAATTGCCGGGCTAATTCGCCAATCGTGCGCCCGTGTCGCACTTTGATCGGATGCATTCCGACAAACGACTTATATGCCGAATCGAGCAAGGGTCCTTCTGTCGTCACGCCATTGATCGGATTTGGTCGATCGAGGACAATGACCTGCACGCCGTGTTTTTCACAGGCGCGCATGCAAAGGTAAAGCGTCCAAATAAAAGTGTAATAACGCGCGCCGATGTCTTGAAGATCGACAAGCAAAACATCGACATGTTCCAGCATTTCTGCGGTCGGTTCGCGGTGTTCGCCGTAAAGACTATAAACTGGAATGCCCAGACGCGGATGTTCGTAGCTTTGCCATTCGACCATGTTGTCCTGGGTCTGGCCGAGAAATCCATGCTGCGGACCGAAGAATGCGCAAAGCCGGAGCAAATCTCCGTTGTGTCGCTCGAGGATCTGCGATGCATGCTCGAGATGTGATGAAACCGACGCCGAATGAAGGAGCGCGCCGATGCGCGCCCCGTGCAATTTTTCCGGCCAAAGCTCGCGGAGATGATCAAGTGGCAATTCGACGCGCACGCGTGAGTTATAACACAGTCATGGCGTTGTAGCTGCCGCTGTCCTCAGCGGCAGAATTCCTAACTGCCGCCAGAGACGGCGGCAGCTACAACCATTTGCGCCGGATCACACTGACGATAATCGCGATCAATGTTACGCCCGCACAAAATTCGGCGAAGAGTTCCCCGTGTTGCACATAAAAGGTGAGATCGCGTGCCGTCGGAACATTCACCTCACCGGCGAGCACGCCTTCGGTGAAATTGCCGCCAGTTTCATCCTGCAACAATTGCGTGACGCGGCCGAACTCATTCACAAAACAAGTCACGCCGGTATTCGCCGCGCGCACCATCGGACGGCGCGTCTCGACACAGCGGAAAATGGCGTTCGCCAGATGCTGTTGCGAACCGGCCGAATGCAAAAACCAGCCATCGTTCGTCACGTTCGCAAGCAGGTTAGCTCCTTTCAGAACGAATTGGCTGGTCAGCTCGCCGATTGTGTCCTCAAAGCAAATCAGCGGTGCCACCTGCACGTCGCCACTCGTTAGGCGAAAAATGGTGTATTCTTTGCCGGCTGCGAAATCACCCGGTACCCACTGGCTCGCGACAGCGGCAAAAAGCGGAAATGAATGTCGAAGTGGAATGTACTCACCAAACGGCACGAGATGAAGCTTGCGATAAATTTGCACGTGCTGGCCGGCATCCGAGACGAGCGCCGCGGCATTATAATCGTATCCATTCTCCACATCGATTGTTCCGAGGAGCAAGTCTGTCTTTGTCGACGCCGAAAAATCCATAACGAAGCGGTGAGTCTCTTCATCCTCGAGTACGGGGCCCGGCATCGCGCTTTCCGGCCAAATCAGCAAATCAGGCGGCGGTTCGACTTGCAGCGGAACAGCGCTCAGTCGCGTGAATCGAGTGAAAATCTGGGCGGCGAATTGTGGGTCGAATTTTTGTTTCTGTGGAACGTTTGCCTGCACCGCGGCAACGCGCACCGGCTTGGTTTGCGGCCGGTTTTGGGTGATGTGAACACCGAACGCGAGAACACCGACAATTCCGGCCATGGTCAGTGTGAGATCGTAATGCGGCCGCATTCGATGCAGTCGCGCTTCCAGAAACAAGCGGCACGCCGTCGTCAACGCAATCACGTTGGCGAATGCAATCATAAACGAAAGTCCCGGGACCCCGGTGAACTGCGCGATTTGGATGAGCGGCCACTTGGCCCAGAGCGCGACGCCGAGGCCGTTCCAACCGAACCCGCCGAAGAGCCATCCGCGTATCCACTCATGAGTGCTCCACGCGGAGGCGAGGAGGAAGGCAAGCCACAAGTTGTTTGTCGATCTTAGCCATGGTGAGGTCGGTATCGCCGTTGGCGGCTTCCCAGCGCGCTCGAGCATTTCGCTCCATTTGTCTTTTGTTGGTTCCACCTTCGTCGGGCCGGGCCTAACGAGCCCGCAAAACCAGCTCCAAAACGCAAAATTCATTCCGAGATAGAGGGAGAGCAGCAGGGACAAACCGTGCAGCCAGAAATTTTCAAATAAGGTCCCGAGCGAACCAAGCCAGCCAAAGACTCCCGAAAAAAAAACGACACCTGCGACGTAACCGAGGAAGAGATCGCGCAACCATCGCCGCTTTGAATTTTCTCCGGAAAACCAAATCGCCGCGATCAGCGGAATGAGCGCAAACCAGCACAGCCAATCTTGACTGAATGGCGCGAAACAGCCCGTAGCAAGCAGCCCGCTCGCGATCGCGGCCAGCCACGGCCAGAAGGGCAACGCCTTTCGTAACGCGCTCACTTCGCGCAGGTCAACCGCGCCGGCGCCGCGTTTGTTCGCGCCGGCGGCCCGGTTGGATCGCATCTCGCAAATCGCGCGCGTAGGAAGGGTTCACGCGAAAAACGCCGCGCTCGACATTCTCCATGGTACGCAGGTTGGCCTTGTCCGAAAGCACGTAGCCGAGCTGAATCAGCCCATTGAGCTCGTCGAGAAATTCTGCCGTTTCCATCTCGCCAATTTGCTCGATCAACACCTTCCCGAAAGTTGGCGCGCCGCTCAGGCCCATTGTTTTCAGGAATGTGATCTCGCCGCCACTCAAATTAATCTCACGCCGCATAATTAACTTTCGACAACGAATCGACAACTGTCGAGCGGCTCATCGCGCGAGCCGCGCGTGCACGTCTCTCTGTATCGAATCCCAAAGCCGCTCCAGACGCTCATCGATCTCCATTTTAATTTTCTCCAGTTGCTCGGCACTAAATTTTCCCTTTTCCGGCCGGCGCTGGGCGAAAATGTAATATTTAATCTTTGGCTCCGTTCCCGAACCGCGCACGGCAATGCGTGTCCGATCCTCCAGTTCGAAGATCGACATCTTCTCCCTGGGAATCTCCTCGCCTTCAACATCGCGAATCGTTTCCATTTCGAAATTCGTGATGCGGGTCACTTTTGCGCCGTGCATTTTGGCCGGCGGCGCACTGGCATAAGATTCGAGCAGCTGGGCGATCTTGCCGGCGCCTTCTGCGCCTTCGAAATAAAGCGACGCGTTTTTTTCCGCGAAATAGCCGAAGATCAAGAAAATTTCATCGAGCAGTTGATCCACCGTTTGATTTCTCGACTTTGCATAAGCAGCGAGTTCGCAAAACATGATCGCGCCGGCGTTTCCATCCTTGTCGCGCACAAAATCGGCGCCGCTATAACCGTAACTTTCTTCGCTGCCGAACACGTAAAAAGACGAATGCGCGAGTCGCGCTGTTCGCGTTTCCTCTTCTGAAAGCCGGCGATACTTCTGGCGCACTTCCGCCGGCAACGCGTGTTCGTATTTTTCCAGTTTCGCGCCAAAATATTTGAAGCCGGTCAGAGTCTCAACACAGCGCAAACCGTAATGCTCGGCGATTGCCTTTTGCAGATCGGTCGTGACAAATGTTTTGATGATGACAGCGTGGCTCGCGTTGTCTTTGTTCAGCACCCCAATATCGAAGAGCGTTTTTATCCGGTAATAAGCGAGTAACGATCCGATTTGGTTGCCGCTGATCAGTTTCATCGCGCCAGTCGAGCTACGCACGGCCACGCCCAGCCGGTCGCAGTCCGGATCGGTTGCGATGACAAGATCGGAATTGTTTTGCTGCGCGAGCGCGATTCCCATTTGCAATGCCTCGGCATTTTCCGGGTTCGGAGATTTCACCGTCGGAAATCGCGGGTCGAAACGATCCTGCTCCGCGACGATCTCAAAATTGAAATCGAGACGTTTGAGTATCGGTTTCAAAGTCACGCTGCCGGTGCCGTGAAGCGGAGTGAAAACAATGCGCAGCGATTTTGCCGCCCGCACAACTGTTGGATTGACAATCAACGTCGCGAGCCGTTCCTGATAAGCCTCATCGACATCGTGCCCGAGGGTCGTGACAGCTCCTTGTCGATCTTTCGGAAGCGGTTCATAAGTCTCGCTCGCGATCGTGTTTACTTTTTCGATGATGCTGCCGGCGTGCGGTTCGACCACCTGCGCGCCATCGGCAAAATAAACTTTGTAACCGTTGTCGTGCGGTGGGTTATGGCTGGCGGTGATAACAATGCCGCCGCTTGCGTTCGAGTGGCGGACGGCGAACGATAATTCCGGCGTCGAGCGCGGCCCGTCGAAGATGCAGGCGTCGCATCCATTTTCGGACGCGACCTTCGCCGCAAGCTCGGTGAATTCTTTGGAAAAAAATCGCGTGTCGTGCGCGATGACCAATTTTGGTCTATTGGTAGGGCGAGACCCGGATGCCAGTCCGGCTCGGCCGACGACTTGTTTCGCATTCCACTCCTGGACGTACGCCACCAGTCCCTGGGTGGCGCGACTAACGTTGTAAAAATTCATCGCGTTCGTGCCAACGCAGGGAAACTCCGGCCGATCGCTCTCTGCTTCACGGCCGCGTTCTGCTGCGGTGACAATTTTGCCGATGGTGCGGCCGCGCAGTCCGCCCGTGCCGAACTCTAGCGTCTTATAAAAGCGATCGTTCAGCTCGGCCCATTCGTCGGCCGCCACAAGTTCATTGATTGCACGCGAATAAAGATCCGACGGCGCTCCGGGCAGAAGCGCGCGAATGTTTTTCGCCGCCTGGGCCAACAACTTCCCATCCGTGACCGCACGATCGATTGCGTGCAGATTTTTCGTTTCGGCGGACATTGCAGCCAACTTTCCAATCCGGGTGCGCTTTGCAAGCGCTCTCTCAAGCCGGAATGAATCACATCTTTGGGCCGACGCTTTAACCTTTTAGCGCTTCAACCTTTCAACGAGGCGAAGGCATGCCTCCTCGCTTGATGTAAGACGAGGATTTGCGCACTATGCGTGCAAGCAGATGGCCGCCGGAGAATTTTTTCGCCGAGCTGAAACGGCACAACGTTTACAAAGTCGCCGTCGCTGACCGATAGACCAGCAGCGCGGCGGCGATGTCTTCGACCGCCATGCCTAACGACTTGAAAATAGTCGTTTCATTTGCGCGCGGCGGAACTTTGCCGGCAAGCGTGTCGCCAAGCTCAGCGTAAATCTTCGCGCCGGAAAGAAGGACGTCGCCGGATTCTTTCATCGCGGCTTCGCGTGAATCAACGAACACAACATTCGCCATTGCCTCATCATCCAGCTCGCGCCAATCCGGGCGACAGGCGCCGACGGCGTTGACGTGACAACCGGGCTTTAGCCACGCCCCGCGCAAGATCGACATCTTTGAATTCGTCGCCGTCACAACAACATCTGCGTCGCGCACCGCTGCCTCTGCCGACATTGCTTCTGCGCCAATTTCTTCCGCGAAGCCCTCGGCATGCGCCTTCGTCGGACTCCACACACGCACTTCTTCAAATTTCCTGACGAGTCGCAATGCTTCGTTGTGACTGCGCGCTTGTACGCCGCTGCCGAGGATCGTTAAAACCTTCGCATCGGGCGCCGCGAGAAGCTTCGTAGCCGCCGCCGAAACCGCTGCCGTCCTCATCTCCGTAATTAATGTTCCATCCATCACCGCGAGCGGCGCGCCCGTTTCTGGATCGGCCAGAAAAATCGTGGCCATGTGCGTCGGAATGCCAAGCTCCGCGTTCGGCGGATAAAACGTCACAAGCTTTATGCCAAGCCCTTCCGCCAACGCCGGCATCATTCCAAAAAATCCGCCGGGCGGATCAACCGTGATGACCGAGCGCACCGGCTGCGTCACTTTGCCGGCTGAGAAATCGATCAGCGCTTTCTCCATCGCCGGAATCAATTCCTCCATTCGCAAATGCTGTCGGACTTGTTCTTCGTCGAGGTACAACATTAGATGACTGCTCGCTTTCGAGAGCACACGTTGTAGCGGCCACTGCATCAATCGTCGAAGAAAATCCATTGCTGCGATGCGCGCTGCGGGCTAATTCCAGTTCGCCGCGCGCACAGGTATGAACATTCATGAGTACCAAGCGAAAGAATTGCTCCAAAAATTCGGGGTCGCGACGCCGCGTGGAAAAGTTGCCTCGACTCCGGATGAAGCGGAGCAAATCGCCCGCGAGCTGGGAGATGTCGATCTCGCCACAGGACGAGTCCGTCCGACTGGCGGACTTGTCGTTAAAGCGCAGATTCATGCTGGTGGCCGGGGAAAAGGGACTTTCACCAATGGGTTTAAAGGCGGCGTGCATCTTTGCAAATCGCCGGCCGAAGTGCGCGAGCTTGCGAACAAAATGCTCGGGCAAACTTTGGTCACGCACCAAACCGGACCAGCCGGTCGCGTGGTCAACAAAGTGCTGGTGGCGGAATCAGCCGAGATCGCGCGTGAAATTTACTTTGCGATTCTGCTCGATCGCGCGACTGCCGGGTCGCTGGTTGTGGCCAGCACGGAAGGCGGGGTTGAAATCGAAACGGTGGCGGCGAAGTCGCCCGAAAAAATTATTCGCGAGTCGATCGATCCGCTGGCCGGCCTGCAGTCGTTTCAGGCGCGCAAACTGGCGAAGCAGCTGGGATTCGATTCGGCGCAGCTCAAAGCCGCAGCAAAATTGTTCGATGGGCTCTTTCGCACGTTCATCGGACTTGATTGCTCAATGGTCGAAGTCAATCCGCTGGTCGTAACGAGCAAAGGCGAGGTGCTGGCGCTGGACGCAAAATTCAATTTTGACGATAACGCACTTTATCGACACCCCGATATCGCAGCGATGCGCGATATCGCCGAGGAAGATCCCCGCGAAGTCGAAGCTTCGAAGCACGGTCTCAACTACATCGGACTCAACGGTAACATCGCCTGTCTGGTTAATGGCGCCGGCCTGGCCATGGCCACGATGGATATCATTAAATTTTACGGCGGCAATCCGGCTAATTTCCTCGATGTCGGTGGCGGCGCGACCGAAGAGCAGGTGACCGAAGCCTTCAAGATTTTGATCGCCGACAAAAACGTGCAGGCGATTCTGGTCAACATTTTCGGCGGCATCATGAAGTGCGACGTGATCGCGCAGGGCATCATTAATGCGATGAAGACTGTGCACTTACCCATGCCGCTGGTCGTTAGACTAGAAGGGACAAATGTCGAAGCCGGAAAAAAATTAATCGTGGAGTCAGGTCTTGCCGTCATTGCAGCGGACGACCTGGCCGACGCCGCACGGAAGGCGGTAGCCGCCGCAAGCTCCAAATCCCAAGCTCCAAATCCCAAGTAAACAACCAAACCCCAAGTTCCAAAATGGAAGACGGCGCTAAACCACGTGATCTCGAAGACCGAACGTTTCTGTTTGCGGAATCGGTGCGCGGTTTTGTTAAGCAGTTGCCAAGGACAGTCAGCAACACTGAAGATGTTCGACAAAAAAGGATTTCTTGATGCGTGCGAAAATCTGCCGGAAAGAAGCAAAAGAAAGCCGCATGTTCTTGCGATTAGTTGATACTGGCCTAACAAAAAATAGTATCGCTAGCCGAGAGGCGTTAGCGTCAGAGGCGCGAGAGCTGACCTTAATTTTCTCCTCAATCATCTCAAAAAGCGGCGGGACATGATTACGTCTCTTGGATTTGTTGGGAATTGAAACTTTGCCCGGGATTTGGGAATTGGGATTTGGAATTTCTGGAACGGCAAATATGAAAATCAAATCAATCGGATTCGTTGCCATTCCGGTGACCGATATCAAGCGCGCGCGCTGTTTTTACGAAGATGTGCTCGGTTTGAAGGTCTCGGAGGAAATGATGGGCGGAAAGTGGATCGAATACGCAGCGGGCGACGATATGCTCGCGATTGCGAATGTCGGCGATCAATGGAGACCGTCAGATCAGGGAACGGGCGCGGCATTAGAAGTGGAAGACTTCGAGGAGGCGATCGAGCGGTTGAAAGATCGACATGTGCGATTTGCGGCCGAACCGTTCGAAACACCGTGTTGTCATATGGCCGTCGTGCAGGACCCTGACGGCAACAAGGTGATCATCCACAAATTGAAACCGGAAAACGAAAAGGGAGTCTGTTTATGATTAAGGAAGTCGCATTTGTCGCCATCGCAGTTTCGGATAAGGAACGCGCGCGAAAATTTTATCAGGAAACGCTCGAGCTGAAGCCGACCACGACCGCAATGGAAGGCGCCTGGGTTGAATATGATTTGGGTACGGTGACAATTGGCGTCGGTTGTCATCCGGCATGGAAACCATCACGCGATGGGACAACTGTCGCTTTCGAAGTGGACGACCTCGACGCGACAATCGCAAAGCTCAAGGAACGTGGCGTCACCTTTGATATGAACAAAACCGAGACGCCCGTCTGCTGGATGGCGCAATTCCGCGATCCGGATGGCAACAAACTCGTCGTGCATAAACGGAAACCAAAGAAATGAATTTGGAAGGCAGGAAGGCAGGAAAATTTCTGGAACTCTTTCCGTAATCCGCAATCCGCAATCCGCGGTTTTCACATGTCCGTTCTGGTCGATAAAAACACACGGCTGCTGGTGCAAGGCATCACTGGCAGCGCGGGCGCGTTTCACACGCGGCAATGCATGGACTACGGCACGAACGTCGTCGCGGGCGTGACGCCAGGAAAAGGCGGGCAAATGTTTGATGATAAAGTGCCAGTGTTCGACACGGTTTATGAAGCTCGAGAGAAAACCGGATGCAACGTGTCGATGGTTTTCGTGCCCGCACCGGCAGCGGCCGATTCAATTTTGGAAGCGGTGGATGCAGGCGTCGAGCTGGTCGTGTGCATCACGGAAGGAATCCCGGTGATGGACATGATGCGTGTGAAAGCGCTGATGAAAAACAAACCGTCGCGGCTCATCGGCCCGAATTGTCCGGGAATCATTACGCCCGGCGCATGCAAGATCGGGATCATGCCCGGCTACATTCATAAAGCGGGCGGTGTTGGCGTGATCTCGCGTTCCGGGACGTTGACCTACGAAGCGGTCTGGCAATTGACCTCGCGCGGTTGCGGCCAATCGACCTGCATCGGCATCGGCGGCGACCCAATCGGCGGCTTGTCTCATCTGGATGCGGTCAAGCTGTTCAACGAAGATCGACATACTGAAGCAATAATTCTGATCGGCGAGATCGGCGGCGCGGCGGAAGAAGAGGCGGCCGATTGGATCAAAAAGAACTGCCAAAAACCGGTCGCCGCATTTGTCGCGGGCATGACTGCGCCGCCGGGACGACGGATGGGCCACGCCGGCGCGATTGTTTCCGGTGGACGAGGAACCGCCGCGGGAAAAATTGAGGCGCTCAAAGCCGCCGGCATTGCGGTTGCAGAGACGCCGGCGACAATGGCCGACACGCTGATTGCAAAGATGAAGAACTGACCGGCTGCGAATCTGTGTTAGGCTTCTAAAGCAATGACGATCAATGAATTTCGAAATGCTCTGAATGCGGTCCCTTTTCGTCCCTTTATGGTTCATCTTGCCGACCGCCAAAGCATTCCGGTTGTGCATCCCGATTTTGTCCTCATTACTGGTCAGGGTCGAACTGCAATTATTTCCCGGCCGGAAGATGATTGGTTCGCGATTGTTGACCTATTGCTGATGAGCCACATTGAGGTGCCGCCAGCCACGCCAGCCGCGCAGCGATGACATCCCGCGGACTCGAAGGCATCGTCGCCAACACGACGCGATTGAGCGACGTCATCGGCGACAAAGGCCAGCTCATCTATTGCGGATACGACATTAACGAGCTCGCCGGGAAAGTCAGTTACAAGGAAGTCGTTTACCTGCTCTGGCACGACAAACTGCCGAACCGCCGTGAACTCGATACATTTACGCGCGAGTTACGCGGGACGCGCAAGCTGCCGCAACCGGTGATCGACTTTATTCAAACTGCGCCGCGCGACGCGTTGCCGATGGACGTGATGCGCACCGCCATCTCGATGCTAGGGCTTTACGATCCGGACATCGGCAAGGAAGCAACTCCGGAAGTCAACCGGCGTCGCGCGGTCTCGATTACGGGGAAGATCGGCGTGATCGCCGCTTATTTTCATCGCTCGCGCAACGGCAAACCGCTTCCACCAGTGCGCGACGATCTCACTGAAGCCGAGCATTTCCTCTACCTCATGTGCGGCGAGCCGCAGTCGAAAGAGGCGAGCGACACGCTCGATGTTGCCTTTGTTTTGCATGCGGACCACGGCATGAATGCGTCGACATTCAGCGCGCGCGTGACCATATCCACACTGACCGATTTCTATTCCGCGATCACGGCCGCGATCGGCACGCTCAAGGGTCCGCTGCACGGCGGCGCAAATGAAGGCGTCATTCACATGCTCGAAGAAATTGGAAGCGAAGACAAGGTGGACGCGTATATAGACAATCAACTTGCGCAGAAAAAGAAAATCATGGGGATCGGGCATCGTGTTTACAAAACGCTCGACCCGCGCGCGCCGCACCTTCGCGCCATGGCGATCAAGTTGAGCGAGAAAATCGGCGAACCGAAATGGATCCGCATGAGCGAGCGGATCGCCGAATTGATGAAGCAGAAAAAGAATTTGAACGCGAATGTCGATTTTTACTCCGCAACGGTCTACCACTCGTTAGGAATTCCGACCGATTTGTTCACCCCGATGTTCGCGATCGCCCGCTGCTCCGGCTGGTGCGCGCACGTCCTTGAGCAGCTCGAAGACAATCGTCTCTATCGTCCACTGAGCGAATACATCGGCGAGCCGGTCGGCAAGAAAGTCGTGCCGATCGACGACCGACCGTGATTTGCCGGGCCTGCTCGCGATTTTCTTGTCGTTCGCTCGATAAAATCGCGCGCGCTTCGATACGAGATCGCTGAATCAGTCAATTGCCTATGAACCCACTTCTCATCATCGCTGTCACCTGGATCGGCGAGGAACATCGCTTCCTCAGTCTGGACTGGAGTTATCTCGTCATTCTCGGTCTGATCGGGAATGCGATTTTTTCCATGCGTTTTCTCGTCCAATGGCTCGCCTCGGAGCGACAAGGCGAAAGTGTCATCCCGGTGTCGTTCTGGTATTGGAGCATCGCTGGGAGCGTGATCATGTGTTTCTACTTCATTTTCCGACGAGACCCGGTTGGCATTCTCGCTTACCTCCCGAACTCGATGATCTACCTTCGCAATTTGATGTTGATCCGTAAACGCAAGTTCGCGTTTACCGCCGCCGCCTCCTCGCAAAAACCGCGCGAAACTGGATAGCGAGAAACCTGTCGATCTTGCGGAGCACCGCGTTATTTTAGTGAGGCAGTGGCGAACTTTCGGCTGCCGCCGACTCGCCGGCGGGTAAATGCGCCGCTTTCCAATCCATCGCCATCCGAATTCGGGCGCGGCCACTTGGGTGATCGAAAAAGATAAATTCTTCGAGCGGCGTCGGATCGAGTTTGCGATAGGCGGCGAGCTTTAGCGCAACTTTTGCTGCGCCGTCAGGCTCGCGGCAGGTGTTAATTCCAAATGCGTCCGCTTCGCGTTCCGTCACCCGGGTCACTGTGTTGCTAAACGGAGTCAGGACAAAAACGTACGTGCTCAAGATAAGCGCGAGCAATGGCAAACCAGCCGGATCGGCAATGCCGCGAACCCCCCAGCGCTCTCCCCAGCGTCGAACCGCAATCTCGAACGTGTGGCGGGCCAGTGCGAATCCGACCAGGATAAAGATTCCAGAGTAAATTAGGAGTTTCTCGCCGTGGTTGAGCACGTAATGGCCCATCTCGTGCGCCATCACCTCGCGAATTTCGGGCAGCGTGCATTGCTTAAGCAGGTTGTCGTTCAGGGCGATGCGGGTGGTGCTGAGAAATCCCGCGACGTTTGCGCTTATCCTGGTCGTTTGTCGTGACGCGTCCACTTCGAAAACCTGCGTTACCGGGATTTCATTCGCTCGTGCCATAGCCAAAATCGATTCCTTGATCTCCGGATCCTGGAGCGGTTTATACGTGTTGAAGAGCGGCTCAACGTAAAGTGGCGAAATAAAGGCGCCGATGAATGCAAGGATGACGCCCACGATTGTCCCCCAGATCCACCACGTCCGCGAAGCGCGACGGAAAACCGCATAAAGCACGACCAGCACGATTGCGCCCGCCACCAGCACCACTCCGAGGCCGATCAACTGTTCGCGGAACCACGGGACAAACGTTTGCGTCGCCAAACCGTATGCATGTTCGCGAAAGAAATTTTCGTAAAGATTGAGGGGAAAACTCAGGGCCGCCGTAATGAGAATGAACGCGATGGCGTAAAGAGCGACCTGCAAAGTTTTGAAACGCGTGACGCGTTCGGCAAAATCGCGAAGGCGCGCGGAAATATGTGACGTTAGCAGAAATAAGAAAATCGCCGCGCTGAGGAGAAAATTCCAAAGGATCAGCCAGTAACCGCCTTCGAAGTAGGCGTTGGATTTCGCGCGTTTCTCTGCCGGCACCGTGGCCAGCCAGGCCTGCGTTGCCGCAGCGGGATCGAATGACCTTGCGATTTGCGGTGAACCTGTGGCCGAGGGAGCGGGTGCCGGAGGTTCCTGCGCCCTGGCCGCGACCGGGGTGGTAAAGACGAGCAAGGCAGCCAGCCCCAGCAAAAGCAGTCGGTTGCTCATGTCCGCATTAATAAGAAATCATGGCTGGAAAGAAAGCGTCGCGTGCAGCGATTTTTTTTAAAAAGGTCATTACGCTGGACGAATAAGCTCGGGATGCGCAAAATCAATTCATGAAAATGCTTGCGTTGTTCGTTTGCGCATCTTTTATGGGAGCCGGCGCTCTGCCCATGAAAGCGCAAGCGGAAACGGCAGATGCAGCTCGTTACGGAACCTATCCCGCCAATTATAAAGAAATCGTGACCAAATGGCTGGAAACACAACTGATCGACGCGGCCAGTGCGCGGATCGAATGGAACGGCGACCCGAAGCCGGCGGACTTAGGCACAAAGGGCGAACATCTTTACGGTTATCTGGTCAGCTTCAAAGTGAATGCCAGGAACCGGTTTGGCACTTACACCGGCAAACAAACACATGGCGCCCTGATTCGTGACGGAGAAGTGATAAAAGGAATTGGCTTTGCCTACTAACAATGAAATCAAAAAATAACTACGTAACCCGCCAATCGGGACAAATCTTCGGCGTTCTCATTATCATGATCGTTCTACTCGGCGTCGGGCTGTGGATGCTCTTCGCATACAAGCAGTCGACGGAGAAGGAGGGGCGTGAGTTCGGGAATGAAGCGATCCAAAAGCTTGCTGTTCAACACGACCCCGCTTTCCTGGCATCGCGGCTTGGTCCCGCGGCCCGTCTCGATTTTCCGCCTTCCGCACAACAGGATTTGATCTCAAGGCTCCAGCAGCTTGGCACGCCGGTGGGTCCGATCGACCTGAAGGGTGACGTCAAATTTCAATCACAGTTTTTTGAACCGAGGGGCTTTTTCAGCGCGCACGTGAATTATCCGACAAGAGGCGCCCAGATCGAGCTCGGCACTTCACACCCCGTCGGGCGATGGCAAATCGACACGCTCGCGCTCAATTTAGATCCGGAACGGTAATCGCGGTCGCTGATTGTCGATCTTGCCCGGGCGGCAATTGTGATAAGCCGCTGAGGACAGCGGCCGCTACAACTAAGCCAACAAGCGCTCGAGCGAGTCGACGCAAATCTGCGACCAGCTTTCCAGCGATTCGCGGCGCGCAACCAACCCTTCTTTCGTAAGAAATGCCAGACTGGTAATCATCGCTTCGCGTTTTTCGACTTTCGGTTCCGCTAATTTAAAAACGTGGACGATGCCCAGATGGACGCGGCCTACGTCGGTCGTGTCGTCATTTAAAAGGGCGACGATGCGATCTTCAAATTTTGTGTCGATCTTGATTTCTTCGTTCACTTCGCGCTCGACACCGGCGCGGTACGTCTCCTCGTCGGTCGAGTGCCACAGAAACTTATCGCTATCTTCACCCATATGTCCGCCGATCCCGATGGAGGCTTTCGCTACCAGCCGTTGCTCACCGGCTTTCTTTCCGCGCACGTAATGGAGGACCCTGTCTCGAAAAGCAATAATTGCATATGGGATAATCTGCTTGTGCGTCGGATCGTTTTCGGCTTGACCGCGCGGCAGGAAAAAATTGTTCCCGCGCGACAGCAACGCGCCCAAATATTTTTGCGGCTCGAAGTTTAGTCCGTGAAAGCTGCCCAGCTGGTCGAACAAACTTCGCCTAACGACCAGAATGTTTTCGCTAGGGACGTCCATTCTTTGCAGGGCTGTAGGGGGCGCTGTTAGCGTCCCGCGATCGCATGGTCGGGAAGCTGGCGGCTTCCCCTACAGATTGGCGTAACGCGAGCTGAAAACATGGACGCGGCTAAAACGAGTAAGTAACGCCCAGCTGTGGGCCGAGCAGATTTAGACTGGGATTTGGATCGGTTTGTCCGCCATTGGAAAGATGTTCATAAAGAACGCCGACCTCGACTTTCCAACGTTCGCTCAGTTCGTAGGCTACACCGGCGGCTGCCAAAATGTTGAATGTGAAATCCTGCCCTTGCGCGCCGGGAATGTTCGGATGGCTGTCGATCCAGCCTAAACCAACCCCGCCGGAAATATACGGAACGAGACGGCTCTTCGGCTGGACGAAGTTGTAACGCAGACCAAAATTCAGGCCGAAATAATGATTTTCAATGCCGCGGAAAATTGGTTCTGCCACGGCGGAGAAGTAAAATTGATTGTAACCCCGCAGCCAACCGTCACTTTGCCTTACGCCCCAGCGGACGCGCGCCGTCAGGACCTCCGCGCCGATTTCATAACTATGCGGGCTGTTAATAAAGCCGAGTAAATAGGCAGACTCGACCGCTAGTTCGAATCTGGGCGGCTCAAGAGCATTCATCGAGGAGGCGAAAGCCGGTCCTTCGTCACCGGCAAATGCTTGAGAGGACGTGAGTAAAAACGCGAGAAAAGATGCGATGCAGGCGGCGGCACGGAGAATCTTCATGCGGCGCGCTATCATAGAAGCAGTTGGTTCAATTGCAATCGACCTGATTTTTGTAGCAGCGCTCTGCGAGCGCCGAATATTTATCAAACCGGCGGTCATAGACCGCCGTTACAGAAATCGGCAAGATCGGCAGGTAGCGGGCTGGTCCATTCGTGCTCGCCATCGACTGCGAGCTTTGTGGCATGAAGAGCGTGGCGCCGCAGGAGCAGGTGCCGCTCGAGGTCGCACGTCCAGCCCGTCTCGATAAATTGGAGATAAAGCTTTTCATCTGGGCCGTAGATTTTGTCGCCGACAATCGGGTGGCCAGTTAAAGCAAGATGGACCCGAATCTGGTGGGTGCGGCCGGTGTGCGGAATTGCGCGAATGAGGCTGAATTTTTCGATTGTCGATCTAACGAACCGCCGCTCGACATGGAACTCAGTCTTCGCCGGCGCGCCGGTTGGATGAATCATTTGCTTCACCCAGATGGCTGCTTGTCGATGTTTGCCTTGTCGATCCAACGGGGCATCAACGATTTTCATTTCCCAATCCGGCCAGCCCCAGACAATCGCCAGATATTCTTTCTTTAATCGTTGCTGCTGCATCAAGAGACCAAATCGCCGTGCCGCCGTGGAAGTTTTTGCAACCAGGACCAGACCGCTCGTCTCGCGGTCCAGCCGGTTCACAATCGAAACCTGACCGCCATTCGCGATTTCAAACGCGAGCAGGTCGCGTAATTCTTTCCATAACGTTGGCGTGCTGCTCGGCTTGGTCGGGTGCACAAGAAGAAACGGCGGCTTATCGACAACGAGATAAGCCTCCGTCTCGTCAATGATTTTAAAGTCGAAGATCGATATCTTCAGGCGTATCTGTAGCGGCGCTCTGTGAGCGTCGCATTTTATTTCGGCGGTCATAGACCGCCGCTACAGCTTATTCGTTGACTTGACCTCGCTTGCAAAACCGCTTTACCTAGACCTTCGGTTTTTACCAATGGGACCCGCCGTGGACCTCAAAGACATCAAAGCCATCATCGATTTGATGAAGAAGAACGACCTCTCGGTCTTCGAGATGGAGAAAGATGGTTTTCGCCTGAAGCTGCAAAAAGGCGTCGGCGACCAACCGATTATTTCCGCGCCCGCAACTGTCTTGCCATCTCCAACGACGGCGGTTCCAAACGGCCAGCCCGCCGCGGCATCTCGCTCGGTTGAAACGGCGCTCAAAGACATCGTTTCGCCCATGGTGGGCACGTTCTACCGCGGCGGCTCCCCGGACGCACCGCCGTTTGTTGATGTAGGAAAAACAGTCACCGAGGACACGGTCGTTTGCATTATCGAGGCGATGAAAGTGATGAACGAAATAAAAGCGGAAACCAGCGGAGTCATCGCGGAAGTTGTGGCCGAGAGTGGCAAACCGGTGCAGTTCGGTCAGGTCCTTTTCCGTGTGCGTTGACGCGGAGGGACGGAGCGCCAGTTCCTCGCGTCGCCGCCAACTTCATTCATGTTCGAGAAAGTCTTGATTGCCAATCGCGGCGAGATCGCGCTGCGCATCATCCGCGCGTGCAAAGAGCTCGCCGTTCGGACGCTGGCGGTTTATTCCGAGGCGGACGTTGATTCGATGCATGTTCAACTCGCAGACGAATCGATCTGCATCGGGGCGGCGCCCAGCTCGGAAAGTTATTTAAAAATCGACCGCATCATGAGCGCGGCCGAGGTGGGCAATGTCGATGCCATCCATCCCGGCTACGGTTTTCTGGCCGAAAATGCGCATTTCGCCGAAGTCTGCGAAAGCTGCAAGATCAAATTCATCGGACCGTCTTCAAGGGCGATGCAGGCGGTGGGAGATAAAAACACGGCGCGCGCTTGTGCGCGCAAAGCCGGTGTGCCGGTGACACCGGGAAGCAACGAAATCGTCGAAACAGAGATGGAAGCGGTGAGGATCGCGAAAAAAATCGGCTACCCTGTGATGATTAAAGCGACCGCCGGCGGGGGCGGGCGAGGAATGCGCACCGCCCACAATGAGCCAAGCCTGATCCACGGCTTTCACAGCGCGCGTCACGAGGCCGAGAAGGCTTTTGGAAACGGCAACGTGTATATCGAGAAGTTGATCGTCAATCCGCACCATATCGAGTTTCAAATCATGGCCGACCAACATGGCCACGTCGTTCATCTGGGCGAACGCGATTGTTCCATTCAACGGCGCAATCAAAAAGTCATAGAGGAATGCCCATCGCCTCTCATGACTGGGGCTTTACGCAAGAAAATGGGCAACGCCGCAGTGAAATTGGCGAAATCGGTCGGCTACGAGAACGCCGGGACGGTTGAATTTCTGGTCGATGCCGATCGCCACTTTTATTTCATCGAGATGAATACTCGTATTCAAGTGGAGCACACCATCACAGAAGAGGTTTACGGTTGCGACTTAGTCAAGGAACAGATTCGCATTGCCGCGGGTCAGCCGCTTTCACCGCATGTTGCGCATGCGACCCCGCGGCTCCACGCGGTCCAGTGTCGCATTAACGCCGAAGATCCGGCCAGGGATTTTCAACCATCGTCCGGACGAATCGCTTTTTATTATGCGCCCGGCGGCCGCGGTGTTCGCATCGATTCGCATGCTTACACTGGCTACGTCGTGCCGCCATATTACGATTCCATGATCGCAAAAATCATCACCGTGGGCGCGACCCGCATTTCAGCCATCGATCGCATGCGCCGGGCTCTGGACGAGTATTACATCACGGGAATCAAAACGACGGTCCCATTTCATGCCGCCATCATGCGCAGCGCCGAATTCCGCGACGGAAAATACGACACCGGTTTTGTCGAGCGGGTAATGGCTTCGGACAATTTCGAGCTGAGGCATGCGCCTGGCCGCCGGCTGCACGAGTAACGACGTTGCGAAGTCTAACCGAATGCCGACTCTATGGTATCTTAGATCTAAGCTATGTTGATGTCTTAGACGTGCCTCGCGTAGCCGGAGCGATGATCGAAGGAGGTGTCGATCTTATCCAACTGCGTGGCAAACAACAGTCGCTCGACGAACTTGTCGATCTTGCATCGGACCTGCACAAAATTACATGTCGATCTTCGATTCCGCTGATCGTGAACGATCACGCCGAGATTGCGCGAAAAGTCCCGGTGGAAGGCGTGCATGTCGGCCAGGAGGACGATTCAATCTCGCTGGCCCGAGAAAAAACCGGCCGCGCCATTGTGATCGGGAAATCAACCCACAACTTGACGCAAGCAGCCGGAGCGCAACACGAAGGCGCGGACTACATCGGGTTCGGCCCAATCTTCGCGACGCCGACCAAGCCGGATTATGCGCCAATCGGCCTTACGGAGATTGCACCGGTGCATGTCGATGTAACCATGCCGGTCTTTTGCATCGGCGGAGTCAAGATCGACAATCTCGAGCAAGTCATCGCCGCAGGCGCGCGCCGCGTCGCCATCGTTTCCGGATTGTTGAAAGCGCCCGATATTGTCGAGTACGCTCGCGCTTGCAAAAAGCTTCTGATCGCTGACCTCTGACTTCTGATCTCTGATTTATGTCCCTCTTAGTCGTCGGCTCCATCGCACTGGACACGGTTAAAACGCCGGTCGAAGAACACAGCGATTTGCTAGGCGGCTCCGCTTCCTATGCCGCAGCGGCAGCGAGTTTTTTTTCTCCGGTCAAACTGGTCGGTACTGTCGGGAATGATTTCCCCGAATCAGAGTTCGAGTTTTGGAAATCGCGCAAGATCGACAGTGAGGGAGTGCAGCGGGTGAACGGGAAAACTTTCCGCTGGTCTGGCGAATATTCCTGGGATTTAAACACGCGCGAAACGCGTTCGATCGCGCTGAACGTTTTCGAGAATTTCCAACCGAAGTTGCCGGGCTCGTATCGCAAAACTGCTTTTGTTTTGCTGGCAAACATCGCGCCGACGTTGCAATCCCATGTGCTCGATCAGATGGAACAACCGCGCTTCGTCGTGGCCGATACGATGGACCTTTGGATCGAGACAACACGCGGCGATTTGGATGCGCTGCTTCCACGGGTCGATCTTCTCATCTTGAACGACAGCGAGGCGCGGGAAATGACCAAAGAGACAAGCTTGATCAAAGCCGGCCGGCGCATTCGCAAATCAGGACCGCGCTATGTCGCGATTAAAAAGGGCGAGCACGGTGCTTTACTTTTCGGCGATGATGAATTTTTCAGCTGCGGCGCCTACCCCCTGGAAGACATCCACGACCCAACCGGGGCGGGGGACACCTTCGCCGGCGGCATCGCGGGATATTTGGCCGGAACAGTGAAGACCGTGCATTTCACCGATCTACGCAAAGCGATGATTTACGGCAGCGTGCTCGCCAGTTTCGCAGTCGAAGCATTCAGCCTGGAGCGTTTGCGCAAACTGTCGATGGACGAAATCAAAGAGCGCTATGAGACATTCAAACTCATGAGCCAATTCGAAGTCACGGCCTGATTTTTAATCGGGTCGCTCGCCTAAGATCCATTTCTCGCACAAAATGCACAACGGGCACGAAGGACTCAAACTCAATGCATCTAAAAGAGAATTGACGTTGTGACCTTAGTGGCCTTGGTGCGAGACAAAACAAAGAAATGCGCGCCCGTGAAGATTCGAACTTCAAACCTTCTGATCCGTAGTCAGATGCTCTATCCAGTTGAGCTACGGGCGCGGAGAGAGCGCTAATTTGCGGAGGAAGGAGGAACCGTCAAATAAAGTGCAGAGAATGAAAAAAACTCACGACCGCTTTCGAGATCAGAATCGATTAACTCACGGAGGGTTATGGAGTTGACCTCGCGAACACCACCCACCGTACGATCGCAACCGGCCCAACCGGAGCTCTTCCGGCACAGGTCATCAAATAATAAGCTCACGTCTGTTCACTCGCGAAACAGCGCAACCGGAAAATAATATGAACAAGCAAGGCTCTAACAATCCTGACGTCGACCACAGCGTAACGCGTCGAAAATTTATCGGCACAACCGCTCTCGGAAGCGCGGCGCTGCTAAGTGGAGGGCTGACTTCGCTTCTGCCACGCTCTGCTTCTGCGGCGGGCGGTTTTGATTTTCTTGAAAAAAGTATTCCCGAGCTTCAGGATGCGATGGCGTCCGGCAGGCTGAGCAGCAAGGGATTGGTGATCGATTACCTGGAACGCATCAACTCATTCAACGGACTGCTTCACTCGGTGATTGAAACCAATCCAGATGCCATACCCATCGCCGAAGAACTCGATAACGAACGCCGCCATGGCCATGTGCGCGGACCGCTTCACGGCATTCCCATTTTGGTCAAGGACAACATCGCGACGCACGACAGAATGCAGACGACCGCGGGGTCGTTCGCGCTGGTTGGTAGCCAGGTGCCGTCCGACGCGGTGATCATTCACCGCCTACGCGATGCGGGCGCCGTGATTCTCGGCAAAGCGAATCTGGGCGAATGGGCAAACTTTCGGGACGATGAGGCTGAGACGTATCCTCTCGCGGTCGGCTGGAGCGCGCGCGGTGGGAGCACGAACAATGCCTACGACTTGAGTTACACATCGTGGGGCTCAAGCTCTGGTTCGGCCAATGGCGCTGCGGCAAATCTCTGCGCGGCGGCGATCGGTACGGAGACGGATGGATCAATCACCGGCCCATCTGCCGTTGAGAACATCGTGGGCTTGAAACCGACTCGGGGACTTGTTTCGCAGGACGGCATTATTCCAATCGCTCATCAGCAAGACACAGCTGGGCCGATGGCGCGCAGCGTCACCGATGTTGCGATCCTTCTCGGCGCGTTGCAGTCGCCATTTGGCCCTGTGATCGGGCATCAGCTTCCCCACGATTACACGCAGTTTCTCCAACGCGGTTCGCTCAACGGTGCGCGGATCGGACGCGATGTGCGCTTTTTCGATTACAGCTACTTCGGCAGCGGCATTCCGGGCGACCAAAACACGGTCGCGTTTGCGGAGCACGCGTTGAGCGTAATGGAAAGCCTCGGTGCAACTATTGTAGACACTGATACAGGTGACGTATTCGCGTACACCGCTGACGAGTTCACAGCGCTCCTATATGAATTCAAGGCGCAAATCGCGGAGTATCTCGCCACGCTTACAAACACGAACATGCGGAGCTTGGCTGATCTGATCGCTTTCAACGAAGCGCATTGTCGCGAGGAGTTGGTTTACTATGATCAGGACGTCTTCCTAGCATCGGAACAGACCATGGGTTATCCCCACAACCCCATTTACGTGGCCGCGCGAACGCATGCTACGAATACAGCCCAAGCTGGAATCGATGACGCCCTCGCCGCCGACAATCTCGATGCGATTGTCGCGCCGCATTTGACGAATTCGACCGGACCCGCCGTCGCCGGTTATCCAAACTTGTCGATTCCTGTAGGTATTCGCGATGACGGCAGGCCGGCGGGAATGCTGATGTACAGCACTTTCCTGCACGAACCACAATTGATTGGTTTTGGCTACGATTTGGAGCAGGAGCTCAACGTTCGCAGACAACCGCAGTTCTTACGCTTCATAATCCCGATCCCGAACGGGCATTTTTGCGATCAGCAGAGACAGCCGCAGGGGTTCACTGGTGGAGCGCATCTGACGCACAGAGGCATCTTCTAAGATTGCGACCCCTTCGTGCTTGAGCACGCGAGCAGAATGGCGATTCTGCTCGCGTGACGATTTTCCTTGGGTGCGGCTTTGCAGCGAAATATCGCGAGGGCGGCGGGAATTTTTCGGTGCCGCTGCAATGGATGCTCGGGTTGCGACGATTGAAGCTGGACGCGGTTTGGCTCGAATTGCTGCCGGCAACGCAAGATGCGGGCGACAACCGGGCTAAGATCGACAACTTCCAACGGCAATTACGCGAGCATGGCCTTGCCGGTCGTTACTGCCTGCTTTATCAAAAGCCGGCGAATGACGTCCATGATCTCGACGCGATTCGTTGCATCGGCATTTCAAAGCGCGAACTGCTCGATCGGCTCGCCGGCCCGAACACGCTGCTCAATCTCAGTTATTCGATCCATCCGCCGTTGCTGCTCCAATTCGAGCGACGGATTTTTTGCGATCTCGATCCGAGCGAAATTTTTTACTGGATGACCCGAACAGAGATGGGCCAATCGCACCATCACGAGTTTTGGACGATCGGGCTGAATGTTCGCGGCCCCGACTGCCGGTTGCCGAAGTCGCGCCTGAAATGGAAGACATTTTACCCGCTCGTGGATACTGAATTCTTCCGGCGTCAACCGCGTCCGCGCTCGTCGAAATTTACGACGATAGGGCAATGGTATTGGAGTGGGGCGGTTGAAGTTGGGGGAGAATTTCCAGATTTGTCGAAAAAACTTGCGTTCGAAAAATATCTCGATCTTCCGATACACCTGCCGGAAGCGCGGTTCGAGCTGGCCATGAATATCAACGCTAATGACCCCGAGCGAATGCGTCTCACCGAACGTGGATGGCACGTGGTCGATCCGCACCGGGTCGCGCGAACACCAAGGAAATATCGGAGCTACATTGGGAGCGCACTCGCCGAATTCACAGCGATCAAGGGCGTAGACGTTGCGTGGCAAACAGGTTGGCTCAGTGATCGGGCGGCGAGCTTCCTGGCCTCGGGACGGCCGGTCGTCACCGAAGACACCGGCGCCGCGCCGCATCTTCCGCTGGAGAGCAGCTTCTGTTTTGTCGACGGGCAGGAGGAAGCTCTCGCCGCGATAAAAGAAGTCCTCTCGGATTGGCCAAAGTTTTCAAGGCAGGCACGGCGATGTGCGGTGGAAGTTTTCGATTCGACGAGGAATCTTCGCAAGATTGTCGACCTTTAGGCGAAAAGCACTCGGCTCAAGAAAGAAGCTTGATTCAACGTTGCAAAACGATTTTGGGATGTTACTCGTTGTCCCGTTATGGCTGATTTGATGAAAGCGGATGAGCTGAAGGCCCGCATGAAAAAAGTCCCGGAGTGGGAGTTGGAAAAGAAGCACATCGAACGGACTTTTGAGTTTGATGATTTTGCCGATACGATCGATTTTGTGAATGCCGTCGCCGAAGTGGCGGAGGACGAGGAGCATCACCCCGACATCGATATTCGTTACAATAAAGTGCGGCTGGTTCTTTCGACCCACAGCAAAGGCGGTCTGACCGAACTGGATTTCGCGCTCGCGGAACGAATCGATACATTGTCGGAATAAGCAAGGTGACGGGTGACCAGTGACCAGTCAGTCGACGCGGCTTTGGGTTGCCACTGTGGCGGTGGTTATTGTTGTTATCGCGGTCTGGAAATTTATCGACTATCGGAGCCAACCGCCGCCACCGCCGCATAAAGTGGCCGCGCCAGCAAAGGCGCCGTAATTTTGTAGGACAGCGCGTTGTGCGGTCCTGGACGTCGCAAGCGCGGCGTCCCTGCCATTTTGCGGCGCTTGAGCGTCTCAGAGACTTCGTCGTTCCAGCCACGCTTGCGCATGAATTCATTCCAGACATAGATTTCGTCCTCGGATGGCTGCCGGCCCATACTGAAGCACCATAGAAGCATTTCTTCATCAGTGCCGCCTTGCTTCACTTGTTCGACTAATTGCTTGTAGTTGACGCGCAAAAAGGCGACGCAGCGCTCATCAAAACCCCGGCCGAGATTCGCCTGATAATCCGGAGGCAATTCGCCTTTGGCGTGAGCGCGAATTTTGTCCAACATGCGGGCGAAGTAGACTAATCCGCCCACCTGCACGAACGGACTGCGAAGGCCCAAGTCTCTCATGCAGAAATCATTTTGCCCAGTTTCCAATTCGTTTTCAAGCCTCATGCGCGCTTCCGGCGCTGGCGTGCGATTTTTTGATGATTGCCGCTTGTCCGCCGCACAACGGTGAGAGATGGTCGCTGAGATGGATCGGGTCGTCGGAATAGAGACTGAGTACGGCTGTTTGCTCAGCGAAGAAGACGCGCACGCTAGTTCCGAGGCCTGGCCGGCGAAGGTTAAGAATTACCTCTTTCGAAAAGCCCAGATCGGAACGATCGATCTCCACTATCGCGATTATGAGGAACCGCCGGGCAATGGCGGCTTCCTTCTGAATGGCGGCCGTCTCTATCTCGATATGGGGCACATCGAGTACGCGTCGCCGGAATGTTTGCACCTGCGTGATTTGGTCACCTACGATTTAGCCGGTGACGAGTTACTCCAATCGTCTCTCGCCGCCTTGGGCGCGGCCGGTCACGTCTCGTTCATCAAGAACAACGTCGACCATCACACCGGCGCCACTTTTGGTTGCCATGAGAATTATTTGATGAAACGCGAGGCGCAATTCACGCCGCCGGTTCTTGGGACGCTCCTTACTTTTCTGGCGACGAGACAGATCTTCACCGGTGCGGGCCGCGTCGGTCAGGCCAATCCGCTGGCGTTCGATTTCGAACCGCCAAAACAGGAGGCGCAGGTCGATTTTCAACTGAGCCAGCGCGCCGATCACATCGTCAATGACATCTACCAGTGGGTGCAGTTTAATCGCGCCATTATCAACGCCCGCGATGAACCGTTGGCCGACTACCGGAAATATCGACGGCTTCACTTGCTCATCGGCGACTCAAACATGAGTCCATTCGCCACGGCGCTTAAGATCGGCACCACCGCGTGCGTGCTCTCGCTCCTCGAAGATGGCCGCTTGCCGCGAAACCTTGTCTTGACTGACGCGGTCCAGAGCACACGCGACATTTCGCGTGACCCGAGCGGGCGTTGGATTGTCGATCTTGAGAACGGCAAAACGATCGGTGCGCTCGATGTGCAATGGCAATTTTGCGACCTCGCGCAGAAGCGTTTTCGAAACCGCAGCGCGGAAACGAATTGGCTGCTTGAGAGCTGGAGCTTTGTTCTCGAGGCGCTCGAACGAAACCCTTACGCATTAATCGGCGGCGTCGATTGGATCACGAAGAAGTGGCTGCTCGAGATATTGATTGAGTCGGAAGGATTGAGTTGGAACGATCCGTGGCTGCAAAGTGTCGATCTTGAATATCACAACATCGATCCGGAACGCGGATTATTTTTCGGAGTCACTCCGGGCAAACGAATTCTTGAGTGGAACAACAGCGTGCGCCGCCAGGATGCGACCCACACTCCTCCGGCTAACACTCGCGCCTCCGGCCGCGCGCGTGCCGTGGCCGGCTTTCAACAAGGCGATCAATCCTACGTGATCAACTGGGATTCCATCGCCTGCGATAGTCGCGATTTTCTCGTGATGGGCGATCCGTTCAAAACCTACAACGAAGAAGTCGCAAAATTTCTGAGCGCGCCGCGGCCGGCGGGAAGAACCGGCCCCGACGCAGCTTAGCGGGTTGAGAATTGACGGTTGAGAGTGGAGAGTCGAGGCCGTCGTTAGGCGGCGAAGAGAATGGAACCGGCTGAAGCTCTGAGCACGGCTGCGCAAGTCGCAGTTGCGTTGGCTGGTTTTGCGGGAGTGGTGGTTGTTTTTCGGAGCGGATCGGTTCATGAGTGGTCGAAGATCGATAAGTTCCGATTGCGGATTTTGCTGACTAATTCGGCGGTTCCACTCGCGCTCTGTCTGGTGGGTCACTTGCTTCTGACAGCTAACCTTTCTCCCACTACAATCTGGCGGTGGGCCAGTGCATTTGCTGCTGTGCTGTTCTTCCCAATCGTGATCGTTTATCTAAAAGCCTTTCGCAGTTTTCCCTGCACAGAATTACAAACCGCGAGTGGCAGCAGATCTCTCTTCTCCGTTGGCCTGGCGTTCGGAACCGCCGTCAGTATTCTGCAGCTATACAATACGGCCGTGCTGGACGCATTCTGGCCGTTCTTCCTCGGAATTATCTCTCTGCTTCTCGCCGGCGTATTCCAGTTCGTGCGGCTGGTCGTGATCTAGCGCAACGCTCAGGCGATGGAAGCAGGATCGACAATCAGCGATGCCGGTTATTCCAATCGTTCGAGCGAGGGAATACCGTAATTTTCCTGGAGCGCGGGAGCTTCCGCTGCAACCTGGGCCGCTTCCAGCTCGATTTGCTTTGGGTCTTCTTCGGTTTCGATTTTTATGAACCCGTCGATCGGATGTTTCACCGCTTCCGCCAGATCGGCCAACGACTTCACTTCTGCGCCGTTTACTTTTTTGACGACCAGGTAGGCGAGATCGTCGTAACCGATGGTGGCGTTGGCCGGCAGCACCTGACTGAGCACGACGACTTTGCGATGACCTTCGGGGAAAAGCTCGGATTGGAAACGATCGAGATAAACAAATCTTTGGGGAGCTTCTTTCTGCCAGTTAGCGCCCCACTCCTTTAAGTACTGGCGCGACAACTCCTGAAAAATGACTCCGCCGAGCACGTAGTAGAGAGGTGGCTGATCGAGATTATAAGGCGCAACAACGTAATTTTTTGCGGCGCGATGTTCGAGCGTGACGTTGAATTCCAGCGATTTGCCATCGCGCTGGACTTGGAATGGCACGTTGTCGCCTGCGAAGGCATGGGCCGTGAGCAGATTTGTAAGTTCAATTTTACCGTAGAGAGGATCGACATAGTTGCCGTTCTGATCGATCCAGTTGTGGCCAATTTCTGTCACGATGTCGCCCACTTGCAGGCCGGCCTTCACTGCCGGCATGTTCGGTTCCACACTCGTCACATAAACTCCACCCGGCTTTCCAGTTTGACCGGCGAAAGTACGCAGCTGTGGATCGCGCGTCGGGAAAAACGAAAAACCGGCCGAAGGAAAACCACCGTACTTCTCGGTTCCGGCGTCTTTCAAAAAATGTGTGATGATGGGCGCGGGAATGGCGTCGACCAGTTGAGCGCGAGAATCATACCGCAGCAGCAATCCGGCCAGCTTGTTATTTTTGACCAGCGGAATGGTGTAGCTGTTCTCTCGATATTGCATCGAAATGCTGACGCGATAAGTGAGGAACTGGCCAACATCGACAGGATAATGAGTCATCTGAATGGTGGTGACCAAACCTTCCGTGGCAACGAGCGCGCCGGTCGGCTCGAGTTGCCACGCGGCGAGCCGATCGCCCACCACCGTGTCCGTCGCAATATCGAGTGGCGTGATGCCGTCCAAAAAATTCTTCTCGGCTGGCTCGAGTAGAGCGAGGTTTGCCTCATAATCGATCACCTGAACGTTGGCCGCGCTTTTCTCGCCGGACTCCGCGCGCTCCAGCTCAACGTAATTTTGGTTTGCCACCAAATCGGCCGTCACCAGAACGCGGCCTTTCGATAAAACGGCGCCGAGAGCGCGTTTCGATTGCGGGGCTTTCTTTTGCCACGGCCGAAAATAATCGTAAGGCTGGCCGGTCACATTCACACGCACGAGTGAAAGCGTTTTCTGCTTGGCCTCCTTCGCCGTCGGAAGCGCTGGCTCCTTCTTCGCGATGGCCACCGTACCCGTCAGGAGAATTATCGCGAAAGTGGTGAACAATTTTTTTCGCATTTTTTACATTTTTTTCTGATCTTCCGCCGCTTTTGCGACCGCTTGTTCCTGGAGGTTTTGTTCCCGCACTACGTTGTAACGCGTTTTGATTCGCTCACGCGCCGCTTCCGCTTGCTTCGGGTCGAGCACCAGCGGTGGGCCATCGCCGATCATTTTTACGACAAAGCGCTCCGTCGGTTCGGAAAACGTTTTTGCCAATTCATCGAGCGTGCGAATTTTTTTGCCGTTGATTTCATCGACAATCCCCCCACGATACGGCGCCAAAAAAGTGTTGATCGGGTCCGGCAGAATGTTTGTCAGCACGATCACATCCGGGTGTTCCAGATAAATTTGCTCGAGCACAAAGTAATCGAAGTAATGACGGATGCGCAGATCGGTCGGCTGATAGGCCTCGATTAGATCGAGACTCATCGGTTGAAAAAGCAGCCCGCCGTAAACGACGAAGCGCGGCCGCACATCGTAACTGTGACCTTGAACAAAATAAGGCCACACCGTGCTCAGCACGATTTTCACGCTCGCCGGCTGCTTGTCGCGCCAAATGTCGAACTTCACCATGTCGCCCTTAAATTTTCGTTCCACCACTTCGGGCATCTCCACGTGTTCGCCTTCTAATTCGACACTCGCATCGCTTGCAATCGGATGATCATTGATCGCCAATAGCACATCGCCTTCGCGAAGAATTTTCGCGCACGGTCCGGCTGCCACAACCGTGGTAACAAGCACACCGCGACCGTCCTCTTTCAATCCGAGAAATTTTCGCTGCGCCGGGTTTTGCAACTTCGAATACGTGATTCCAAGGTCGACATATTTATCGTAGTGACCGTCCTCGATATCTTTGAGAAAACGGCGAATCACCGGAGTCGGCACCATGTAAGCGACACCTTGGGCGACATCGCCGCTGTAACCTTGAAACGCCACCCCGACTACTTTGGCGTTTTGCATCACTGGTCCGCCGCTGTTGCCCGGATTAATTTGCGCGCTGATCTGGATGGCCAAGTGCGAGTCAATCGATGAATGGGTATAAAGTTGGAAATCGATGCGGGAAACAATGCCGGTAGTGACCGACATGCGCTCGCCGCCGATCGGATAGCCATAAGCGGACACGGTCGATTCAAGTTCGGGAATGCCGCCCAATTTCAGCGGGACCATGTTCTTGTAAAAATTGGGCGCATCCACCGTGATGAGTGCCAAGTCGCAATCGTTCGCCACGAACTGAACTTTGGCCGGATACTTGTTTGGATCGCCATCGCGCTCGACGGTCAGGTAACGGCTGTTGCTCACCACGTGCGCATTGGTCATGATGCGGTTGCCATCGATGACAAAGCCGGCCCCAATTCCCCGCTGCAGCCCACCCGCGTTCCAGGGCGCTCTGTAATCCGGTTCCACTTCAGTTGAAGTGATCCGCACCAAACTTTTTTGAATCGGGCCGTTCGGACGCGGCGGCGGCACTGGCACGGCGACAATAGCCGGCGCAGCTGCGCTCGGTTTCGCCGACGCGTTCGGCTGCACGGGGAAAGCCGGTGGCGGCGCGTTTTGTTGTGCTTGCAGTTGAGTTACCTCAAACGCCACCAGCAGGACCGGCAAGTAACAATATTTCATCGCAGGAAAGTCCGAGAAGATGAAACGAACTTTGCAGAAATCAACCGTCTATGCCGCAAGCCCGTGATTCAGGACGGCAGGCTGAGCGCGGCTACAATTACGATACGCGATCAAACGCCAGCGCGGTCGAGCAGCGAGGTCAGAACTTTCTCTGCTTCGAAAATTTCGCGGGCGATCGCGCGAGCAGCGCGAGCGTGGCGTTTATAATCGGCATTGATCATTTTCACTGCATCGACAATTTCGCCCAACGACTTAAAGGTGAGCAGTCCGACGTCGCCGCCGTAGTTTTTTGTGAATCCAGTCTCTTGAGTGATCACCGGCCGGCCAGCGGCGAGATAACAACCGCTGCGATCACTGAACCAACCGGTGTTTAAGCGGACATATTGATCTTTTGCGACGGTGAATTCGCCTTTGGAGCGGCGAATGTAATGGCGGTAGAGCCAATAATCGACACTGAGCTGAAGGGGCGAATACAGACGCCAGCCGTTGCCGAGAAATCTCGCGCGCGTCTTTGCATCTCTAATATTGGTCGCGAGCTCAAATATTTCGCCGGCTTTCTTTGGCGCAGCGGCGAAGCGCAGGAACTCGCGCGATTTGCTCCAGAGATATTTCTCGCCGCGCCAGGTGATGTCTTTCACTCCGCTGGTCGACCAATTCGCAATCGAAGTAAACACCGCCGCCCGCGGTGGAGCGCGAGTGGTCTTCCAAAAATCAGTCACGATTGGTTGACGGGTTGGATGCCATCTGAATCCGTGCGTCGGCACCGAAAAACTTTTGGTGCCGACGTTTTCACCGAAGGAAAAAAGTGCTTGATGACGCCGCAAATAATCGATTGTTGATCTTACGCCCCGGTCGATTTTGATTTGCTCAACACTGGGATCGCTCTCGATGTAAAGAAGGCGTTCACAGGCAAGAAGGTCCTCGTTTAGTTCCTGCGCGCCGCAAATATTCAGGATCGCATCGGCTTCGCAATAAAGCTGACGGACCTTTTTCAGCGATAAACCTGCGGTTGGCCGGCCCCGCAGATAACGCGCACAAAAAGCCCATCGATTCTTGAATCGGAATTCACGCGCCAATCGAGCAAGAACCTGCGACGCATAATCGAATTGATTGTTTATTTCGAAGGTTTCCGGGTTGTAGGGAAGCCGCGCCGAATCTTCGATATAGTAAACATCGTGACCCAGGCGGTGCAGGCCGACAAGGTAATGAACGTGCTGCCAGATCACGCCGGCAATCGGCATCGAGCCCATGAAGCCCATGACGACGATGCGCTTGCGTTTCATCTCAAAATCACTTCGCGTTCTTCGTGGTTAGAATTCTTTAACAATGACGGCGGGATTGCCGGCGACGACCGTGTTTGGCGGAATGCTCTTCGTGACGACCGAGCCGGCGGCAACGATCGAGTTTTCGCCGATGGTTACACCTTTCAAAATTACCGCATTCATGCCGACCCAAACATTGTCGGCAATTCGAACCGGCGCGGTTTCCAGCTTGGGTCGCGCCGGACGATCTTTGAAAAATGGCGCGAGCGCCTGCGCGTCGATAAGGCGTTGGGCCGGCTCGAGTGGATGAAAATCGGAATCAGCGATGCCGACGTTCCACGAAATCAGACAGTGCGATCCGATGTCGATCTTGTCCTCGGCCATGATGAGCGCGCCATTCAACAAAGTGAAATCGCCGATCGTGCACGTACCATTTTCAGCGATAGCGAAAGAGCAGCCGGCGTAACAGGAAACGTGCTTACCGATCACAACTGCCTTTCGCTTACGGCTGCGGAGGTGACGAAAAATCTGCGCGGTCTCGCAATAAAATCCTTCGCCAAACTCCACGTTCGAGGGAATCGGATGAGGCCACCAATCGCTTTCAACATGTCGATCTTGTCGGACGTTGCTCACGTGAGAAATTTTCCCGAAGTGTAGAGGCTCGCGTAAACTCGGCCGCGCGCGACTAGTTCGGGCCCGCGGCCCTGCTCGACAACGGACCCGCGTTCCAGCACTACGATTTGATCGCAGTTGTGGATCGTGGCGAGCCGATGCGTCGCGATCAACGTCGTGCGACCCCGCATCAGCTCCTTGATCGTCTCCATAATCGCTGCTTCGGTCGCTGGGTCGAGTGCCGAAGACGGTTCATCGAGGAGCAGAATTGGCGCATTTTTTAAAAAGGCGCGCGCAATTCCGATTCGTTGGCGCTGGCCGACACTCAAATGTCCGCCCCGTTCTCCGATCGGACTTGCATATCCGGTCGGAAGCTGCCGTATAAAATCATCGGCCTGGGCGCGTCGCGCGGCGTCGACAATTTCATCTTCGGTCGCGTCGGGTCGCCCGTAGGCAATGTTTTCGCGCACGGTTGTGGAAAAGAGCAGGGTGTCTTGCAAGACAATCGCGATTTGTGCCCGCAACGATTTCTTTGTGATGGCGCGCAAATCGCGACCATCGATCGCGATTGAACCTTCAGTCGGATCATAAAACCTGGGCACCAAGCTCAAGAGCGTGCTTTTCCCCACGCCCGTTCCTCCCACGAGCGCGACGATTTGGTTTGGTGAAATCGCAAGATCGACATGATGCAGCACATTTCGATTTTGCGCGTAACCAAAGGACACATTTTGGAATCGCAGCGCGCCTTTGGTTTCGGCAATCACAATCGCCTCCGGCGAATCGACTACATCATCCTGGCCATCCAGCACCTCAAAGCAACGCTTCGCTCCTGCAGTCGCACCTTCCATCGCCCATGCTGTGTAAGTGAGCGATTCGAGCGGCTGATAAAGCATCAATAAATACGCGCTGAAGACGAGGAGCGAACCGAGAGTAAGCGTGCCGGCGAGGACATGGAGCGTTCCTACGTAATACATCGCCGCCGTGCCAACGACCATGAGCGTGCTAATCACAAGCGCGCTGTTCACATTCGTTAGCGTGAGACGCAGATTTGCCTGCAAACTCTGGCTGGCTTGTTGGTGGAATTGCCCAACTTCAAATTCTTCGCGCCCGAACGCGTGCACCATGCGGATGGAGCTGAGGCCTTCCTGCACTTGCGCGAGAATTGCGCTCTCGCGCTCCTGAATGAATGTGGACTCGCGACGAATCCGGTGCGCAAAAAAGTAAATCGCACCCACCACCGGCGGCACGATGGCAAGCGAAAGCAACGTGAGTTGCCAATCAAGCCGCACCATGATCAGAAACGTGCCGGCGAGCGTGATTGTCGATCCAAAGATATTCGTGAAGCCTTTGTTGTAGATCGTTTGGATCGACTGCGAATCGTATGCGACGCGGAAACTCGAATCGCTGGACCGGCGCATATCGTGGTACTTGAGTGAGAGCGATTGCAGGTACGAGTAAAGGTCCGTCCGAAGCTTAAGCAGCGCTTGCAGACCGATTTTTACGAACAGATAGTTAGTGATCCAGTTAATGATGCCCCAGAAAAGCTGAATCACCACGAGTGCGACGCAGAGGAGGGGAATCCAGAGACGCCAATCACTGCGCGCGGCCCCATTCGCCCGCAGAAAATCGTCGACAATAATCTTGAACGGCCACGGCTTAAGAAGATTCAAACCGATGCCGCCGAGCGTGAGCCCGAGACCGAAAACTGTTTGTCCCCAAAAGGGGCGATAGTATCGAAGGACGCGCCGGTAGATCGACATGGTGGAATCAGGTTGCGGTTTTCGGAATTCAGAATCAACTACGCTGGATTGATTGCAAAAAAGAAGATTGAGAGATTCCTCACTTCGCTCAGAATAACAATATGCACTATCTTCTGGAGCTCTGGTTCGGCTGGGTCCTAAGCGGCGGTTATCTGGGAATTATCCTGTTAATGGCGATGGAAAGTTCCATCTTTCCGGTGCCGAGCGAAGTTGTCATTCCGCCAGCGGCGTTTCTCGCAGCACAGGGCCATCTTAATTTTAGCGGCGTTATTTTAGCGGGAACAGCCGGCTCTTATTTAGGCGCCGGCATCACGTACTGGGTCTCGCGGGGGCTGGGTCGAGTCGTCATTGTCCGGTTCGGCCGGTTCTTTTTTATTACTCCTGAGAAGCTTGAGCGGGCGGAAGTGTGGTTGAGTCGTTACGAAGCAGGGGGCGTTTTTTTTGCGCGCCTTCTGCCGGTCATCCGGCACCTAATCTCGATTCCAGCCGGCATTGTGCGCATGAACTTCATGGTTTTCAGCGTGGTAACGATCCTCGGCTCCGCGCTCTGGTGTTTCATCCTGGCTTATCTCGGTGACAAAGCGTATCGCCTTCAACCCGATCTGCTTTCTGATCCCGACGGGATGGTGCGTTTCATTAGAAGCCAGTCTCACTGGATCGTTATTTTCGTGGGCACACTCGCATTTCTCTATTTTTTAACCATGAGATTGACCGCTGGAAGGGCGGCAACCGACAGAGACGAAGTGTAGCGGTACGTGTAAAGCGTTTTTACACAAGTGTCGGAGGGATTGGTGTCTGACGACCGCTTAATCTTCGATATGTAGTGCTGCCGCCTTGTAAAGGCACCGGAATGGGTAGGCTGGCATCTAAATTGCTCTATCTAAAAGGAAGCACGCTATGAAAAAGACGAGCCATATCCTGAAGCCGCGCTTGAAACTTTCTCTAGGAGAACTGATCTTGGCGGTGAGTTCCTGCGCAAAGAACACAAAAGAAACGGTCGCAACGGTAGCCGATCTTTTTGCCAGCGGCCAGGTGCGCGTTCAAAACAACGGCCGGTTTATTCGCGCCTGCGTTTGTTAAGCGGCAAGATCGACAATCGAATTTGATAATCGCTCCGGCGGCGAATCTGCCGGGGCGATTTGTTTTTCGCACAAAACGCTTTCCGCGCTGAGCCGGCGCTTTTATCTTGGCACGGTGATCAATCGTTATTCTCGCCAGGAGATGCGCCAGATTTGGTCGGAGGAGCGGAAATTTCAAATTTGGCTCGAGATTGAAATACTCGCCTGCGAGGCGATGGCCGAGCTCGGCCAGATTCCGAGGAAAGACGCGACCGAAATTCGCAAGCGCGCGCGCTTCTCGATTCCTGAGATCGCGGAGATCGAGAAGCGTACAAATCACGACGTCATCGCATTCCTCGAAAATGTTGCGTCTTACGTAGGCCCGGCGGCGCGCTGGATTCATCAGGGATTAACTTCCTCCGATATTCTCGACACCACGCTGGCGGTGCAGATGACCGAATCGGTCCAAATTCTGTCTGACGACGTTGTGGCATTGCGAAAAACAATCGGCAAACAGGCACGCCGATACAAAAAAACTCCAATGATCGGACGCAGTCACGGAATTCACGCCGAGCCGATCACCTTTGGACTAAAGCTGGCGCTGATGTTCGATGAGTTCGGGCGTGCGGAAGAACGCCTGGCGCAAACGCGCGAGCGCATTTGCGTAGGGAAACTCAGTGGCGCGGTCGGGACACACGCGCATTTGGATCCGCGGATCGAGCGCGAGGTTTGCCAGAAACTCGGGCTGCGTCCGGCTACAATCTCGACCCAGATCGTGCAGCGCGATCGCCACGCTGAATTTTTGACGACCCTGGCATTGATCGCATCGTCGATCGACCGCTGGGCTACCGAATTCCGACACCTTCAGCGCACTGAAGTTTTGGAAGTGGAAGAATTTTTCGGCGAAGGCCAGAAGGGGAGCTCGGCCATGCCGCACAAACGCAATCCAATTACCGGGGAGCGGTTGAGTGGGCTGGCTCGAGTCGTGCGCGGGAACGCGGTGGCAGCGATGGAGAACGTCGCGCTTTGGCACGAGCGTGACATCAGTCATTCCAGCGCGGAGCGGATCATTTTGCCGGATTCGTGCACGTTGCTGGATTACATGCTGGTAAAATTGCGCGAGCTGGTAGGTGGACTGCGCGTTTATCCGGAAAACATGCGGCGTAATCTGGAGCTGACGAGAGGTCTCTATTTTAGCCAATCGATTTTGCTCGCGCTTACTCGTGCCGGACTTGCCCGCAAAACGGCCTACGAAGCGGTGCAACGCGCGGCGATGAAAACCTGGCGGGGCAAGAAATCTTTTGCCGAGAACGTGAAAGCAGAGCGGAAAATTATGGCAAAGTTATCGGCAAAAGAGATCGAGGCGATCTTCGCGGCCGTTTCTTTTTATTGGCGGCCAAGATGGCCGCCCTACAAATCCCGGTTTGAGATGCCCGTTACCCGATAGGAGTGAGAGTGAGTTCGTCGATACGCCGCGACTGATCGAGCTGCACAGTTGTCGCTTCAAAACTTACGCCACTTTTTGTCTGCGAGTTTTGGGAATTCAATACGACACGCACGGCCTTACCGCGGCAACGCAGGACCAGCTGCTTGATTTCCAGATTGGAGGCGAGTTCAACCGAAATTAACTCGAGTGGAGCGAACAACTGCATCGTCATGCTCGATGCGGACGATGACATGAGCTGTAATCGTTCGCGTTCGTTTGCTGGCACAACTGTGACGCCCTCAATCGCGAAGGCGTTGCGCATTTCCACCGCGCGAAATGGCTGCGACGTAGGAATTAGGCGGACGATGGAAATATGCCCGTTGGCGTCGAGATCGATCGGGCCCAGATGAAAACCTGTTTTCAACGGTACTCCGCCCGTGGCGGCGAGGGCGGGAATTTCGAGTGCCACCGTCAACGCCGCCGGCCGAGCGCGAATCGCCCCAATCTGAAATGCCGCATTGACGTGCATGGCGACAACATCGAGCGGCAGATCGAGCAACACTTCGTTCGGGGCAAGACGAGGCACGACTGGCTCGAGCTTTTGCGACGGGGCCGTTTTCGGAATCGGGAGGGGCGGTGGAACGGGAGGATGCGGACGGGCGAGCTCCTCCGAGCCCGGTCCGAGCCGAACTGGCGGTTCCGGCGTCGCGGGAGGTCCGACCTCCATTCGTCGAGGCGGCGG
>QHPX01000050.1:0-3690 GCA_003219195.1 Verrucomicrobiota bacterium
CGCGATCATCTGATCGCAAATCGCGCCCGCTTGCTCAAGCGTCTTCGATTGCTCGCCCGCGGGAATTGTGATCAGTGTCGGCTGGAAACCCGCACCTGTTAAACTGTTGATAACGCGCTCGCCAAAGAGCGGCGCAATATTAGTATCGGAAATAATTGCGCACGTTTTACGAGCGAAATATTTGCGCACGCACTCCCCGATTTGATCGAGCAAACCCGAGCCCATAAGCGCCGGGTAGTGATGTGCGGCGCTACGGATTTTTAGAACGGATTCCAACGGAAGTACCCGTCCGGATCAGCTGGTAGGGCCGCCGCGTTGTTCGTGAATGTCGTGGAAACGGCGGCGGCGGAACCCGGCCACGTCATGTTCTCTAAATGCAGATCCGCGAAAAGCGCATTGATGCGTGTTCGATTACTATGTGTTCCAGATGGTGGTGGAGGTGCGGCTGTCGTTCCGCCTGGAGTGCTCGTCGCCGTGGCGCCCTTTCCTAAAACTAAAACGGTGACACCCGGCGCAGCTGTACCTTGGAACGTGACCGTTGCCGTTGCCGCCTGAGCCGGAGCGAACAATATAAAGATCGTAGGCTTGGTAATTTTGTCGGCGGATATTGCCGTGTTGTTAGGCGGTGGGTAGATGTTAGCGTTGATACCGTAGCTGATCGGTGTGGTCGCGTTGCCCAATTCCGATGGCGCGCGTATATCGAAAGGCGACTGAAAAATATTCCAAGAGGAGAGGTATTTCGGATGAAGTTGCGACATCCACGGTACGGTTGTTGAACCAGGGAGGACGCCGTCGTTATCGTTCATATATAGCTGCGTGGCGATTCCGATCTGGCGGAGGTTGCTCATATCCTTTGTTGCTTTCGCGCGCTCTTGCGCGCCGATGAAAACCGGGTAGGCAATCGAGGCCAGGATCGCGACGACCGCGATGACAATCAACAGCTCAAGCAATGTAAAACCGCGCGCGCACCTTTTCTGCATCTGTTTATTGATGCAGCGTATTGCTTTTACCGGGAAGCGAAAGCAAAAATCGAAACTGCACTGGAAGATCGCTTGACAAAGCCGCTGACAACTTGTGTAACTAAGTCATGCCTGATCCGGTCGATCCAAGCCAGCCGCCACCCGTGTCCGATCAAGATCCCGCGGCGACCTCAAGATCGACATCGACGGGTTTGCCGGCAAATGTGGCCGCGGCCATCGCCTGTATTCCGTTGATCGGCGGCATTATCTTTTACATCCTTGAAAAACAGGACAACTTCGTGCGCTTTTATGCGATGCAGTCGATCATTTTCGGCTGCGCCTGGGTCCTTTTCAACATTGTCTCGGCTGTTGTGCACGCCGTTTTTTCCGCTATTCCGGGCATCGGTGGCATTCTTGTTTGCTGGGACATTCCCTATATTGGGCCAATTGCGCGCAAACAGGTGGGAGACGCCTGATTGTAGCGGCGCTCTGCGAGCGCCGAATTCCAAGAAAAACCGGCGGTCATAGACCGCCGCTACAACCCGAGGAGCTTGACCACTACCTCGGTTAAAACCAGCTCGTGATCGAGCTGCGTGGTCACCAGCTTCAAATTCGCATCGAGACATGCCTGCATTCCGTGCATCAGTTGTTTGGTTTCAAAGCGATGAGCGTTTTGGGCGGCGATCCCGAGCGCGTAAGCGTTGATCGTGCCATCTTTTTTTCGTGGCAAGTGCTGCGTCGCCTCCGCGGGTAAACGATTGATCGTGGAGATGAACTGGAATGGGGCATGCGGACGCGGCAACCGGTGTCGCTCCATCAGATCTTTTGCGAGAAGTAAATTGCGAACGGTGGGCAAAGCTGCGACCAGCAAAATGCCGATGGCGCTTTCGCCCTGGTCCAGTAATCGTCGAACAAGCGTGAGCGCGTGGTCAAGATCGCGCTCCGCCAGCGCGTTGCCCAATTCGAAGATGACTCCGGCGCGCGAAAGCGGCACCAACTCGCGGACAAGATCGACATGTACGTCGCGTGCGTCGCCCAGGAAGATGTCGATCTTGTCCAGTTCGTTGTCGAGCTGCCGCGTGTCGCTGCCCGTCAGCAAGACAAACAGCTCGAGCGCGTCGTCGTCGAATTGGAGTTTCCGTTTTTTCGCGTGCGCTCGCGCGACTTCAGTCGCTTCTTCTTCCCAACCGCTCCGGGTCGCATCGAGTCGATCGAAAACCTGCAGTTCCGCGCGTTTCGCGAGCGATTTGTAAAACGATCGGCGCTTGTCCACTTCCGGGGCGCTGACGAGGAAAGTAACATCCGTGCCGAAGTCCGCTGTGATTGTGCGGGATAGCTCTTCCAGTGCGTCTTGAACGCTGGCCGCGCGGCCAATCGGGCTGTCACCGAGGAAATTTGCGTTCTTGAGCCAAACCAGTTTACCACCGCCCATGAACGGCAATGTTTGCAAAGCTTCGATTGTCGATCTTATCCGCGCGGCTGCTTGCTCGGCGTTGTCGGCCGCGCCATCGATCACTTCCAATCCGAAATCGCCCGCACCCGGCGGCGTTAATTTGGCAGCAAGCTCGGCCGCGACCCGTTTTACTTCTGCCTCATCCGAACCGACCACAGCGTAAATGTTCGCCGCCACCGCTTTTGTTTTTGCTTTTACTTTTGGCATCGGGTGCGATGCCAATCCTAGCCGTCGTCCGCTTGTTGCAAAGTAGTTCCGAAATCTTTTGCGGCGTATTCGCGAAATTTTTGTTCGAGCACGGATGGATCGGGAAATTTTCCAGCATAGGCACGAGGCAGCGCGGTCTCGAAGGGCTGATGTCGCCCGAGCGCATCGAGGAGCGCGAGAAAGCTCGGCTTATCGGTGGAGACGAGAAAGCGGACCAATCGCTCCGATTCATCGTAAAACGTCGTCACTCGATCTGTCGGCGGAAAAGTTATTGCCGTAAGCGTCGGCAGCGCGATCAAGTCCTCCATGGCGATGGCTTCCGAGTGCGGCTTGGAAATGTAACCACGCGCGCGCTGATAACTGGCGTAGGCGGTTTTGGAAATATATTGGGCGAGTCCTTCATTCAACCAGCATGGGATGCCGTCGGAGTAAAACCGGTGGACGATCAGGTGCACGATCTCGTGCCCGAGCAGGTTGCCGGAAAATTTGTATTTTGGGTTGCGCTGAATGAAGAGGCTTCCTTGCGATTGAATTCCGCCGGTCCAGGGTTCCAATTTGCCGAAGGCTTGAAATTGCTGCCATTGTTCAGGACTTTCGAAAATATAAATGTGCGATTTGACGTCGCCTGGCGGCTGGTCGCGCTCCAGCTCTTTGGCGACGACGCGGTAATGAAACTCCGCCTCCACCGAAACGGGCGTGGCGACGTAGCTGTGAACGAAATGGTAAATGAAATGGTCGGTCTCGCCGTGCTTCCATTGCTCCGGGTGAACGGCGAACGCTTTCTCCCCGAGTGGGTTCGGATCGCGCTGACTGAGCCGGGAGAATTCCACTTCGGGCAGTGAATTGAGCCCGGAGATGCTCGCTATTTCTTCGGCCGTTGCGGTCAAGATCGACAATGCGCTGAGAAGCACTATCTGAATCGGCAGGATCGACAAGCGCATCGACGACAATGCAGCTAGTCGCGTGCGAGATTGGATGTTTGGGGAGCACAGGCTGCTAGCCTGTCCTTTTCGGCAGCCTGCCTAAAAGCTCTTCGAACGCGTTGTTCGTCGGCTCGTCGGCAAGCGGCCG
>QHPX01000050.1:3706-8835 GCA_003219195.1 Verrucomicrobiota bacterium
TCGATTTTTGAAATGCCGGCGCCGCTTTTCACTTCCATGATTTGATCGCGCAACAAAGCGGCGCGCTCGAATTCCAAATTTGCGGAGGCAGTCTGCATTTCATCTTCGAGCTCGCGCAACAATTCGGTGACGTTGAAATCGCCGCCGGATTCCTGAATGACCGACGCCGCGATTTCACGGCCGCGCAAAATCGTGTGCAAACTTTCCTGCACCGCACGTCGCACGGTTTGCGGCGTGATGCCATGCTGCTCGTTGTATTCCATTTGTTTCGCGCGGCGATATTCCGAGATCGACATGAGCGCTTCCATGCTTTGGGTGACCTGGTCGGCAAACAAAACCACTTCGCCGTTGACGTGGCGCGCGGCGCGCCCGGCGGTTTGAATCAGAGAAGTTTGGCTGCGCAAAAATCCTTCCTTGTCCGCATCGAGGATGCAGACGAGGGAAACCTCGGGAAGATCGAGACCTTCGCGAAGCAAATTAATGCCGACCAGAATGTCGAATTCGGCCGCACGCAGGCCGCGCAAAATTTCGACGCGCTCAATCGTGTCGATGTCGCTGTGCAGATAGCGGACCTTCAGTCCAACGTCGCGCAGATAATCAGCCAGATCTTCAGCAGTGCGTTTGGTTAGAGTCGTAACGAGCACGCGCTCGTTTTTCTCCACGCGCTGACGGCAAAACTCAATCGTCTCGTCAATCTGATTGTTGAGCGGTTTGAGGGTGATTTTTGGATCGAGCAGTCCAGTGGGACGAATGATTTGTTCGACAATCAACGGCGCACCGGGCGAGTGCGCGTCAAACTTTTCCGGCGGCTCGTCGGTGCGGGAAATTTGTAACGGCGCTCTACGAGCGTCGACTGGATTTTTTCGGCGGTCGTAGACCGCCGCTACAGTTTCTCCAGGTAAGACAAATGGCACTGGCTCATCTTGCCCAATGCGCTGTCGCTTGTGCGGAAAATAACTTTTGTTCCCGACAATGCTGTTTTGGATCTCGAATTCAGCGGGAGTAGCGCTTACGTAGATGACTTGGTTCGTCATTTTCATGAACTCGTCGAAATTGAGCGGGCGGTTGTCGAGCGCGCTCGGCAAACGGAATCCGTAATTTACAAGAACGGTTTTGCGCGAACGATCGCCTTCATACATGCCGCCGACCTGCGGAATGGTGGCGTGCGATTCATCGACCACCACCAGAAAATCTTTCGGGAAAAAGTCGATGATTGTGTAGGGCTTGGAGCCGGGCGGACGGCCGGACAAATGCCGCGAATAATTTTCGATCCCATTGCAGAAGCCCATTTCCTGAAGCATTTCGAGATCGTACTCCGTCCGCATGCGCAATCGTTGGGCTTCGAGAAGTTTGTTCTGCGCTTCAAGATCGACAATGCGTTGTTCGAGTTCTTCGCGAATCGTCTGCAAAGCGCGATTGAGTTTATCCGCTGGTGTGACGAATTGTTTGGCGGGGTAAAATGTCATGACGCTAAACGATTCGTGCGCGTGACCGGTCAGCGGGTCGAACCGCGTTATCGCATCGATCTCATCGCCGAAAAATTCGATGCGGACTGCTTCCTCGTCGGCTGTGGCGGGATAAATTTCAACGACGTCGCCGCGGACGCGGAATCTTCCGCGCGAAAAATTCATGTCGTTGCGTTCGTATAACATGTCGACCAAACGGCCGAGGACGGCCTCGCGGCTAATGTGCTGGCCGCGCTTGATCGTTAGCAGCATGCTCAAATAATCTTCCGGCGAAGTTATGCCGTAAATGCAGGAGACGCTGGCCACGACAATAGTGTCGCGTCGCGAGAGCAGCGCGCTGGTCGCGGCGAGGCGCAATCGCTCGATCTCTTCATTAATCGACGAGTCCTTCTCGATGTAAGTGTCGGAACGCGGAATGTAGGCTTCCGGCTGATAGTAATCGAAGTAGCTGACGAAATATTCGACCGCATTGCGCGGGAAGAATTGTTTGAACTCGGAGTAAAGCTGCGCCGCCAGCGTCTTGTTGTGCGAAATGACGAGCGTCGGCCGGTCCAGCTCGCGAATGACGTTCGCGATCGTGAAAGTTTTCCCGGACCCCGTGACACCGAGCAGCGTTTGATGACGATTGCCCGCTTCGACGGATTTAATTAGCTTCGCGATGGCCTGTCCCTGGTCGCCGCGTGGTTTGTAATTGGATTCGAGCTGAAACGGCATCCACGCAATCTAGCATTGTCGATCTTTTGCCGAAAGCGGCTCGAAGATAGCCTCCTCTTTCCCTCTGTGATAATCTGCGAAATCTGCGGAGAAAAGCCATGGATTTGAAAAAGTTCCTAGCCGAGCTAAAGCGGCGGAATGTTTACCGTGCGGCCGTTGTGTACGGAATGGCTGCATGGCTGCTGGCGCAGATTGCCACGCAGGTTTTCCCGTTCTTCGAGATTCCCAATTGGACGGTGCGATTTGTTGTGATCGCGCTCGTGCTCGGATTCCCGATCGCGATGCTGCTCGCCTGGCTTTACGAGCTGACTCCCAGGAATTCGTCCGCATCACACTCAACGATCTAAAATTCCGATGGGAATGGGACCCTTTACGCGGCGATCTGCGGTTCCAGAAACTGATTGAACGCTAGCTGCCGTGCTGTGCGGCGAGAAGCGGGTCACGCTTTTTTCTCCCCGCTTTGCAGAACGAAGCGGCTACAAGTGATCATTGAACCAAAATATCTTGGCCCTTGCCGTGGGCGCGCACGCCGCGCTCATGCAGATCGTTCTGCGCGAGATGCATGGCGGAAATCAACGCGAAGATCAGTCCGAAATATAGGATCGACATCGTCCAGCGCTGCGTCGGGGTGACTTCAAAATAGCGCCGTTCTTCTTCAGTGCGTTTGCGGAAAAGGGAATAGACGCGCGGCAAAGACAGCAGCACCATTAGCCAGACAACGAAGTTCGGAAACTTCCATCCGAGCAAGAGAAGGAGCGCGAAACCTGGCAACCAAAGCCAGCGTGACAACGCCGTGACGATGCGTCCCCCGTCGAGCATGCCGACCGGGGTCAGATTGAACAGATTCAGAAAATAACCAAACCAGGCGAGGGCGATGAAAACCGGCGCGTCAAATATTTCGCCCAACGAATTGCACGCGAGCGCGCCGAGCGTTCCAAGCATCGGCCCACCGATTCCGACGCACGCTTCCATCCAGGCGTTGCGCGGCGCTTCCTTCAACGCAATGAACGCGCCCATGAAGGGGATGAAAACGGGTGCGCCAACTTTGAGACCGAATTTTTTCGCGACAATCAAGTGGCCGCATTCATGCACGAGTAAAAGCAGGACGAAGCCGACGCCGAATTTCCAGCCCCACATCGCGGTGTAAATCCAAATCATCAGCAGCATCGTGCCGCCCGATTTGAGGAGAATCGGCAGAAACTTGAGCGCTGGAAGAATGAAGAACTTGAGCTTGGCAAAAAACTTTGCGATCACCACGCCAATCACGGCGACCGGGCCAAGCGTTTTCTTCAAGCGTCTCCAGAAAGTCTCCCGTTGCGGCCCTGCAAACTCGGTGCTTTGCGTTTGGCTGTTCATCGATTCCTAAATCGGCGGAGTTTGCATTTCCTTAAACGCATTGCCGACACGCTCGAGGACATCGGTTGCGAGCAACGATTGCTCGTTCGCGTGTCCGTTGAAGATCGACATCTCCGCCGCGCGCCCGCACACCCACGCGCCGAGTCGCGCGGCGTCGTAGACCGATAAGCCTTGTCCGAGTAATCCGGCGCACACACCGGTCAAGATATCGCCCATTCCGCCGCTCGCCATTCCGGGATTTCCAGTTGTATTAAAACTGAGCGGCCGGCCGCGCTCGGCGACGATGGTGCGGCTGCCTTTTAACAAGAGCGTCACCGGGAATTGTTCGCAGAAATTTCTGGCCGTTCCCGCGCGCGACATTTTTCCCACTTCAAACAACCGTTCCATTTCGCCAGGATGTGGGGTGAGCAACCGCGGACCGCGACAATGTTTCAAGATGTCGATCTTGCGGGCAACAATGTTCAATCCGTCAGCATCGACAACCATCGGTTGTTCGGCGCCTTTGATTAGATCCAGGATCTCCGTCGGGTGCGCTTCTCCCAAACCGGGCCCGAGCGCCCAGATGTCGATCTTCTCTTCAGCCAATTTACGATAGGAGCGAACCGGCTTGACCATCGCCTCCACGGGCGCTGCCGAGGCAACGATCGGATAAATTTCCTCCGGGACAAAAACCTCCACCAGCCCCGCGCCCGCGCGCAGCGCGCCGCTCGTGGTCATGAGCGCAGCGCCGACAAATCCCTTCGAACCAGCCACAATGCCGATGCGGCCAAATTGGTTTTTGTAGGCGCTGAATTTTCGTCTTGGCAAAAGCGGGCTGAGGGAATGAGCGGTGCCGGCGAGTTCCTTTGGCGCTGTTACTTCCGGAGCAAGATCGACAAGTGGGACAACCTCGATTCGGCCAACGAAGTCGAGCGCGGGATCGACAATCAGGCCGTGCTTGGCGAAACCGATTGTGATCGTGAAATCGGCAATGACGCAATCCTCCGGATCGACTTCGCCGGAATCGGCGTCCAGACCGGTGGGAAGATCGACCGCAAAAACAAAAGCGTTGTGCGCGTGGCGCAGTTGATTAATTTCGCGAGCGGCTGCACGGATCGGTTCGCGAAGAAGTCGATCGGCGCCAAGGCCAAGCAAACCATCGAGGACAATGGTGTGGCATGGGCTGCCGGCCCGCGTTCCCTCGGCAGGATGCCGATGCAGAGTTTGCAGTTTCTTGCGTGTCAGTTCGCCGCATTCGCTTTCAGGGTAGGCCAGGTGGAGGTCGATCTTCCATCCGGCGCGCTTCAGATGTTCCGCGGCGACGAGCGCATCTCCGCCGTTGTGGCCCTTTCCGGCGTAAACGAAACACGTCCCTGGATGAGGAAAAAATTTACGAACTGCTCGCGCAATGCCCACGCCTGCTTCATCCATCAATGTTTCGACTTCGATCCCGCGCGCGAAGGCGGCTTCTTCCGCGTGTCTCATCTGCGCCGAATTTAAAATCGGCGAGTCCAATTAGTCCTCCGACTTTTCCGAAGTCGACTTTTTTGCCGTCGCGCTGCCGCTGCTTTTCGTTTTCTGAGCGGTCCTGTGATTCGAGGATTTCTTGCTCCG
>QHPX01000050.1:8913-10306 GCA_003219195.1 Verrucomicrobiota bacterium
GGGTAATTTCCTCGGCTAATTTGTCTCGATAGTCGGAGGTCAGGGCGAGCTGCCCTTCGGCGGGGTTGGTCAGAAATCCGCATTCCACCAGGACTCCTGGGCTGGTAGTTTTGCGCAAGACATAATAACCGCGACGGCGAATGCCGCGGTTCTCCGAAGGCGCGCCGGCGATGACATTTCGATGGATGTTGGCGGCGAGAGCCATAGCATCGCGGCGGTAGTAATAGGTCTCGACTCCGTTGGCTCCGGTGCGGGTAGCGGAATTGAAATGAATGCAGATGAAGATCGCGTTGCGGTTGGAGTTGGCGATCGCGACGCGGCCCGGCAGAGGGACGAAGACGTCGCTGTCGCGCGTCATGACCACGCGATAGCCAGCCGCCAGCAATTTCTTTCTTAGGCGCAGCGCGACGTCGAGCGTCATGTCCTTTTCCGCGATGCGCTGGCGGGGAATCCCGCCACGATCAAAACCGCCGTGGCCGGCATCGATCACGACAAGCGTAGAGGGGCGACTGGTTCGTGCGCTCGCTTCGCGACTTTTCGACTGCGCCGCGGAGCTCGGGCGGGGAGACGCGAGCGCGCATGCCAATCCGGCAACCGACACCCAGGTGATGACAAAATTGAGATGATAAAAACGGTGCGGCATGCTAGTCGTCCTTCGGCATCTCCGGCGGACGCTCCGACAATTTCGGAAGCAAGTCGCGCGCCGATTGTGCCGCCGGCGTCTCCAGCATTCCGCCGCGGACCGCGACCGTGCCTTCGGTGGTGTGAAAAAGGCGCGGTCGGGTCTTCGTTTCCATGAAAGAGGAACGCGCGATGAGCTCGCCATTCAACCCGACGCGCGAATAAGCCCAGCTGCGCGGCGCTGCACAATGCAGAATGTGCAGTTGATTCGAGCGGTCCAGTTCCGCCTGTGGTTCATCAAAAGCAATCATGCGGCCTAACGAATAAGTCGCATAAACGATACCGCTGTCCTTGTCCTCCACCCGCACGTAGAGCGACGTGTGGTCGGGAAAACGATTGGTCAGGAGAGAGTAAGTGCGTGCGTTACCCGGGCCGACGGCGCCGTCCGGCATACCGACTGTTCTTTGCCAGATCGGACGCGCCTCGGTCACCTCGAAAACCTTGGGCTGCGAATAAAAAAATTTGCTTAAATCTGCGAAGTAAATGTGGGCGCGGACATGATAAACGCCCAAGTCATGCACGGGGTAAAACGGCGTAAGATTGATTCGCTGCGTTACTTTTTTGCCGGCCTCGATCTTGAGCGGCGCCTGCTTGTTATCGGTGGTAACCGGCGCGATCGGTTGACCCTCGCTTCCAGTGATTTCCAATCCAAACCACGGCTGGCCTTCGGCGTCGTGAAGATCGACATCTCGCCCGGCAAGGTTGGTGATGC
>QHPX01000051.1 GCA_003219195.1 Verrucomicrobiota bacterium
GAATTGACACACGCACTCGAAGACCAGCACTTCCAGATCGAGGCGTGGTTAAGGGCGGCCCGTCCCAATGAAGACGCCGAGCTGGCGCGCGACGCCGTGCTCGAGGGCAGCGCGATGGCCGCCATGGTCGACTACCTGATGCTTGGGACAGGGCGCTCTTTGAAGGATCTGCCGGACTTCGATCCCAGCATGCTGATCGGCGATCTAGGCAGCACACCGACGCTGGAAAAGGCGCCGCCGTTCCTCAAGGACGCGTTGATCTTTCCCTATATTGGCGGACTGAATTTTTCAGCCGCCGTCATGAGAAACGTTGGATGGTCTGCTCTGTCGGGAGTGTTTGAGAAGCCGCCGGTTTCCACGCAGCAGATTCTCCATCCGGCGCTCTACCGGTCCGGCAAGACACTCGCAAATGTCGCTCTTCCACAGCTTGAAAAAGTGCTCGGCAACAACTGGTCGAAGCTCGATGAAAATATCATGGGTGAGTTCGGCTGGAAGGAAGTCCTGAAGCAATTCCTGGACAGCGAACGCGCGAAGAATTTGGCGGCCGCCTGGGAGGGCGATCGCTACGCCGTCTTCGAACACAAACAAACGAAGAAGCTCATTCTGGTAGCGCGCCTGCATCTCGACAGCGAAGTGCACGCGGCGCGATTCTTCGGACAGTATTCGGAAGCTCTCGAGAAAAAATACGCGGAACGCACGAACTTGCTTCGCCGGCCGAACTTTTTTTCGTTTGATACTCCCGATGGCGGCGTATTTCTGGATTGTCTGGGACTCGAGTGCGTCACTCTCGAAGGCACGACGCGCGAAAAATTCGACGCTTTCACCAGAGCTCTGGACTGGCCTTTGGCGCCTCAACCCCCGGAGAAACCCGGGTCCGCTCCTGCCAAGACCGCAATGATCCCGGCATCTGGAGAAAACGTCGTCGCCGTGAGTTCAGGTCTAAGCTAAATGCTTCCTTCGGACCGGCCTTCTTACTCCACGCGCTGAACGGCGAGAAGCGTCAAATCGTCCGGTTGCTTCAAACCTTCCGCAAAACTCTGCAAGTCTTCCAGACACTTGGAGATCAATCCAGCGGGCTCGGTCCCTGCGTGCCGCGCCGCCAGCGTGCGGATTCGGTGAAGACCATACTCTGCACCTGCGCGATTCCGTGCCTCCGTCAACCCGTCGGTATACAGGAACAGCGTGTCACCGTGCGCTAACGTAAGCCGATGGACAGGAAAGCGCGTGTTGCAGAACATTCCCAGAGGCATTCCCGTGGAATCCTTTGGCGTTGCTCCGTCACGTTCGATGTGAAGCACGGGAAGGTGGCCTGCGCTGACAAACTCCACCGAACCGTCGTGGGCTGCCCGTCCCACGACGAGAGTCGCGAATTGTCCGGCGAGCGTACTCTCACAGAAAATGCGATTGGCGTCTGCCACCATGCGATCAAGCTGCAGACCGGCTTCGGCGAGACTGCGAAACGTTGCATGAAGGTGGCTCATGAGCATCGACGCGGCGACGCCCTTGCCGGAAACATCCCCCAGCATAAAGAGCAGGCCGCGATCGGTTTCAAAAAGATCGCAATAGTCGCCGCTCACCATGCCTGCGGGTTGATAGTGGTAACGCACGTCCCACCCAACTGGCGCCACTCCCGGTTTCGGCAAAAGAGCGCGCTGGATGTTCGCAGCCATGGAAAGATCGCTCTCCAAGGCGCGTTGTTCGGCGCTCGTAAGATGGTCCAGACAGAAACGCACCAACGGATCTGCCATCAGGCGTTCCGCTTCAATGGTATCGTGGCACGTCTCGCAGAGCCCGAATGACCCTTGGTCGATACGGCTCAGCGCGGTGTCCACAGCCGTCAACAATTCAGAAAGAGAAGCGTCGGCTCCAGGCGAATGCAAAGCCTCGTGAAGGCGCGTGCGGCGCTGTTCCAGTTCCGTGCGCAAATATTTTTGTTCGGCAGTGATCACATTGGCTCCTGCCATAGATTGCTGTTTTGCGGCTGAACTTTCCATCCGATTTCCTCCTTTGAATTGAGGAACGGGAGAATTACTTTGACGCCGTGCGTATCGGCTCTCCGCCTATGATTCGCCGCCGGAGCGTGAAAGAGCAAGCGATCCCGCCAAGCCGCCAAGCATTTTCATTTGATGCTGCAGGCGTGCCAGGCGGTGCAGGAATTTTTGCTCCAGCCGAGCACATCGCGCGGTGAGATGCGGATCGTGTGAGACGCCGCGCTGGCGCCGGAGTTTCGCCAGCGCCAATTGCGCGAATTCCGTGGCACGGTAGAAATCTTTACAGTGACGTTCGTAATAGATTGCCAGTTGTTCGCATGCATGAATTCCATCGTGCGCATCGGCCACGATCTCCAGCCAGATCTCAGCGGCTCGCACGTGCTCGCCGCGCCGTTTGGCCATCAGCGCGAGATCGCGGCGTGCCTTCGGGCGAAATTCCGCCGGAAGCCCAATTTCCAGGGCCTGCGCGCACGCGGAGTACGCGCGATCGTTCTCTCCGCGGCGCTGGAGGAATCGCGACAGCCCGAAAAGATCGAGGCTTTCGATTTCCATCGCCGTCTCTGCCTGTTCGGAAAGCAGTGCATTGATTTTGCCGAAAAGAGCGGCAAGGCCACGCAAATCCATCTGATTGTGGCGCACCACGGCCGCAAGGGGCTCGGCGGGTCCCCCGCGCAGGTAATCAAAATAAAACTGCGGTATGAGCGCGGAAGAAACATCGTTCTCGCGATGCCAGCCCAGCCGCGGCGCGTCGAGGACGTGGCGCTCGAGTTCCACCAGACGCACCGAACCAAGCCGCAATTTCCAGAGAGCGCGGGCGGGATGCAGCAAATCCAGATGCGCCGCAAGTTTCGGCACGGCGATGGAGCGCGTCATCGTAAAGCGGTTTTCGAGCAGCGGCCAATCGAACGATTTCCCGTTGAAGGTAACGAGCACCGGCCGTTCCGCGACGCGCTGGGATAATTGCTGCAACAGCGAATGTTCTTCCGCGAAGTCGCGCATAAAACACTGCTCGACCTGCAAGCCGCCCGCATCCCACCACGCCAACCCAATCAGAAATGCGTACGTGCCGGTGCCTCCCGCGAGGCCCGTGGTTTCTATATCCAGAAAGAGCCATTTTTCTGGATCCTGCAATGCAGCGCGTGTTTTGCGCGAAACGGACTCATCCCGAGTGCGCGAAAGTAATTCGAGTGTCATGGGAGACGGACTCGCGAATTCCGGAGTCGAGAACCAGTTTCGAACCGCCAGGTGTTCGCCGAAATAATTCGTAGCGACACTCGCGCCGAGGAGCCGGCCGAGCGCGTCTTCTTCGCCGGGCGTTCGAATCGCCGCCAGCCGCGCTGGCATGAGCCGCGTGGGTTTCAGCGCAGCAAGTCTTGCGAATTTGTCGGCAGCAGCAGCCATTTACGTACACAACCTGTCGAGAATGGCCAAGGCGGCTTCCTTCGCGCGCGGTGCGAGATCGCCCGCGGGGCCGACGCAGGATGGACAGCCTTGCTCGCAGGGGCACGCGGCGATCAGTTCGCGTGTTTTTTGCACCAGGAGCGCGTGCGTTCGAAACAGCGGTTCGGAAAAGCCGATGCCGCCGGGATAAGCGTCGTACAGGTACAGATTTGGTTCGAAGAATTCCCTGGCGTTGCCGGAAACAGCGTCCTGCAAGCGAGTTGGAGCGAAGTCTGTTTCGAACGGACGCGTGCTCGAAGGTGATGAAATAAGTTCATCTCCCTCACGCAAGATGACACCGTGCGAATCTGGCGAACCGGCAGCGGGAGGACGTTCGCCGATGGCTGTTCCAAGGTCGCGGCGATCGCACATGAGCAAAAGCGTGGCCACGGATTCGAGCGCGTGCAGCAGGCCAAACATTCCGCTTTGGCGCTCGCCCACGGTGAAGGGAAGCGATTCCACGAGCGGGCGCTCGAGCGTGATCCAATAAGCAGTCGTATGCATTTCGTTTTCGGGGAGTTCCAGTTTTCCGTCGCCGATATTTTCGTTAGTGAAGAATTTTATTTTCTTGAAGCCCACGACTTGCGAGCGCACTAGAACATCGCCGTTCGAATGAAAATGCGCGGACGCCTCCTTGCCAGTGTACTGTTCAGTGGCGGCGATTTCGAGGACGCGGACTTGCGTATACCGGACGGCGTCGGTGTAGTAGTTGACGTCGACGCGTTTCACGTACGCTTTGCGTTCCTTAAAGTCGAGGTGTTCGACGTGGTGCTGCTGGCCGCCGTGAATGTAAATGGCTTTTTCGTGCAGGAAAATGAGAGCACTGGGAAAATCCACTTCGCCGATCACCATAGGCGCGCCGGTAACATCGATGATCACGAAATTGTCGCTGGAGACCGAGCGCAGGCTGATGGTGTCGGCCGGATAGGCTTCCTGCGTCCAGTGATAATTCTCCCCGGCGAGATGAAGAAAACCAGCCTCCGCGAGCCGCGCGCAAATGTCGGGAAGGTCAACATCGCCGAAT
>QHPX01000078.1 GCA_003219195.1 Verrucomicrobiota bacterium
CATGGAAGTAGGTCTAGACTGGGAGAAGAACGCGGATGATTCAATTTCATTTCGTGCGTCCTTTTCCAGGCCTCACGGCTCCTTTCGTCTCTTGAATGAGCGGCGATGCAGCGATCGCCCTGATGGTCATCCGATTAAGCAGCCCAGCAAGATATGAGAACGTCCGCGAAACGTCTATCAAATAAATCGGCCTCTTCGGCGGCCCTTCGACTTACCGGCTCAACGCCTCTTGTGGCTCTAGATTTTCAGGCTGGTCCTGCGGCAGACGATCGTTCGGCCGTTCCACCCGTGAGAAGAGCGTGTAGCGCTTGTCGAACAAAAATTGGAGCAGCAACCGGCTCCACGAAGTGTGGTATTTCAACCTGTCGTAAAACTCCGGCGCCAGCGCCCGGAGCTTCGGCAAATTGTTCCAGGAGATGGAAGGGAAATCGTGGTGCTCATTGTGGTAGCCCACGTTGAGCGCGACCCGATTGATCGGGCCGTAATAACTGAACGTCTCCTGCTCGGGATCGAGCGTGTAATGCTCCTGCACCCAACGCGCGCCGACGGGATGCAGCCCGATCGAAAAGAAAAAGGAACAGGCGAGATACCAGAGGCCGCTCCAGCCGCAAAGATAGACGATGCCGATATCGTAGGCGGCGGCGCAGAGCACGTTCACCACTGTCCAGCCGCTCCACATCGTGATGGCCCGCAAACGCGGCGGACGCGTCAGTTGGAAAAAGGGAAAGAAGAGCAGCCAGAGCGCTTTGTTGAACCATTTGTCGCCGACGAGACGCGCTTCCCATTGATTGGGGATGTCCGCGTCGGATTCGTAATCGCCCTGGTGAGCGTGATGCTTGAGATGGTAGACCCCGAAACTGACGGCGCCGGGAAAAAGATTCGGCAGGTCGGCCACGATCGCCGTCACCTTGTTCAGGAATTTACTCCGGAAAACGAGATTATGCGTGGCGTCGTGGATGATGACGTAGGTGCAATGGTTCGCGAACGCGCCGGCGCAGTAGGCGACGATCAAACTGATCCACCAGGCATTCGGACCGAGGCGGCCCATCGCATAAGCGATCGACGTCTGCACGAGCAACACCAGGACCGCGACGAGCGCGGTGTAGGGATTCCTGCTCATTAGTCCGCGGACTTCGGGATGCGCTTTCAGGATGGCGCGCGTCCGTTGCGGATGCGGCTGATCGAGTTCGGACTGATGGAAATCGGCTTGCATTGCCGCTGCCAAACTAGAGGTGGTCGTTGGAATTTCCAACTCCGATTCAAGAGTTCGAATCTTCGCTTGGATCAACGGCCTGTTCTATGGACGCGAAAGTTTCGCTTTCGATCGACGCCAGCGCGCGCGGACAACGCGCGCTCCTACGAGCGCAATCAATCCGGCGCCACAGACCCAGGCGGAAGCGTCGGGAAGCACGGACATTGTGTCCATCACTGCGTCTGGAGCCATGGGCGCATTGGTCTGCGCACTGAACTCGCTCGTAAGGTTGCCAGCCGCAACGGCCAAATAAATGTTCGGCGCGCTAAGATCCGATCGTCTGAGTGTGCCCGGCCCTCTGCGTACGTTCGATCTCCGCCTGGGTCGTCTGTGCCATCGCGGACGGGCGCATACCAGCGACCGATTCCGCGGCGATCCGCTCGGGGTGCGGATCGAGCGGGACAGCGCGCGCGGAATAAACGGGGACTTCATTGGGCGAACGCGCGGATGTGATTGAGTCAGCACTGCTGAAGCGGGAGTAGGCGAGGAAAAGAGCGCCGCCGAAACCGACGATGGCGAAACCGAAAATGGCCGAGAGCGGCAGACGAGGAACGCCGAGGTCCACAAAACGCTCGCGAGCGCGGCGAAGCGTTCTGTCTGTGCGGGAGTTTTTCGACGCGATAGCCATGAGGTGCCAAATCCAAGCCGGAAATTCTGCCGGCTGATTTGGCTTTCTAAAAAAGCACGAAGTGTTCCCGGCCAAGGGCATTTTCTATAATGATTGGCGACTCCCGCCAGAATCTTCCCGGGCAACGCTTTGCCGCGCTTTTTAGAGAGCGCAGTCACTGCCCCGGCGCTATTGATCGGGCGCGATGACGTCCCGATGGCGCCACGCGTAGCGAAGTCCGGAGTAGACCGTGAACGCGATCGTGATCCAGACCAGAACGGGTCCGGCCTCATTCCAGGCGCGCGACCACCAAGCTGTTTCCGGTCCGGCATACTTAAGTTCGCGTGCCGCCAGCAGGACGAGGAAAAAAATTACCGTGATGATCTGCCACGAAGTCTTGTGTTTCCCGAGACGCTCCGCCGGCAGGATCTGGCCCCGAGCCGTCGCCATCAGCCGCAATCCGGTGATGAGAAAATCGCGCGCCACCACCGTGGTCGCCACCCAGGCCGGA
>QHPX01000079.1 GCA_003219195.1 Verrucomicrobiota bacterium
ATGGCCTTGAGCGGCACCAGGGAAATAAATGCCGCCGCCATCATGATCTTATCGACCAGCGGGTCCATCAATTTTCCAAAATTGGTGACCCACTCGTAGCGACGCGCGATTTCGCCATCGATAAAATCGGTCACGCCGGCGATGAGAAAAATGACAAGGGCGCAGGTGCGGCCGTATTGCCACTGCGAATTGAGCGAGGCGACAAAGAGCGCAGTCAACAATAGCCGGCTGAGCGTGAGGCGATTCGCCCAATTCATCTGTCGGAAAGAACCGAGCCCGCCTTCACAGGCAAGCGGGATTTTTGCGCCGGTTGATTGTCGATCTTGAATTTCGGGTGCTTCCAAATGGGCACTTTTCTTTTTAACTCATCGACCATCCACTCGCTTGCTTCGAAAGCCGCCTGCCGATGCTTCGCTTTGACTTGCAAAAACAGAGATGCTTCACCGACTCCCACGAAACCGATGCGATGATGAATGATTACGCCTCCGACTCCAAACTTACTCACGGCCTCATGCGCAACTGATCGCAACTGGTGCGCCGCCATCGCTTCATGCGCCTCATAGTCGATTCCCTCAATCTCCCGTCCTCCTTCGAGTTCCCGCACCACACCCCAAAAATTGACAATTGCTCCGGCGAAAGCTTGTTCACCTCCCGCCGGGGGCGCCAGCGGGCCCTCGGTCAATAAAACTTCACAAAGCGAGTTTGCCATGCGCTCCAGTCACTCGTTACAATGAGGCCGCGCTTTATGCGCCGCGCAAGCAAAGGAGACCTCAAAATGACCGCGAATCAATGTGATATTGGCCTGATCGGGTTGGCGGTGATGGGCGAGAACCTCGTCCTGAACATGGAATCCAAAGGATTTTCCGTCTCCGTTTTTAATCGCACCACCGAAGTCACGGAGAAATTTGCGGCCGGCCGCGGCAAAGGGAAAAATATTCAGCCCGCGCGCACGATGGAGGAATTCGTCGGCGCGCTCAAGCGACCGCGCAAAGCGATGATTATGGTGAAGGCGGGTGCGCCGGTCGATGCCGTCATCGGGCAACTCGCTCCGCTGCTCGAAAAAGGCGACGTCATCATCGATGGCGGCAATTCTCTTTTTACGGACACGCAACTTCGCTGCAAAGATTTGGAAGGGCGCGGCATTCACTTTGTCGGCTGCGGCGTTTCCGGCGGAGAAGAAGGAGCGCTCAAAGGTCCGTCGCTCATGCCGGGCGGCTCGCGCGAATCCTGGGAAATGATCGCGCCCATTTTTCGCAAGATCGCCGCGCAAGTCGATGGCGAACCTTGCTGCCGATACCTGGGTCCGGACGGCGCTGGGCATTACGTCAAAATGGTGCACAACGGCATCGAGTACGGCGACATGCAGCTCATCTGCGAAGCCTACGCAATTTTGAAAAACGTCCTCGGTCTGGATGCGCCGCAGCTCGCTGAAACATTTACCGAATGGAACAAAGGCGAGCTCGACAGTTATCTCATCGAGATCACCTCACAAATTTTCCGCAAGCTTGATCCCGACACTGGAAAACCGCTGGTCGATGTTATTCTCGACAAAGCCGGCCAGAAAGGGACGGGAATCTGGACGCTGCAATCGGCCATTCAGCAATCCGTCGTCATCTCCACAATCAATGCGGCGGTGGAAGCGCGCGTGATCTCCTCGCGGAAAGATGAACGGGTCGCCTCCTCGAAAATTCTTCCGCAACCGAAACTGAAAAAGTTTACCGGCGATCGCGCTCAACTTGTCGATGCAGTGCGCCACGCGCTCTACGCTTCGAAAATCGTTTCCTACGCGCAGGGAATGGAATTACTCAGCGCCGCGAGCGCGCAATATAAATGGAACCTGAACTTCGGCGACATCGCCACGATCTGGCGCGGCGGTTGCATCATTCGCGCGAAATTTCTCAACTGCATTGTCGAAGCTTATGAACGCGATGCCGCGCTCCATAATCTTCTCCTCGATCGTTATTTCACCGGCATCATCGAGAAAACGCAGGACAACTGGCGCGTTGCCGTTGCCGCCGCCGTCGAACACGGCGTGGCGGTCCCGGCATTTTCCGCGTCGCTCGCCTACTTCGATAGTTATCGTCAGGCGCGGTTGCCTTCGAATTTGCTGCAGGCGCAACGCGACTTCTTCGGCGCACACACTTACGAGCGCGTCGACAAACCGGGTGTCTTTCACACCGAATGGATCGAATCTGACCACAAGCCGAAGGAAAAACCGGCCGAGGCTAAGCCACCGGCACCACATCACGCCGGCGAGTAAGTGCCCGTCCGGCTCGGACCTAGCGAAAATCGTGCGGCTCGCTGCCAACGAGCTCGTCGTCCGCAGTCACGGTGCGCGTCTCTTTCATTTGATTAGGCCTCGGCGCAGCGCGGCAGGTTTTCCTCGACTACGCGCAGAAGCTCGGCGGCAGTGTGCGGCTTCGCCGAGAGGCGATGTCCATCGATGCGCCGCGCGTCGCGCGCTTCTTCTGGAGTAATCAGTGCAGTCACGAACACGATCGGCACATCGTGCAACGCCCAATCCGCTCCGATCTGCTGCGACACTTCCGCGCCATCGATGTCCGACATAACAAGATCGACCAGTACGAGGTCCGGCTTAAAACTCCGCGCGGTTTCCAACGCCCGCAGCGCATTCGTCTCGACGCACAGGGCGTATTGCCCGGTGCGTTGCAAAATCGCGCGCGCGCCTTCGGCGAAGCGCCGATTATCATCTACAATCAAAACGCGCGTCTTCATGCCTCCTCCAAGCCGGACCGCGTGATTTGGTCGAGCGCGTGCATCGCCTTTGCAGCGTCGGGTCCTTCCGCACGGACCCGCACTGTCGATCCTTCCGGCGGGGCAAGCTTTAGTAAATCGAGAACACTTTTCCCGTCTGCTTCGTTGCCATTGTAAGCCACGCGCACATTGCTATGAAACGGCATCATGGCGCGGACGAATCTGGCTTCCGGCCAGAAATAATGCTGCCGCTTCCTAACAGTGATTTCCTTTTCCAACTTCTCTTTTCCATTCGTTGAATTGTTCGCGCGACTCGACGGCAGTACCGTGTGTCGCATGATTGCTTCAATTGTTCTGCTCATAGGTTCCTTTCTTTTCTCAAAGAAAAGATCGGCAACGATTCGCACGCTGAGAAAGACCAACTTTCTTGCCTCGTTATAAGTTGTCGGCATAGTTGCCGGACCGCCTTCAATGCGCCGCGACGGGGCCGGTTGGTTTGTTGATTTTCTTGAACAGGAATGCGAGCGCCGCACAAACCAGACAGACCAGTACGCAGAAACGAAATCCGTAAACGTAACTGAGAAGCGAACTTTGTTGTTGAAGGATGTTATAGAGAACTGCGAGCGATTTCTTCGCCGCCGCCCAGTTGCCGGTAGTGCTCGCAAGTGCGGTCTGGATGTGGGCGAGTTGTTGTTGAAAGTTGAAATTAAACTTCGACATGTGCCAAACAAGGTTGGCCTGGCTCGCTTGCGCCTGACGCGTGACCAGCGTGGTGATCGCCGCGATGCCAATGCTTCCACCGATGTTGCGCATGAGATTAAAAATGCCGGCCGCGTTACCCATCTGTTCCTGGCTGAGCGTCCCCATGGCCGATGTGGCCACCGGCACATACATTGAAGATGCTCCCACGCCGCTGATGATGATTGGCCAGAGCAGGTTAGCCGGCGCTACCTGAAGATTAATGTTACCAAGTGCGAAGGACGAATACCCAAACAGCAGGCAACTAATGATGATCAGAACACGGTTGCTGATGTGCCCCGCGATGCGACCGACAATGATCGTCGCCATGAACGCACCGATACCGAATGGGGTCATAGCCATACCAGCCGCGAGCGCGGTGTAGTGCAATAAATTCTGCATGAACAGAGGCAGAATCGCGATTGTGGCGTAAAGAAGCGCGCCAATCAGCAACATCAGGACATTCCCGATTGCAAAATTTCGGTTCTTGAGAATGCGAAGATC
>QHPX01000080.1 GCA_003219195.1 Verrucomicrobiota bacterium
ATCTTAGGCCGGTTGTGGAAGAGAATTTTTTCTTTTCCACCAGTGATCCCGGATTCGGGCAATCCAAAAAGATCGAGCAGCGCTTCCCGTCGCAACCGGAGCTCATCCTGGCCGTGTCCTCCAGGGATATTTCTTCAGCGCGATATCTGGAGCGGATCCAAAAACTCACTCAAAAGGTTCAGGCAATCGATGAGGTAAGCTCGGTCAAGAGTTTGAGCGCCGGGCCGAAGAGTTTTCAGGATGCGCTGGCCAGCCCGTTCTGGAGCCGGCTGTTGATCGCCAAAGACCGCAAGTCGACCAATGTGATCGTATTTCCTGAGGCCGGTGACTCGGAGAAACTCATCCGCCGTCTCGAGCGCATCGTGCATGAGTTGGACGAGAAAGACTTTCAAATTCACATCGCCGGCACGCCTTACGTCGTGGAGATGCTCCGCCGAAGCCTGGCCCACGATTTCTGGTACTTCAGCCTAACCGCGGTAGTTTTATTTGGCTTGACCATGGCGGCAATGTTCCGCTCGGCCCGGGTGTTTCTGGGAATGCTCGCCACTTGCACGAGCGCTGTTTTGCTGACGTTGCTCGTCCAATCAATCTTCGGCAAACGCATCGGGATCCTGACCGTCAATCTCGGCACGATCGTCTTTATCGTGGCCTTGTCCCACCTGGTCTACATGACGTTTAACTGGCAAACGCTCGCCGACCGGATGCACCGGCTCGGCAAGGAATCGCCCGATCTCGCGGCGGACGCGCGTCGCATGACGTTTCCACCTTCGTTTTGGTCGATGGTCTGTGCGTCGCTCGGGTTTGGCAGCTTATTGATCGTCCAGGCCAAGCCGTTGCGCGAACTCGGATTTGGCGGCGTGCTCGGAACCGTCGTCGCGTTCCTTTGTGCCTATGCGATGTATCCGCCGTTTCTGCGCTGGGCCGTGCCGCGCAAGAGCAAAATCGTGGAGGCGGAACCTTCCCACGCATTTTGGTCGCGCCGGTTCGTGCCGCTTTCCATCGCTGTCATTATCGTCAGCGCCGCCTTGGGCTTTGGGCTGACGCGGGTGAACACCGACCCGAGCCTGCTCGATTATTTCAAGCCGCACCAGGAATTGCGCGACGGACTCGAGTACGTCGACCGTAACGGTGGCTGCAATCCGCTTACCCTCGTCGTCTCCTCGTCCGATGGCAGCAAACTGAACACCGACGCCGCTTACCAAAAAATGTGGACATTGCACGGCGCGCTCGAGAACTACAAAGACGTCGGCACGGTCATCTCGCTGCCGACTCTTCTCGCCGAAGGCGACCGAACGCCGTTCTCATTCCTGGTCAGTTACGAAAAGATGATGGAGATGATGGCCCAACCGAAGTACGCGCGCGTCTCCAAAAGCTTTGTCACCGAAGATCGCAGCGAGGCGGTGTTTCTCCTCCGCATGGTCGAGGAACGCCGTCACAAATATCGAGTCGATGTTGTCGACGATCTTCGTGCCATTGCCCGGAAGCACGGATTCAAGCCCGACCTCGTCGGCGGCATTTACTATTTGCAAGGACGCCTGGCACAGCTGGTCGCTTCAAGTTTGGTCACAGGTCTGTTCTGGCTGAATGTGTTATTCATCGTCATCGCGTGGGTCGTGGCCCGCTCCGTTCGCGGCGCCGTGGCGATGATCGTGAGCCTGACGCTGGTCCCGTTATGCATGCTCGGCGGCATCGGCTGGCTGCATGTGCCGATGGACGTCATTTCGGCCCCAGCCACCAACGTTTGCATCGGGATCGCGATCGACTCGATGATTCATCTTGTCTTTGGTGTTCGCCGCGCCCAACGCGATGGAAAAAAAGGCTGGGCGGCGTGGGTTGCCGCGCGCGAGGAACAATGGCGCGGGATTGTCTATTCCGACGTGATCTTCGCCGCTGGCTTCGCCATTTTCGTGCTGTCCGATTTCCCGCCGACGCAGCGTTTCGGTCTAGTCGTGCTCGCCGGCTGTATCATCGACATCCTGGCAAACCTGTTCGTATTGCCGCTACTCGGCGGCGCTCAATTGAAAAAGAAATAATCACGGCCGCCCCTTTATGCAGGCGCTGCCCAATTGTCGGGTCAAAATTGTTTGATCTGCGGCGACGACTTTCCGTCGATGCGCGGAAGTCACTGGCCGGTTGCCAAAGCTTGGACGGCGGTACTAATTGCTCCGCTGGTTTCGGCGGGGTTGCGAACCACACGAAACTCCCATCGACCAAATTGATCGTCAGCATTTACCGCAGCGCACCAACGCTTCGCTGCCGCTGTTTTGACCTCAGCGCGTTCGTCAAAGCCTTTTACTTCCAGAATCAAGGTGCCAAGTTCATCGCCGTTGTTGGCCAAGGGCACGAGATAGTCCGGCACGCGGCCGATTGTTTGTTGTGATTGAAAAGGCCAAAACGCGCTTTCGAACCGCAAGAGCCACCCACGCGGATTCTTTAGGCTTGACGCGCGCCAACGTAATTGAAAATATGCGGTTGCGCTAAGTCCGTCAGGTGCCTCCAGCCAAGCCGCCTCACCCTCTTCCCGCCAGGAAACGGCGAGCGATCGGTTCGTTCGCACAAGTTGAGGTGTTGGCTATGGAAAAAGATTTGCGGAGTTCACTTCCGCGCAGCGACACCAAATCGTCGATATGATCTGTGCTTTGCAAACGGCATCGGTGGCGGCAGAGGATTACACAACCATCACCATTCCCGATAGTAACGAACATTCATTCTCGTATTGGGACACTTGGGATGGGATCGCTCGAATAGGTTCGCAGCCGACACTTACTGTGGCTGGTGACGTAATCCACTTCCTAGATTCACACCTCAAATAGAAGCCAGTAACCATGACTCAACTCATCATAAAAATCCGGCAATGTCTGGAAGCTCGAGACAGCAAACGACTCCATCGCGCTGGCGCAGTTCGCCCGCTTAGTTCCAGATTCCTCGTCCCGCCGATGACTGTGTTTCTTCTTTGCTGCGGAGTGGCCCCTATCTGGGCCGATAGCGGCACGTGGCTTCTCAACCCAGCGAACGGCGACTGGAATAATTCGGCCAACTGGACTTCCCCCACGCCGCCCAACGGGCCGTTCGACACCGCCACCTTTGGCGTCTCCAATTTAACGAGCGTGTCCATCTCCGAAGACACAAGTATCTTTAGCATGGTTTTCAATGCCGGCGCCAGTGCCTATCACTTCACCTGCCCCCGAGTCGACACTTCACCATTTTGGACGGTGGAATCGACAATGGCTCCGGAGTAATACAAACCTTCGACGTCCTGGCGGCGGATACAGCCGATAACTTCACAAGTCTCGCCTTTGGTTTCCATTCAAGCGCCGGAACCAACACGCTCGTGATCGCTCATGGTGCGGCAGTAGGCAACGGTGCCAACCCTGGCTTCACCCAATTTACCACGGCAGACGCGGGCAGCGCGACCTTGATCAATAATGGCGGAGTAGTCAGTGGGGCAAAAGGAGGCGAGATTGACTTCTTTAACTCCAGCCAGGCAGCCACCGCCACGATCACCAATAGGGCTGGGACCGCGGACGGCGCGCTGGGCGGAAGGACGCTCTTTTGGGATGGGAGTGGGGCCGATTCCGTCATTACTGCAGAAGGCGCAACCGTCGGCGGAGGGGAGGGTGGGATAACGCTATTGCTGGGTAACTCCGACGCCGGTGATGCCACTATGATTGCCGAAGGTGGATCCAACGGCGGGGGCGGCGGCGCGATCGAATTTCAGGATAAAGGCGCTGGCGGAACGGCCAGTATAGAAGTCTTTGGCAATGGAAACTTGGATATCAGTGCTCTCGCTATTTCGGCGATAACGATTGGTTCACTCGAAGGAGATGGTCAGGTCTTTCTCGGCAATCGCAAGCTGAATATCGGGGCCAATAACTTGAGCACGACCTTTTCCGGAGCGATCCAGGATAGCGGCTCGCTCAGCAAGCTGGGCACCGGCACGCTACGCTGAGCGGGGCCAACACGTATAGCGGCGCTACGACCGTGAGCGCGGGAGCGTTGAAGGTCGCCAACAGAACCGGGTCGGCCACAGGAACTGGAGAGATCAAAGTCAATGCTGGCACGCTTGGCGGCAAAGGCATCATTGCCGGTGCGGTGACTGCCGGGACCGGGAGCGGCGCGGGAGCATTCCTTGCTCCGAGCGTCGGAGCGGGCCAACCGGCCAAGCTCACCATTCAAAGCCTGCTCACTTTCAAAGCCGACGGCACCCTACACTTACAAGCTCAACACCAAGAGAGCCAAAGCCGATCAGGTGGTGGCCAATGGCGTGACGATCGACAGCGGCGCGCAGTTTAGCTTTGTGGCGGTTGCGAACAAGACACTGACGCCGGGCACAGTGTTCACCGCGATCAGCAACACTGCGGCAACCCAAATCGCGGGCACCTTCAGCAATCTGGCCGACGGCTCAACGTTTACCGTCGGCAGCAACACCTTCCAAGCCAGCTACGAAGGTGGCGACGGCAATGATCTAACGCTCACGGTCGTACCGTAGTGGCTGACGGCGGCGAGCGTTTCGTTAGAGCTTCCGTTTCGATTCATCAAACGGGATTGTTTGCTCAAGAGCAGCGCGAGAGTAAACTATTGGATAGTAACCTGCAAAGTCAGACCTTAAATGTTCACTTGAACATATCCATTCTTTAAGTATAAATTTGAGCGCATGCAGCGCTCTGCTTTGCCGAAAGATCGACAATCTGAGATTCGGCAAATTTTGGAGATCTTGCACAAGTGGGGCATTCACACTCTCGGGCAATTTGTGGCGCTCAATCGAGAGGATCTCGGTGCCCGGCTCGGGTCGGAAGCGGTTCGTCTTTGGGAATGTGCCAACGGAAAAACGACGCGACTTCTCAAGCTGGTCCAGCCGCCGGAATCGTTTGCCGAAAGTTTCGAATTTGAAAATGAAATTGAAACAGCCGAGCCGCTCCTATTTATGCTGCGCCACTTTTTGCAGCAGCTCGCGGTGCGGCTGAGCGCGATTTATCTCGTCGCGCGAGAACTAACGCTGCTGATCACTTTCGCCAACAAACAGCATTACGAACGCGTTTTCAAAATTCCGCAGCCGACTAACGATGTCGATCGGCCGATCAAACCTGTCTCGCAGCCCCGAATGCTTTCGGGGTTCGAAACGGCACTGCGCGATCCAAATCAATTATCGGAAACGCTCGCGCGCTTGACCGGTTTGCTCGGCAGCGACCGGGTCGGCACCCCCGTTTTGGAAGAAACGCATCGGCCGGATGCATTTCGGATGGAGCCGTTTGCCTGGGAGGTTTCGATGAGGTTCGCAGCCGACACAGCTGCCTCTACAGAAGACAGGAAGGACGCGCTAGGCGTTGCGCTACGAAGGTTTCGACCTACCGAATCGGCGTCGGGTTTCCTTTCCGAAAATATTCCGGCGCATCTTCGAAGCGCAAACCTCAGCGGCAAAATTGCAGATCAACGCGGGCCTTATTTCGCTTCCGGCAATTGGTGGGACGAAAAATCGTGGAAGCGCGCCGAGTGGGACCTGCAACTGGAGGACGGCGTTGTGGTGCGTTGTCACCAAAGCGAAGAGCAATGGGAGGTCGATGGAGTTTATGATTGAGGTCCGCTTTAACGCTTTAACGATTTAACATTCAACGCTTTAACGAAACACATGTCTTACGTCGAATTGCAGGCGAACAGCGCTTTCAGTTTTCTGCGCGGCGCTTCGTTTCCCGAGCAACTAGCGGAGACCGCGGCCGAGCTGGAGATGCCGGCGATGGCTTTGCTCGATCGTAACGGTGTTTATGGTGTGCAGCGATTTTCCGTCGCCGCGCGAGAACAAAATGTGCGGCCGATTGTTGGTTGTGAATTGTCGATGGAAGACGGCTCGATTCTGCCGGTGCTGGTCGAGAACCGCACCGGTTACAAAAATCTTTGCGAACTGCTGACCCAGTCACATTTGCGGAGTGAAAAAGGGAAATGCGCAGTGCGATGGAGTGAGCTGCCGCAGTTCGCTGAGGGGTTAGTCGCGCTCTTTGGATTGGGGAGCGCAGGCCGCTGGCCTGCGGTTTGCGGCGGCTCGCCGCAAACTCGTCGAACTTCAGCGACATTTTCTTCGCGGCGAGGAATGCATCAACCGGCAACTTGTCGATCTTGCCGCGCATTATCGATTGTCGATCCTGGCCACGAATGGCGTGCAGTATGCCAAGCCGTACGGTCGGGAAGTTCTCGACGTCTTCACTTGCATCCGCGAACACACACATCTCGATGCTGCCGGCAAAATACTCACGCAAAACGCCGAGCGCCATTTGAAGAGCGATTGCGAAATGCGTGAGCTCTTTCGCGATCTGCCGGAAGCGATTGAAAACACCGCGCGCCTAGCCGAGCGGCTCACCTTTTCATTGAAAAATCTCGGCTACGAATTTCCGGATTTTCCGGTACCGGACGGTCATTCGATGGATTCATTTTTGCGCACGATTGTTTGGTTTGGCGCGCAGCAGCGTTATGCCGCGATCAGCAGTCGAGTGAAACGCCAGCTCGAAGAAGAACTGAACCTGATCCAGAAACTTGGTTTTCCCGGATATTTTTTGATTGTCTGGGACATTGTTAATTTCTGCCGCGAGCACAACATCATGGTGCAAGGGCGGGGCAGCGCCGCGAACAGTGCCGTTTGTTATTGTCTCGGCATCACGCCGGTCGATCCCGTCAGTAACAATTTGGTTTTCGAACGGTTCCTCAATGAGAACCGCAAAGGGTGGCCCGATATCGATCTCGATCTTCCCAGCGGCGATCGTCGCGAGAGCGTCATCCAGGAAATTTATCGGCGTTATGGCAAACATGGCGCGGCCATGACCGCGAATGTGATCACTTATCGCGGCCGCAGCGCCGCGCGTGAGATCGGCAAAGCCTTAAATTTTTCGCCGAGCATTCTCGATCGTTTTTCGCATCTCTTTGCCAACGGCGATTTTCCGCACACGCTCGATCTGCAATCGCAAATCGAGCAGGCCGGGTTGCCCAAAGAACACCCGCGCATGCCGGCGTTCATCAATTTGTACCAGGCGATCTACGGATTGCCGCGCCATCTCGGCCAGCATTCCGGCGGCATGATCATCTGCCAGAACAAATTGAGTTCGTTTGTGCCACTGGAAAATGCGTCGATGCCGGGCCGCGCCGTGGCGCAATGGGACAAGGACGATTGCGAAGATCTCGGCATTGTGAAAGTAGATTTGCTTGGGCTCGGCATGATGTCGGTTATGCAGGACGCCTTTGAATTGTGCCGAGAACGCGGGCGACCTCTCGATCTGGCCCATATTCCGAAAGATGACGCCGCCACCTTCGCAATCATGCAGAAAGCCGACACCATCGGTGTGTTTCAAATCGAGAGCCGGGCGCAAATGGCGACGCTGCCGCGGATGAAACCAAAATGTTTTTACGATGTTGTGATCGAAGTCGCGATCATTCGGCCGGGACCGATTCAAGGCGATATGGTGCATCCGTATCTGGCGCGGCGCGCCGGTCGCGAGCCAGTCACATATTTCGATCCGCGGCTCGAACCGGTGCTCGGCCGCACGCTCGGCGTCCCGTTGTTTCAGGAGCAAATGCTCAAGATCGCCATGATCATGGCCGATTTTTCCGGCAACGAAGCGGAAGAGCTGCGGCGTGCGCTCAGTTTTCATCGTTCCGAGGAACGAATGCAAAAAGTAAGCGTGAAACTGCGCGCGGCGATGGAGCGAAAAAATATTCCGCCGGACAAGATCGACAAGATCATCCAGTCGATTTCGTCATTTGCCCTTTACGGATTCCCAGAATCGCACGCGATTAGTTTCGCGATCCTCGCCTACGGCAGCGCTTACTTAAAAGTGCATCGCGCGCCGGAATTTTATGCGAGCCTGCTCAATAATCAGCCGATGGGTTTTTATGCGCCGGCGACGATTGTGAAAGATGCGCGCCGGCATGGACTGAAAATTCAAGCGGTCTGCGTGCAAAAATCGATATGGCGTTGCGCGGTTGTTTCCGATGATACATTTCGCCTGGGGTTTTGTGTGGTGAACGGCATGCGCCAGGAGCATGCCGAAGAACTCGTCAGGCAACGGCAAGATCGACAATTCGATTCGCTGGATGATTTCAAACGGCGGGTGCGGCTTTCAAAAGAAGAACTGCGCACGCTGGCTGAGCTCGGCGCGCTCAATTGTTTTGCAGAACATCGGCGCGCGGCGATGTGGGAAGTGGAGAAGACGCTGCATGATGATTTGTTGGGGAGCGCAGGCGGACCGCCTGCATCGTCCGGCGGCTCGCCGGCCGAAAGATGTTTGTGGCGAGCCGCCGCAAACGGCAGGCCAGCGGCCTGCGCTCCCCAGAGCGAATCACCGCTTGCGCCAATGACGCTGCCGGAGCGGGTGAAAGCCGATTACGAAACGATGAATTTAACGACTGGGCCGCATCCGATGAAGCTTTTGCGAGAAAAATTGCCGAACATCTGGCGCGCGAGCGATCTTCCGAACGCGAAGCACGGCTCAACCATTAAAATCGCTGGAAACGTAATCTGCCGTCAACGACCAGGAACGGCGAAAGGATTTGCCTTCGTGAGTCTGGAAGATGAGACCGGCGTTTCGAACGCGATTGTCGATCCAGATCTGTTCGAGCGGTTTCGGCTTCTGATCACCGAAGAAGATTTTCTTGTGATCGAAGGCGAGGTGCAAAACTCAGACAACGTGGTGCTGATCAAGACGCGCGAAATCAAACCATTGGCGCACGAGAATCTTGTCGGCAGCGAGTCGCACGATTTTCACTGACGTGTCAGAGTTAAGCCTTGCGGCCTCGAGATTTTGAATGCGACACCACTTCCTTCGCGCATTGCCAGAATTTTTCGGCAGCCGGGCTCAGCTTTCCTTTGGGCGCGGCAATGCCGAAGGAGATGGGCTTTGGCTCGGGAGTGAGTCGCACTAACTTCACCCGATTACCGAAAGCGTAACCAAGCGCGTCCACCGCAACGGCCACACCTGTGCCGGCTTCGACGGCGGAGACAACGCTGGTCATGCCATCATGCTCCTCTATCACTCGCGGCTTGTTTTTTACCGAAGCGAACAGGCTAGCGAGATACCTGTGATAATCCGAAAAGTCTTCGCGCGTTAATCCTACAAACGGTTCTTGTGCCGCATCGGCCAGCGAGACGGAACGACGTCGTGCAAATGGATGGTTCGGCGGCACCGCCAGCCGAACATGCTCGCGTAACAATTCTTCAAAACGGAAATCACGAAATGGGCCACGCTCCAGCGCACGGGCGATTAAGGCCACCTTTAGTCGTCCA
>QHPX01000081.1 GCA_003219195.1 Verrucomicrobiota bacterium
TAATCCCACGCTGAGTGCGACTGCCAGCCCGCCCATCACCGACCAAAGTTGCACGGCGCTCGGGAGCGGCGAGACCCACGAGACGAGCTTGGCCGCCAGCACGCCGAAGATGACGCCGAGGGCTCCGCCAATCACGGAAATGGTCGAGGACTCGATGAGAAACTGCCGAAGGATGTCCCCGCTGCGAGCGCCCAGCGCTTTGCGTACACCGATTTCGCGGGTTCTTTCCGTGACGGACACGAGCATGATGTTCATGATGACGATTCCGCCGACAAGCAGCGAGATGGAGGCGATGGCGATGGTCACCACAAAGAACGAGCCGCTGATGTTCTTCCACAACGAGAGAAAGGAATCGCTGGTCTCGATTGCGAAATCGTCCTTCGTTTCGTAGGACAAGTGATGACGGCCGCGCATGATTTGGCGTACTTCGTCAACGGTGAGCTGAATGTTCGCAGCCGAGCCGGCGCGGGCGGTGATGCGCAAGGAAGTCTGCTGATTGCCGTATTCCTTGTTGTAAGTGCTGAGCGGCAGGATGATCCAGTTGTCGAGCGAAGTTCCCAGGGAAGAACCTTCCTTTTTTCCGACGCCGATCACTTCGCAGGGGATGTTGTTCCAGCGAACCTCTTTGCCAACGGGATCCAGGCCGGGCATGAGGTTTTCCACGATGTCCATGCCAATCACGCAGACCGGCGCGGCGCTATTCAAATCGGAATCGGTGATGTGGCGGCCCGCGATGAGATCCACGTCGTACAATTCGGGCATCTGTGGTGTCCAGGCGCGCAGGTTGGTATCTTTCAGCGAATTCAGGCCGCTCTTGACCTCCACGCGGCCGCCGAGCGAGGCGCCGATCTCCTTGCAAGACTTGCAGAGGTCGCGCACAGCCTCGAAGTCGTCGTAAGTAAGGCGCTTGCGTTTTTGGAATTCGAGCCAGTCGTCCACGTTGGTGATGATGGAAGGCTGCTTGGAAAGCCCGAAGACGTCGGCGCCCAGGCGGAAGACGCGCGTGGCGACGTATTGGTTTGCGCCGTTGATGAGGCTGACTACGGCAATGACCGCGGCGACACCGATAACCACGCCGACCAGCGTCAGGACACTGCGCAACTTGTGTGCCCAGAGACTGGAGGCGGAGATCGCCACAGCCTCGGACAAATTCATGGTGGTCGGACGCGGCATAGAGCCTGGGGACACAAATGCACCTTATCCTAACATACGCGTGAACAGGTCCCGGTATTTCAGCTCTCGAGCGATCCAATTGTTGTGGTGTTGGGAAATAACCCTAACGCATAATTTCGGACCGCAGGTGCTTGGCAAGCTTCTCGATACGCTTTAGATGGTCGCTTAAATCCTTCGGTATCTGTCCTAGATTCACCTTCTCAATCTCCGCAGGGATCGCTGCCGACAGTTCGGCGAGCTCGCTGGCCTCGGACTTTAGTTGCGCAGGGTTCGCCACTCTCCGCTTCGGCAAGGCCGGTGGTTCCAATGGCGCATTCGACTGTTTATCAGCCTCTCGGACACCTGGGGGTATGGGCCTCCCTTGCGGATGAATAGCAACGTCTGCCACATAGCAGAAAACGGTGATGAAGAGTAAAAAAATGGCCTTCCGCATGAGCACCTCCCGCGGAAAATTCTGGCGTGAAGAAAATCATGCACCCGGATGGCTGGAATCGTTCTTGGATCGTCGAAATCCAAAAAGAAAACGGCGGGAAGGTTCGTACTTCCCGCCGTCCTAGCCAGAAGTTTCTTGTCAGAACGTTAGTTTTACGCCGAATTCCGCTTGGCGCGGAACAGCATACCAGTTCACACCTGATGAAGATCCTGGCGTGACCAGGCTGGTGCGGCCGGTGCATAGCTGGGGTGCCGTCGTGGGGTTGCAGCCCGGCTGATCGTGTCTCGTGGTACCGTTCACGCTACCTGGAGCACCGTTCAGCACGCCGCTGATCTGGTTCCCAGCCGGGTACCAGTTCTGGAAATTGAACACGTTGAATAAAGCTACCTGAGGCTCGAGTACGACGGCCTCAGGAAGCGCGTGGAACAGTTTGTTTAGCCTCAGTTGCCATGAAACATGGGCATCGAATGTGAAGACCGGCGCGTTGCCAACCTGTCCGGTCGGTGCCGCTGCAAGCGTTGGTGTAACCGCACCGAGCGCCACCAATTGCGCCTGCGTGAAGAGGCTGGCAGAGACTAGCGCCTGACCTGCGGGCGTCAATTGCCCCGCGAATTTGCTGTTATACGTACTGATGTAATTGTTCATGCTGGATGCGGTAATGTTGCGCCCGAAAGCCCCGACATTCGTGCCGGGAGCAACGTCGCCAATTGTGCCGTCGCCCGTGATGTCTGTGAGGAAGATTTCACCTGGTGCCCCAGACTGCGGCAGGGTCAGAGTGACGGGAGCCGCAGTCGACCAATGCGTCGTCAGGCCAACTCGGGTGGCCCAAGGGAAGTCGATCACTGCACCCGTTGCGAACTGGTGCGTTCGATCCAGCCCATTTGGTCCATAGAACTTGAGCGGGTTATTGAAGTCGAGCGCGTTGTTCACGAAATCCGTATCCAAAGCCGTAGCTTTGTAGCGGGACAGCGTGTAGGAGGTGATCAGGTAAAGCCGTCGCACACCGGGAAGTGGGTGATCGAGGTTGGATTTCAGCGAGGTAAGTAATCCTTGGTACGCGGCTCGCCCAATCGGGAACAACATCTCGTTCTGCCCCAAGCTCGGATTGATACCGGGGAACGCACAGAAACCGCACGGCGCGCCGGCCGTTGCATCGAACCCGGAATCAAGGCCGTTGCCCGCGTAGTCTGCGATCGTTGCGCCGGCTAAGATTGCACAGTTGATGGAAGCTGTACCTGTTCCAGTTCCGCAGCCCTTTGCGTTATTGGTGGCCGAGATCGCAGCCAGCGCGTTGGCCGTGTTCAGGAACCTCGCGTCCCCAACCTTGTTCGTATCCAAACCGAGAGGACTATGTGTGTTCACGTTGCGAACGTAGTCCACGCTCAGGACGGTACCTTTCGCGAGCTGCCGCTGGATGCCGACGTTCATCTGGAGGGAACGGGGAGAGCGGTAGTCGGGAGAGAACATCTGGATGCCATTGAGGTTGTTCGCATGTTCCGTTGTCCCGATGAAGTTGGGGTTGGCCCCCGCGCCGCCTGCTACAATCGCAGCCTGATATGCCTTCTGGTCAGCAACGATCTGAGCAGCCGCAGTCCCGACGGCCTCACCGCAGTACGCAACGGGGTTGCCGTTGTTTACGCCGGGAACAGGTCCGGTCGCGCTGCCGCCGAAGCACGGCGCCGCCTGAGCCGCGAACAATCCTGTCGTTAGGCGCCCTGGGCGGTCGAACAGAACGTTGTTGAAGATGGCGTCATCGTAGTAAAGGCCGCCACCCACACGAATTACGGTCTTTCCGGTCTTAAAGGGATCCCAGGCGATACCAAGTTGCGGAGAAAAATTCTCGTTCGGCTGATTCACTCGCCTTTCTAGTCCCTTGAAAAACTGGTTGTCGAACGCTGCGAGGGCAGCCACGCTGGGGAGGTCGCTGTCCGTCCGGCCCGTATCACGTCCATAGTGGACGCCAATGCTCACGGAAAGGTTGGTCTTCACCTTCCACTGATCACCAACGTACCATTCGAAGCGGTTGTCAAACTGTCCTCCGGCAGGCAGACCGAACCCGGGAGCTTCCGTGAAGAAACCTTGGCCGTTGCCCATGAGGATCGTGTCGATGGGCCAGTTTCCCGGATTACTCGCTCCTCCGGGACCAAATGGATTTGTACTAGCAAAAGCCTCATCCGTAGAGTTAACCAGGGACCTGACCATAGGAGCGATTCCGAAGAACTTTGCAAAGCCGCCACCGAGAATCTTGTTAAAGCCTACTCCGTAGCGGATGGTATGACGACCAAAGGTATAGCTGCCGTCATACTTGGTCTGCTTGTCCGACTGAAACGTAGCTTGGGGCGCCAGGATATTCGTGCCGGAGCAGAAACTCTCGCCGCCAGCGAGGCAAGTGAAGTCGCTACCGCTCGGAGTGATATTCAAAGAAATTCCGGGCAGCGGATTGAGAGCACCACTAAGTGCCACGCCGTCCACGATTGCATTCCGGAACTTCAAATACTCAAAACGGATGCTATTGGTGGATCGTCCGATCGAGAAATCCGTGCCAATCACATGCGTCGGGGTATGGTCGACATTCTGGAACGGCTGGTAAACGCCGGGATTGAACCCCCGCACACTGGAGTTCTGGTCGTAGCTGAAGCGGTAAAATAACGTCCAGTTCCGCTTGAGATTCCAGTCCAAGCGACCGAGATAGTTCCTTGCGGTGAATGGAGAGTTGAAGCTCCCCGACAGTAAATGGAAATCGCCACCTAGCGCGACGGGGTTTTGCAGGCTTTGATCGGTACGCTCAACGTCCCCGAAGAAGAAGACTTTGTCCTTCCAAATCGGTCCGCCAAGGTTTCCGCCAAACTGCTTTCGGCCAAAGGGCAGAGGCGTCGGAGCGATCCGCGCAGAAAGTTGGTCGCTACGGCCGTAGTAGAATCCTTGTCCGTGGAATTGGTTCGTTCCCGATTTCGTCACCACGTTTACCGTACCCGTTGAAGTCACTTCTGTGGAGACATCAAGGGAGGACTGAGCGACCTGAAACTCTGCAATGGCGCTTTCCGGAATGTTCTGCGTGGTTGTGCCCACGGTCTCATCGCTGATGTCTACTCCGTCCACCATGATTCGCGCCGCGCGGCCGTATCGCCCCCCGAACGACAACGAGGAATAGCCGTTCTTCGTCGGGTCGAATGTCGAGCCGTCTTGGATTTGCACACCTGGTTCGAGCGTGGCAAGATCAAGGAAGTTGCGGCCGTTAACTGGTAACTGGTCAATGTCCTTTGCGGTGAGCACATCTTGAACCGTCGCCTGTTCAGAATTGAGTTGTACGGCTGAGGCAGTTACCTCAACCACGGTTGACGACGTACCGACCTCAAGCTTCGCATTTACCGCTGTAATTTGTCCCACTTGGACGGCCACGATCGTCAGAATCGCCTGGCTAGTTCCCGTGTCTTTATTTGCGATCGTTACTTTTGCGTTCGCAACGGCTGCCCCCTGCGGGTCCATAACGGTTCCCGAGATACTACCTGTGGAAACCGATACCTGCGCATGAGCAGGCGGTGTCGCCAACAAGCTCATCCCGGCCAAAATACCGAAGACGATTCCGAGCACTAACACCCATGCCGTTTTGCTCTGGCTCATTGCTCCTCCATTTCCTCAGTTGTTCACAATTCAGGTTTTATTGGTTTGGCCTTCGATACTGCGAACTTCCCCCAGCTTTGGCAATTTGTTCGCTGGCCCTAACATCATCCGGACCTGGTCGCCACGGTAGACACATCGGAACTTCTTAAAATCAATCAGAAAATGCTCAGGCACGGGAAGATTGAGCAATAAATTGACCAAGCTACTAGCATAAATAAAGTCTGTATTTAGAATCATTTATATAAACTGACTGACACAAAGGGCATCCATCTAGTATTAGATTTCGAATCGTTCTACATATTTTTGTATCTTGATATTGGATTTCCTCGCCACGCCTTACCCTCAGCCCATGTGGGCAGCATAAAGTAATCGAAAGCCTCCCGTGACATTTGGCGGGTTCTAGCGAAGGTACTCGGTCCTAGCCCTGATGGCGGATGCGTTCGGCGAGGGAGCGGGCGCGCTGCCGGGCGATGTCGACAAACCGCGAATCGCCGGCGATCTGATCGAGCATAGGCAGAACGCGCTGCGGTTCCGGCATAAGGCTGCGGTTAAGGTCGGATTCAAACTGCAGCAAGGCGTCATTGATTCCCAGCCGGTCGTACTTCATGCGGCGTGTAATCAAGTCCACGTGCTCCTGCTGGCGCGCCAGCCCTTCAAAAATCTGCAGGAGCTGAGCCGCCGCCGAATTCAGCGTGTAATTGAATTTCGCCTCATGGACTTCGGTGCCGGATTCCCACCGAAATGTCTTTTCGCCGAGATTGGCGATCTTGCGATGCACATCCAGATCCTGCCCTTGGAGATGCTTGAGTTGCGCCGCCAGATCGAACATCTTCGCGCGCCACGCCGCGCTCACTTGAAAAGGTAGCGCGCCCGGATCCTCGTCCAACTGGCGGATTTCGTACGCGGCGGTATCCGAATCTTCCCGAACGGTGATTTCGATGAATTCGGGCGAACTTCCCTTGAAGACGCGCCGAAAGGTCAGCTTGGCCCCGGAAGGCGCAGTAGCGGAGAGCGCCGCACATGCCACCAGAGCGGCGGCAATCAGCAGAAAGAAACGGAGCAGCGAAGTCCTCATGATCCTTTGCGGCCGGAGAATGGTCAATGTCCTGTGT
>QHPX01000159.1 GCA_003219195.1 Verrucomicrobiota bacterium
AAGATATCCATAATAAATCACGACACTCAGCAGGATGATCTCGAAGATGCTGCGCCAGCTCTTCAGCCAAAGATGGAGGAGTTCTTCGATCATTGCAGCACTGCCTCGGTGACGCGCAATGCATCGACATTTTCTTTAACATCATGCACGCGAATGATGTTTGCGCCGCGCGAGCGCAGCAATGAAGTCAATGCGACTGTCGGCGCGAGCCGGTCGCTCATGGCCGAAGAGCCGACCAGTTTGCCAAGAAATGCTTTTCGCGAAACACCGACCACGAGCGGGCGTTCCTGCACTCGGAGAGCACCAAGTTTGCCGATGAGCTCGAGATTGTGCTCAAGCGTTTTACCGAAACCCATTCCGGGATCAAACGCGATAGCCATGGGATCAATGCCGCACTCTAGGGCGCGGGCATGTTGTTGTAAAAAAAAATCGGTCACTTCCGAGACAAGATCGACATAATGCGGCGCGACCTGCATCGTCCGCGGATTTCCTTGCATGTGCATGATGATAAAGGCGGCATTTCGCTTTGCGGCGAGCGGCAGCATTTTTTCGTCCCCTCGTCCTCCGGTCACATCATTAATAATGGAAGCACCAGCCCCCAATGCCGCCTTTGCCACTTCGCTCTTGGAGGTGTCGATTGAAATGACGATGTCGATCTTTGCCTTCAGCTCTTCGATCACCGGAACTACGCGGCGCAATTCCTCTTCGGCCGAAACCGGTTCCGCGCCGGGACGTGTTGATTCGCCGCCCACGTCGACGATTTGTGCGCCTTCCGCTGCCATTTGCACGCCGCGCGCAACGGCTGAATCGCTGTTGAAAAATTTTCCGCGCTCTGAAAACGAATCGGGCGTGACGTTGAGCACGCCCATGATCATTCCGTGACGCGAAAGATCGACAATGCTTCCGCCGACTTTCCAGAGCGTCTCACCCATCACGGAGGTGAGACTATCATCGCGGCTCGATTATTCGAAGACCGATGGAGGGACACGCCCGCCATCGCTATTTCTGTCGCGAGTAGCGTCCCATCAACTCGCCTTGCGCAATCACATGCCCGCGCATCGCTGCATCAACTTCCGCGCGTTTTGCGCCCGCTTTCAAATCCAGCGTCTGGTCGAGCGCAAAGATCTTGAAGTAATAGCGATGCGTGCCGGAGGGCGGCTGCGGTCCGCCATAACCGAGCGTTGGATAATCGTTCGTGCCCTGCACTGCGCCTTTTGGCACGCTCTTCTCCGCAATTTCGGTTGTCTTCGAATCAATGTTCCAAACCAGCCAATGCGTAAACAGACCTACCGGCGCATCGGGATCATCCATGATTAGGAGCAGGGTTTTCGCATTCGACGGCGTTCCCTCGATCCGAAGCGCCGGATTAATGTCTTGCCCGTCGCGGCTGAATTTCGACGGAATGTCGCCGCCTTCTTGAAAAGCTGAACTCGTGATTTTCATTTTCGCACCTCCTGCTGCCAATGAAACAATTGCCGCCAAGACAATCGCAGATGTAACGGCTACAATCGTTTTTTGCATTTGTTTCGAGCTCCAGTTGAAATCTCGTTAGATCGACAGTCGCCTAACAATAAGCTTTCGCTTGTATGCCTCAAAACGGACGCAAAATTCGAGAAAAGATTCTCGTGCTCCTAGCGCGGAAAGATTACGGGCCACTCGATAAGATCGAGATCGCGCGCAAACTCGGGCTGGAAAGCAGCGAACGCGCCGCGCTGCGAAAAGTGCTGCGCGAGCTCGAACGCTTGGGCGAGATCGCGCGCATCCGAAAAAATCGCTACGTCCTGCCGGCTGAGGCCGATTTGGTGACCGGTAAATTGTCGATCCACCAGGCCGGCTACGGATTTCTGACAACGGAAACTCCAGGCCAGGCCGATATTTTTATCGCAGCGGAGAACACCGGCACAGCCATGCACGGCGATCGCGTGGTCGCGCGAATCACGCGCGATGCGGTTCCGAGGCGCCCGAAAGATCGACAAGGACGAAGCGAGGGCCGCGTGATTCGAATTCTGGAACGTGCGCGCAATACGGTTGTCGGAACGCTGCAGCATTCGCGCAATTTTTATTACGTCGTCCCGGATGATCCGCGGCTCGTCCACGACGTTTATGTGCGGCCCGCACAAGATCGACCACAGACCGCCGCTACGGTGGGCGACAAAGTAGTCGTCCGGCTCGAGTCGTGGGAATCGCGTCACGTCAATCCGGAAGGTGAGATCATCGAAGTGCTCGGACCCGCCGCTGCGTCCGGCATCGACATGTTGTCGATCATTCGAAAATGCGGGCTTCCGACTGAGTTCCCAAAAAGCGTTGTCAATGAGGCCGGTGAAATTCCGGAAACGGTCGAGCGGCGAATGATGGAAGGCCGCGAAGATTTGCGAGGAAAATTCATCGTCACGATCGATCCGGATGATGCGCGCGATTTTGACGACGCCATTCATGTCGAGAAGATCGACAATGAAGATTGGCAACTGAGCGTGCACATTGCCGATGTAGCTTCGTACGTCGAACCGGAGAGCGCGCTGGATGGCGAAGCGCGCCGGCGCGGCAACAGCGTTTATCTGCCCGACCGGGTCATTCCGATGTTGCCGGAGCGATTGAGCAACGGCGTTTGCAGCCTGAGGCCGGGGGTCGACCGTCTCACCCATTCGGTTTTCATTCAGTTTGACAAAAACGGTCGTGCAAAAAGCGCGCGCTTTGCGAAAACCGTGATTCGCAGCGCACAGCGACTGACTTACAAACAAGCTTACGCGATTCTTCAATCGAAGCCTGACGACGAACTGAGCAAGCGATTGCACACCGCCTGGACGCTCGCATCGCTCCTGCGGCGGAAGCGGTTCGAACATGGCTCACTCGATCTCGATTTTCCCGAAGTAAAAGTTCATGTCGATGCAACGGGCGCGCCGGTGAAACTCGAGCGAGTGGAGAATGATGAGTCGCATCAGCTCATTGAGGAATTCATGCTGGCGGCAAACGAAGCGGTGGCGCGCGAGCTGAGGCATCGCGCAATTCCAACCATTTATCGCGTTCATGAAAATCCCGATCCGGAAAAATTGGCGGAGTATCGCGAGTTCGTGCTCAGCTTTAATTACAGAGTGGGCGATCTTTCTCATCGCGCCGAGATTCAGCGCTTTCTCGCGTCGATTCGCGGCAAGCCGGAAGAGCAGGCGCTCAAAATCGGCTTGCTCAAAAGTTTGAAACGCGCGCGTTATGCGCCACAGCCGCTCGGACATTACGGGCTGGCGAAAGCGAATTATCTGCACTTCACCAGCCCAATTCGCCGCTATGCGGACCTTGTAGTGCATCGCACACTGGCCGGGCGTAATTTGCGGTCGCGGTCGCGACTCGACATTAACCAGATCTCATCAATTGCCGACCATATTTCGGAAACAGAGCGCACGGCGGCCGAAGCCGAAATCGAGGCCGTCCGGATGAAAAAGCTGCAGTTTTTTCAGCGTCAACTCGATCTGCGTGATCCACAGGTGTTTCGCGCGGCGATTGTCGATGTCCGCAATTACGGGCTGGTGGTGGAGTTGCCGGATGTGCTTGTGACCGGCCTTATTCACGTCTCCGCGCTGACCGATGATTTTTATCTGTTCGATCCTGCGCACCGGCGCTTGCTCGGCCGCCGGTCACGAAAGCGATTCGCGGTGGGCGATCAGGTTCGCGTTTTCGTCGCCCGAGTCGATGCGTTCAAGCGGCAGATCGACTTTGCGCTGGTCGATCGAGCAACGATGAAAAAGCCGAGCCAGAAAAAGCGATAACTTTTAACGTGAACTACGGTTGAAACTGCAAAATTGTCGTAGTTTTTTGTGCAAAATCTTCTTCCCTTATTGAATCGGAGCAGCGTAAACTCCGCCGTTTCCGAAATGGATAATATCATCGAGGCGAAAGAGCTACAGATCGAACGCAAGCATTTTCACGTGGAATTCCGACAGAATGAACGGGGCAAATTCTTGCGGATCACCGAGGAGGCGCACGGGCGTCGCAACACCATTATCGTGCCAAGCACGGGCGTGGATGAACTCACAGCGGCAATCGGGGAAGTGATCGAAAACGGCGAGCGAGCGCCGGCCTGAGCGCACGATCACAGATTTCGAGCTTCGGTAGAGGCAGCCGGGCGGCTGTAATGCTCCTGCATCCGGCGGCGACACGCCTGCCACCACAGCGCGTTGACACTTAAACGCCGGGAACTAGTTTGGCGCGTTCGGCGAGCCGATAAATTTTTCGCATGTCAAAAAAAACGAAATCGTTCAGGCGCAGGTTGCGCCGAGCGGCAAAGGGGAAGCAAAGATCGACATCGAAACCTCGGTCCGCTTCCCCGCAAAAAACGAAGACGCCGCGTTATGTTTATTATTTTGGCGAGGGACATGCCGACGGCGCCGGAAAGATGAAACCTTTGCTCGGTGGCAAGGGCGCGAACCTCGCCGAGATGACGCGAATTGGTTTGCCGGTCCCGCCCGGGTTTACCATCACGACGGAAGTCTGCACTTATTTTTACGAACACAAGCGAACCTATCCACCGCAGTTGGAAGTCCAAGTGACGGCGGCCCTCGCGAAAATCGAGAAGTCGGTCGACAAGAAACTTGGTGACAAGGAGCGACCGCTGCTCGTCTCCGTTCGCTCGGGTGCGCGCGATTCCATGCCGGGAATGATGGACACCATCCTCAATCTCGGCATGAACGACGAAGTCGTTGAGCTAGTGGCCAGGAAAACGAGGAACGATCGCTTTGCCTGGGATTCATATCGTCGTCTTCTCCAAATGTACGGAGACGTGGTGATGGGCGTGCAGAAGCGGGCGGGTGAAGATGACGAACCGTTTGAGACCGTGATCGAGCATTTGAAAGATCAGCGTTACGGCAAGCACGATTTTCCAGATGTGCGATTAACTGTGGCCGACCTGAAAGCGATGGTGCAGCGTTTCAAAGCGCTCATCAAAGAGCGCACCGGGAAGTCCTTTCCCCAAGATGCAAAGGAACAGCTTTGGGGCGCGATCGGCGCCGTCTTTGGTTCATGGATGAACGACCGGGCGATCGTTTATCGCCGCAAATATGGCATCCCGCGCGAGTGGGGAACGGCGGTCAACGTACAGACGATGGTCTTCGGCAACATGGGAGAAACGAGCGCCACCGGGGTCGCTTTCACCCGCGATCCAGCGAGCGGCGAAAAAGTTTTTTACGGCGAATATCTGATCAACGCGCAAGGTGAAGACGTAGTGGCCGGTGTGCGCACGCCGCATCCGATTGTCGATCTGGCGAAGGAAATGCCGGCCGCGCACAAATCGCTCATGAAAGTGCGCGCACTCCTCGAGCGGCATTTCAAAGACATGCAGGACCTCGAGTTCACGGTCGAAGACAATCGTCTTTACATTTTGCAAACGCGCAACGGCAAGCGCACCGGTCACGCCGCCGTCCGCATCGCGGTCGATATGGTCGAGGAAAAATTAATTACGAAAAAAGAAGCGGTCCGGCGCATTCCGGCGGATTCACTCGCGCATCTGCTTGCGCCGATCTTTGATCGACAATCGGCGAGCAGCGCAAAAAAGATCGGCACGGGTTTGGCGGCCGGACCGGGCGCGGCCTGCGGGCATGTCGTCTTCAGCGCGGAAGAAGCCGTGGCACGTTCCGAAAAAGGCGAAAAGGTGGTCCTCGCGCGGATCGAAACTTCGCCGGAAGACTTGCGCGGCATGATTGCGGCGGAGGGCATTCTCACTTCGCGAGGCGGCGTTTCATCGCATGCCGCTTTGGTGGCGCGTCAAATGGGCAAGGTGTGCGTGTGCGGTGCGAGCGGTGTTCAAATCGATTACCAAAAGCGCACCCTCAACGCGAACGGAACAACGTTGAAGCAGGGAGATTACATTTCGATCGATGGCAGCGCGGGCGAAGTTTTTGCCGGTGAAGTGACGACGGCGCCGTCGGAGATTGTTCAAGTACTGGTTGATCGATCGCTCGGCGCGAAAAAAAGCGCGACCTATCAAGAGTACTCAAAATTGATGAGCTGGGCGGATGAGTTCCGGACTCTCGGGGTGCGCACAAACGCGGACACGCCGGAGCAAGTCGCCAACGCGGTCGCGTTCGGCGCAGAAGGCGTCGGGCTTTGCCGAACGGAGCACATGTTTTTCGAAGGCGATCGGATCGATGCCATGCGGGAGATGATTCTCGCCGGGACGAAGGAAGAAAGAGAGCGAGCGCTGGCCAAGTTGCTGCCGTATCAACGTGCAGATTTCATCGGCATCTTTACGGCGTTGAAAGGCGCGCCGGCGACAATTCGTTTTCTCGATCCGCCGCTGCACGAATTTTTGCCTAACGATCACGCTCAGCAAAACGAACTGGCGAACAAACTGGGAGTGCCGGTCGATCAAATTTCGCGTCGTGTGCACGAGCTGCACGAATTTAATCCGATGCTGGGCCATCGCGGCTGCCGACTGGGCATTGTTTATCCCGAGATTTCCGGAATGCAGGCTCGCGCCGTGTTTGAAGCGGCGGCCGAAGTACAACGCAAAGGAACCAAGGTCCGTCCGGAGATCATGATCCCGCTCGTCGGATTTCCACGGGAACTCAAACACCAGATCAAGATCGTTCATCGCGTGGCAGACGAGGTCGCAAAGGGAAAAAAGACGAAATTTAATTATCTCGTCGGGACGATGATCGAAATTCCGCGTGCTGCGTTAATCGCGGATGAGATCGCGCGTGATGCGCAGTTTTTTAGTTTCGGCACCAATGATCTTACGCAAACGACGCTCGGAATGAGCCGCGACGATTCCGGCAGTTTCCTGCCCGCTTACGCAGAGCTCGATATTGTCGATTCAAATCCATTTGCTTCGATCGATCAAAAAGGCGTTGGCCGTTTAATGGAAATTACGCGCGACCTCGGGCGCAAAACCCGCCCGGACATCAAGCTCGGAATTTGCGGCGAGCACGGTGGCGAACCGACCAGTGTTAAGTTCTGTCACCGGCTCGGTCTGGATTACGTGAGCTGCAGCCCTTTCCGGATTCCGATTGCTCGATTGGCTGCGGCGCAAGCGGCGATCGCGGATTGATTGCCGATCAAAACAACGCAGACATGCAGCAAAAGCGCGGGTTGACTCGGAAACGGATTACTTTCCTTTTGCGGCTTGAAATGATTGCCAGGCCGACCAGGCGCGTTCCCAGTTTTCCTTGGCCGCCCAACACTGCGCTTCCAACAAACGGAAATAGGCAGGCGAATTCGGACGTTCGCTAAAATGGCGCGCGGTCAGCAGCGCGTCGTCCGTTCGGCCCCGCTGAATCTGCACGCGATAGAGGGCGTAACCGATCGCGTAATTGTCGGGAGCGGAGTAAAAGCGGTTTTGCAATTCTTCGAGCGATGAATCCGCAGCACGCGGCAACGCAACAGCTTCGCCGTAGCGCTGAGTCAATTCATAGGCCGCGCGAAAATCGTTTTGAGCTGCGTAGTACTTCGCCAGGCCTAACCACGCATCCGGGATCCAGCTTGGATGCTCTTTGGTTTGCCTCCAAAGTTCCTCAAGATCGCCGCGCTCTGACCATAGCGCGAAGAAAGCCAGTTTTTCCGCGGCGGTGAATGTCTTTAAATCCGGGTCGATTCTTAAAAGTTTTTCGACTCCGCGGGTGAAAGCGGCGCCAGAAACTCGATTGAGATACGGCAAGATCAAGTCGTGCTGAGAGAGTCCTATTTCCTCCATGATCCGGCTAACCTCCGGGTTTCGGTTCGAGGCGTTCGTCAGCATGATGGAGAAAATTTCCGCGCGCCGTGGGCCAGCTCTGTGCAATGCCTCTCGCCATGCGGTCACGGCAAGTATTGGCTGAGACGGCAGCCAGGCGTTGCCTTCAGCCAATGGAAGTTCGAAGCCGTTCGGTTCGAGAAAACGTGCGCGGCGAAAATCATCGAGCGCAGTGTCGGGTTGCTTTTCCGCGACTTCCGCGATGGCACGCAAAAAATAAAGCTGCCAATCGAGCGGCGCCCATAATAACGCGTGCGTCGTCAGTGAAATTGTTTCCGCGAAATTGCGGCCGCGGTTTGCATCTGCCGATAATTCCTTGGCGTTTGTAACTCCGACAGATCCGGGAAACGGCATTTTGATCCGGGCGGCGACAGCCCAGGACACGCCGCTGATCAACAGGAGGAGACCGATCAGGCGTGAAAAGCTCGCGATCCACTGACTTGGCTTGACTCTCAATGGGCGGTGCAGGGAGAGCCCTAACAAAAAGATGCCGGAAAAGGCAGTCCCAACCCGATGTCCGGAAACATCAACAACGCCGTGCAGCGCGAAAAGGATAGCGCCGATCAGCGCGGCGAGACGGAAGCGCTGATTTGTTCCCTCTTGCAAAGGCAGGGCTCGGCGGGCGACAAGTGCCGCACCAATAATGATCAACGCAACTGCCGGCCACCCCAGCTCGGCCCACAACCAGAGCCAATCGCTTTCCGGATGCAGAGCGCGGGTGTTGCCGCCCGAAGCAGCGCGAAAAATGGCGAACACGGCATCAAAATTTCCAAGGCCGATTCCGCACCAGGGTGATGCGCGAATCAGTTGAAAGGTGTCCTGAAAAATAAGCCATCGAAAATCAGATGAAATTCCCATGCCCTCGAGCCCCCGAAGGTGAAATCGTTCCAAAGTATCGCCGCCAAGAAGCAAGATTGCGCCGAGCAAGAGTAGCAGGAAAGAAAACCCGAGTGCAATCCGCGCAGGAGAGCGCTCCCGAAGCGCAGTCATAGCAATCCAGAGCGCGCTCCCGCCCACAAGAATAACGAGGCCGGCGCGCGACAAGTTCACTATAAGGGCCGCGATAAGAACGCCGAGCACAACAATCCAGAGAGGCCAGTGCCTTCTTCCACGACGAAGATCATCCTGCCCGCATGCAAGCAGTACAATCGCCGTGATCGCAAAGAGATCCGCAGTTTGATTCTGGTTCGGGAATGGCCCAAAGCCGCGCTGATTAATCCAAAAAGGAAAGGCCGCATGCGCCGAATAAAGCGCGATGCTGATCGCGCCGAGAGCAACGATTCCAGTGACGAAAAGCCGCAGCTGAAAACGGGCAGACCGAAGCTCGAGTTCCTGCGTGCTTACGAGATAGAGCCAGCTCATTCCGGCGATCAAACTGATGAGACAACCTGCCGTAATCCACGGCTGCGGCGTCAGAGTGGCCGGGAGCGAGATCGTAAAATCGTTGACCATCGCCTTCCGCCACGCCGGTAGGAAAAACCAGCGCGCGGGCAGGAACGCGATCGCACCCAGGGCGATGAGCGCGGCGAAAATGCAGTTCGTGGCCGCGCCCAGCGAAACGCGCGGGGGCCAAATGAGCAGGTACAATCCAAGCACAGCCAACACGATTCCCTCCGCCCATTTTTGCGTGCCGCCGCCCAGGAAACAGGCCAGAACCGGCAACAGTGCGACGGCGGCGTTGCCGGCTATTTGACCTGCCGAAATGTGGCGGTTTCTGCGGCTAGAAGGGGAACGCTGCACCGAATCTCGCATTAGCTGAGGACGATCGTGCTGGTATGGGGGAATCGCTCTTTTAGATCGACAATTAGTGAGTGAGCTGAGCGAAGTATCATGGGCATAATAAGCTTATCACGAGTTGAAGGCGCGCGCCCATCGCGTGCTCTCACCGTCATTCGAGCTCAATAGCCATGGTCACGCAACGCACGGAAGGTCTCTACCGCCTTTTCCTGCTCGGTCAGATAATCATGCTTTTCTGGTTCGGTGTTTGGGTGATCCCGACCTTCTACTCACCCGGAGCAGGCGCGCGCCCCGATTAGAAACAAATCGCCTTCTTGCCGTGCGAATTTTCTCGCGAATAAAAGCCGACCCATTCGGTTTCCGCCACATCAAAGGCACGGAACTAGCTCTTTTTACGCGCGGTTTCGACTGTCGTGACGCATGCGATTAGCTACGGGGAATCATTTAACAGCGCATGGCGACGATAAATCGACGCCGCCCTTCAACGCCTGCAAAACCAATGAAACCGAGAATCGCGCATTATCTGAAAACAATTCGCTTCAAAGCCAGGACCATCTTCAGATCGTTGCCCGGGCTACGAACGATGCAGTTCGGGATTGGGATGTAAGAACCGGTACTCTCGTTTGGCCCCAAGGCCTCGCAAGTTTGCTCGGTTATTGTCGATCTTCCATTCCAACACCGATCGGTTTCTGGCAACAGCACATTCACCCCGAGGATGTCGCGCGCGTCATGGCCAATATCGGCGCGGCTCTCGTCGGCAACGGCGAGCATTGGAGTAGCGAATACCGGTTTCGCCATGCCGATGGAAATTATCTCCACATCCTCGAACGCGCGCTCATATTGCGAGACGGCAAAGGCCGGGCCATCCGTTTCGTCGGCTCGCTCATGGACATCACAGCGAGAAAACAATTACGGGATCAGCTTTGCCGTTCGCAAAAAATGGAAGCCTTCGGCCAGCTCGCGGGTGGTCTCGCGCACGATTTCAGCAATTTCCTCACGACCATCCTCGGCTACAGTGATCTTGTCCTGGCCGAGACAGGCCCGAAAGGAGCGCTGGCCAGCCATGTCGCCGAAATTCGCAATGCCGCCGGCCGTGCTTCGGTTCTAACGGGGCAGCTTTTCGCATTTAGCCGCCGGCAGGCGCTTGAGCCACGCGTTGTCGAAGTCAATTCGCTCATCGCCAATCTCGAGCGCTCGCTGCTCCGATTGATCGGCGAGAACATTCAGATCATCTCCCACCTGCACGATCAAAAGGACAGCGGTTACATCAAGGTGGACCCCGGTAAGTTGACCCAAATCATCTTGAACCTGGCAGTAAATGCACGCGACGCCATGCCAAATGGCGGTCAGCTTAGACTTGAAACCGCGATTGTCGATCTTAGCGACGCAACGGGGCCCGCTTTCTTATGCGGCGAGTATGCCCGCAGCGAATACGTTCTGATCAGCATCGCCGACACCGGCCTCGGCATGAGCAATGAAGTAAAGGCACATCTCTTCGAGCCGTTTTTTACGACAAAGGACCATGGCAGTGGTCTCGGCCTCGCCACCAGTTACGGCATCGTGCACCAAAGCGGCGGCCACATTCGCATCGAGAGCGAGGAAGGAAAAGGCACCACCGTGCGAATTTACCTTCCCAAAGTCCTCGCTCCGCCATCCACTTACCAGAAACCAAACAGAAAAAAGCTGCTGACCGGCACCGAAACCATTCTCGTGCTGGAGGACGACATCAGCGTGCGGCACATCTCGGTCCGTGTTCTTCGCAACCTTGGTTACCAAGTCATCGAAGCTGCCAATGGCGATGACGCCCAGCGTTTGATCGGGGAGAACTTGGGCCGGCAAATTCATCTTTTGCTTACCGACATGGTCATGCCGCAAATGAGCGGCCGTTTTTTTGCAGATTGGCTGCGCAAAGCGAGTCCGGGCACCAAAGTTATTTTCGTTTCCGGTTATCTCGAGGAGATGATGCTGCAGCCGCGCGATAAGATCGACAGTGGAAGGTTCTTTTTGCCCAAGCCCTTCGACCCCGAGCAACTTGCGCAAACAATCCGCCGCGTCCTCGACACCTGAGCTGTAACGGCCGATCTCCGTGGCGGCGGAACATCTCGATCTTTCACTCGCGACGGATGTCGGAGTTGTCGATTGTCGATCTTGCGCGAACATTCACAGCGCGTGATCACGTTCGAAGACATCGAAGCGGCGCGCGACCGCATCAAAGGCGCGGTTTTTTATTCGCCCTGTCCGCCATCCATTCCGCTAAGCGAAATCACCGGCATGGAGATTTTTTGCAAGCTCGACAACTTGCAGCGCACCGGAAGTTTTAAGGAGCGAGGCGCGCGCAACGCGCTCGCGCAACTTTCTGCCGATCAAAAAAAACGAGGCGTGATCGCGGCGTCGGCTGGCAATCACGCCCAGGCGCTGGCTTATCAGGGGAAATTGCTTTGTATTCCGGCGACTGTGGTCATGCCAAAATTCGCGCCGCTGATTAAGGTCAACAATTGCGAAGAGCTCGGCGCAAATGTGGTCCTGCACGGCAAAGATTTTGCCGAAGCCAAAGCTCGCGCGCACGAAATCGCGAAAGAAAAAGGCTTGGCCTACATCGACGGTTACGATGATCCCGCCATTATCGCCGGGCAGGGGACGATGGGCCTTGAGATGATCGACCAGGTTCCGGATGCCGACGCCGTCATCGTGCCGGTTGGCGGCGCAGGTCTGCTCGCCGGTGTTTCGCTCGCCGTTAAAACCTTACGGCCGGAAACAGCAATCATCGCCGTCGAAGCGGAAAATGTGGCCAGCTTTTCCGCTGCGCTCGAAGCTGGCAAACCGACGAAAATCGCGCTGCACCCGACGCTGGCCGACGGTCTCGCCATTCCGCAGGTCGGCACAAATGGATTCGAAATCGCACAATCGCGTGTCGATAGAACCGTCACCGTAACCGAGGAACAAATCGCGATCTCGATCTTGCGCATGGTCGAACTGGAAAAAGGCGTCGTCGAAGGCGCGGCTGCCACTCCGCTCGCGGCATGTCTTTCCGGAAAACTAAAAGAATTCGCAGGTAAGCGCGTTGTTCTTTTGCTTTCCGGCGGAAATATCGATCCAAATGTTTTGAGTCGCGTGATCGAGCGTGGCCTTGTTGCCGATGGACGCCTTTGCCGTTTCACCGCCATCATCAGCGATCGTCCCGGTGGTCTCGCCGATCTCGCCACGCGCATCGCCTCCAACGGCGCGAACATAAAACAAGTCGTACACGATCGCGCGTTTGGAAGTTCGGATGTTTCCGCCGTGCACGTTCGTTGCACGGTCGAGACACGAAATCATCAGCATCTCGCCGAGTTGCGCGCCGAACTGAAAAGCCACGGAGTCGAAACGTACGATACCAAATAGGCTGTAGCCGCCCAGCTCTGCCGGGGCGCGCGGTTGCTTCGCAAGATCACGGCGACAGAGCGCCGTGGCTACAAACTTGAAGCGCAGGTCACGTTCCGTAGTCTCTTCCCGATGCAAACGGGCGAAATAATTTCTAACTTCGATTCCTTCGCGCGCCGCCACATCGGCCCGAATGACGACGAAGTGCGCGAGATGTTGCGCGACGCCGGGTTCGAAAATCTCGAGGCGCTAGTCGATGCGACGGTTCCGAAGAACATCCGCTTAGATCGACAGTTGCATTTGCCTCAAGCCAAGTCGGAGACCGAAGCACTGGCCGAGCTGCGCGCGCTCGCCACAAAAAACAAAGTTGCGCGCTCGTTTATCGGCGCTGGTTATCACGATTGCATCACCCCGCCGGTTATTCAGCGCAATATTCTCGAAAATCCTGGCTGGTACACCGCCTACACACCCTACCAGGCGGAGCTCGCGCAAGGCCGGCTCGAAGCGCTGCTCAATTTCCAGACCATGATTGTCGATCTTACGAAGCTCGATATCGCCAACGCGTCGCTGCTCGATGAAGCAACGGCCGCGGCCGAAGCGATGGCGCTTTGTCGCGCCGTCGCTTCCGATCGAAGAACTTTTTTCGTCGCCGACAATTGCCATCCGCAAACCATCGAAGTCGTGCGCACGCGCGCGAAACCGCTCGGCATCGAAGTTAAGATCGACAATTACGCGCGCTGCAAATTCGACGACACTGTCTTCGGTGCGCTGGTACAATATCCAGCAACTGACGGCGCAATTTGCGATTATGCCGAATTTGTCAGGCAAGCGCACGACGCCGGCGCACTCGTCGTCGTTGCAGCGGACATTCTTGCGCTCACTTTGTTAAAACCGCCGGGCGAGTTTGACGGCGACGTTGCAGTTGGCAGCACGCAACGGTTCGGTGTTCCGCTCGGCTTTGGCGGACCGCACGCCGCCTATTTCGCAACGCGCGATCAATACAAACGACACATGCCCGGTCGTCTTGTCGGCGTTTCACACGACGTCGAAGGCCGACCCGCCTATCGCCTCGCCTTGCAAACACGGGAACAACACATCCGTCGCGATAAAGCCACGAGCAACATTTGCACGGCGCAGGTTCTTCTCGCCGTCATTGCGTCGATGTACGCGGTATATCACGGCCCGCGCGGCTTGCGCGCGATCGCGGAGCGAATCGATCGGCTCACGAGCAAACTCGCTTTCGGTCTGAAAAACCTCGGCTTCAAGATCGCGCACGAAAATTTCTTCGACACGGTTCGCGTTGAGGTCGAATCAAGCGCCACGATTCTGGAACATGCGAAAAAAGCGGGCTGCAATTTGCGCGAGATCGGGCCGCGCGCGATCGGCGTTTCATTCGACGAAACGACTTCGGAAAGCGACATCGAATTGCTCATGTCGATCTTTCGCGGAACGCATGTCCGCGATTTTGCCGATGACAAACTTGATGCGTCCGCTTTCCGTGTTCCGAAATCCGCGCTCCGCGATTCGGAATTCCTCACCCATCCGGTTTTCAACACGCATCACATCGAAACCGAAATGCTGCGTTACTTGAAGAAACTCGAGTCGCGCGATCTTTCCCTCACCACGTCGATGATTCCGCTCGGCTCGTGCACGATGAAGTTGAACGCTACTGCAGAAATGTTCCCGATCTCGTGGCCGGAGTTTGCGAAGCTGCATCCGTTTGCGCCGGTCGATCAAACGATTGGGTACATCGACATGTGCAAACAGCTAGAGGAATGGTTGACGGAAATCACCGGGTTTGCCGCGGTTTCGTTGCAACCCAATGCCGGCTCGCAAGGCGAATACGCGGGTTTGCTCGCGATCCGCGAGTTTCATGCCTCGCGCGGCCAAGCGTATCGCAACATTTGCTTAATTCCAACTTCCGCGCATGGGACAAATCCGGCGAGCGCGGTCATGGCCGGATTCAAAGTCGTTGCGGTGGCGTGTCTCAAAGATGGAGATGTCGATCTTGCCGACCTGCGCGCGAAAGCGGATGAGCACGCGCGCGACTTAGCCGCGCTTATGGTGACGTATCCGAGCACGCATGGCGTTTTTGAAACGACGATCCGTGAGATTTGCGAGATCGTGCACACGCACGGTGGCCAGGTTTATATGGACGGCGCGAACATGAACGCGCAGGTCGGCCTTTGCCGACCGGGCGATTTTGACGCCGATGTTTTCCATTTAAATTTGCACAAGACGTTTTGCATTCCCCATGGCGGCGGCGGTCCGGGCGCCGGACCGATCGGTGTTGCGAAACATCTCGCGCCGTTTTTGCCGGCGCAAGCTTCCCTGAATGCGGATGTCGATCTTAACAAACGCGTGGGTCCTGTCGCCGCCGCGCCTTACGCCAGCGCGAGCATTCTGACGATTTCCTGGATGTACATTCGGATGATGGGCGCTGCTGGATTGAAACGCGCCAGTGAAGTCGCGATCCTGAATGCGAATTATATCGCGAAACGACTCGATCCGTGTTTCCCGGTCCTGTTCAAAGGCAGGCGCGGACTTGTCGCGCATGAATGCATTGTCGATCTTCGCCAATGGAAGAGTGCCGGCGTCGAAGTAGAAGACGTGGCAAAGCGTTTGATGGATTACGGGTTTCACGCGCCGACTGTTTCGTTCCCGGTTGCCGGCACGATGATGATCGAGCCGACGGAGAGCGAATCGAAAGATGAACTGGATCGGTTTTGCGACGCGATGATTTCAATCCACGCCGAGATCGAAGCAATCGCGAACGGCAAGATCGACAAAAAAAATAATCCTATCAAGAACGCGCCGCACACGACGCGACAAATCGCAGCGGAGAAATGGGACCACCCGTACTCGCGTGAAGTAGCGGCCTTTCCCGCGCCGTGGACACGCGAACACAAATTCTGGCCGGCCGTTGCCAGGATCGACAATGTTTACGGCGACCGGAATTTGTTCTGCTCCTGTCCGCCGATGGAACAGTTGTCCGAGTAGCGCCCCCAGACCGGTGCGCGTGGTTATCCTTCGGGCGCGAGCTCGGGAGAAGCACTGACAACACGCGTCGGCACCAGTCGTAAAGCGGTGCCTTGCGTTTCTTCCGCGGCAGGCGCGCCGGCTTCGTGGTATTCGGCGTCCTGGTTAACCTGCCAGAGATCGTAGAGCTGAGTGTCGGCCAAAATATTTTCGACACACAACATGGCGGTCATCATGGCGTGGTCCTGGTTGTTGTACTTGTGCATACCGTTGCGGCCGACGAGGTGCAAATTTGGGTAACGGTCTTCCAGTTCCTGCCGAATCGTCGCGACATGTTGCGCGTAATCATCATCGTAAACCGGATACGCTTTCTTCTGTCGAACGACGCAACCATCGACAACGTCGCCTTCTCTGGCGAGGCCAATCTTGATCAGCTCGCGTTTGCCAAGCTCGATTAAATCTTCGTCCTTCGAGTCCCAAACGCCGTCATGCTCGAAACAGAAATACTCTAGGCCGTAACAGACCTTTGCAGGATCGGGCACCATCTCAGGTGACCAGGAGCGGAAGTTTTGAATGCGGCCGACTTTGACGCTCGGATCGTGAATATAAATCCAATTGTCGTCGAACATGTTTCGCTCTTTCAGAATGAGCATGACGGTGAGGAAATCGCGATAATTGAGACTTTCCGCCGCGCGCAAAGTGCGCTCGGAAACCTGCGGCGAAAGCCCGCGAACCAGCTCGCGCATCGGCGCGGAGGAAATGACGTGATCCGCAGTGAGACTTTGCAAATTACCTTGCCGATCCTTGAACTGGAGGTTCCATGCCGATCTTAGCTCATCGTAAGCACAACCGGTGACTTTGCAGGCCATTTCAATGCGGCCACCCCGGGTTTTCACCTTCTCGGCGCATGCTTCCCACATCATGCCGGGGCCCCGGCGGGGATAACGGAATGCGTTGATCAGTGTCTTTATTACTCTGGTGCGGTCACCATTGTAGCGCTGCGGCAAAAGTGCGTTCTTGATCGCGCTGCCCAGGGAAAGACCTTTGATGCGTTGCGCTGCCCAGTCGGCGGAAATTTCCTTGCAGCTCATCCCCCAGACTTTTTCGGTGTAGCTTTTAAAGAAAATATTAAAGAGACGCCGTCCGAATTGGTTGGTCACCCAATCCTCGAAATTGCGGGGATCGCGCACGGGCAAAAGCCGCGCTTTGAGCCAGGAAAGGAGGCAAAGGGTCGATTGGACAATGCCCAGCTTGATGAGCGCTTCGAATGGTTTCAGCGGGTAGGCGAAAAATTTGCCGCCATAAAATATGCGCGACGATCGCGGCCGCTGCAGCATGTCGTTGGGCAAAATTTCCGTCCACAGATCTTCGACCGCTTTCGATTTAGAAAAAAAGCGATGACCACCGATGTCGAAGTGAAATCCTTTGTAAGTGGCGGTGCGCGAAATGCCGCCGACGTAAGCCGGGTCGGCCTCAAGGACGGTAACATCGACATCGTTCTTCGAAAGCAAATACGCGGCGGTCAGTCCGGCCGGTCCGGCTCCGATGATAGCGACATTTGTTCTCATTATTTCTAGGCCACCCAATTACCTCGAGTAAAATTCCAGACGTACCATCCCTGGACGCTTAACCCGGCAGCGCTGACCAGTGCCACTGCCATGCCGAACGCTCGTAACAGAATCGGCGGAAAACGAAATTGATGCAGAAAATGCAAAAACGCCAGCACGATCAGCGCATGAACGCAAAATTCGTAGCGAAGCATGCTTTCCATCTCGACGCCGGCCACCCCGCTTACGGAAATGTAATAGATCACGGCGGCACAGAAATAGAATCCGGCGCGCGTCGCCCATTCGGTGCGCCAGCGAATTGCCGGGAGCAGTTCGCAAACCGCGATGACGACTAAAAGCAATGCGCCCAACGTCATCGACAGCTGGCTTGCCCCCTTGGGATTATTCAAGGCCGGAGCAAGCCAGCGATAACTCGACGGCTTAAACACTGCGAGGTAATCGGGGACGATGCCCCAGCCGGCCGATTGCGTAAGCATATAAATATTCCAATGACCCCAGCGCAGCTGACAGAAAATGAAGAAGAAGACGGCACCCAAAGTGGCGGTGAACATCAAACCTGTTGCCGGTCCGTAGTGACGCAGCCATGACCGCGGCTCGCGCAAGCCGCGCCATCCTCGTGCGAAGAGGGAGCGCACCACAGGAAAAGCCGCGCACGGGATCCCAACAATTCGGGTCGCGGACATGACCATGCCATGGAGCGCCGCCCACACTTTCGCGGCGCAAGCGTCCGCGCTGCTCCAATAGATGAAGCCGATTAGGGCCATGAGAAAAAGCGACTCGGAATAGCCGGCAATAAGAAAGAAGGCAGCCGGATGAGCAATAATGGATAAGGCACCAAAAAACTGGAGAGCAGGCGAGAGATTCCAGCGGTCACAAAAGAGAAAGA
>QHPX01000060.1 GCA_003219195.1 Verrucomicrobiota bacterium
TTACGAAACTGGCTGTGCCCCCATATCGTTATCGGCAACCTTAGTCGGACAAACCCCCGCCTCAACACTTCAGAAAAACATTCCATTCGAATGTGGTGAGTAAAGCGGGTGGCGCCGATGTCGCCGGCGGCGGCGGGGTGACGGCCAGCGGGCACCCAGGCGGAGCGGAAGGACGTGATCCGGAGTCATCGGGGCCGCGACCGGGAAACGTCATGAGCACGTCTGGGTTGCTGGCCGGCAGGACCCCGCGTCTGAGGCGACAGGACACGCGTGTTCAGAACAGCTCTCGGTCAGCCAGCGGGCTGCCCTGCTCCCTCAAACCTGTTCAGGTCATCTCTCGCCATGCCCACACACGACATTCTCAGGCCACAAGAGCTCCTACAGCCAGTCTGTTATGAGCTTTTCAAGTCGAACTTCACGGGAATGCGAACACTACTCCGAATCGGAAAGTTCCCATCCATTGCCGGTACGAATCGCCAGGCCTTAACCGCTTTCACCGCAGCCTGATCCAACACGGGATACCCCGATGATCGATAAACCGTCACGGCGCCGGCCGTTCCGTCCGGCAAAACCTCAACCTGCAAAACGACGGTCCCTTCCCATCCCGCTTCCCGCGCCACGAGAGGATATTCCGGAGCTGGCGTGGCTCCTTCGCGCGCCCTCGCTTGTGAGATCGAGATTGACTTTCCCGTAGGATCTTTCAAGAGCGATTCCCGTTCAGGTCCAGCCATACTCGGAAGCGGACGACTTACGGGTGGAGGCATAACTTTGGCTGACAACGACGGTGGTACAAGAATCTCCTCTGAAGAAAGCGTTGGCTCATCGGGAGGCGGCACAGAATCCGGAACATCAGCGGGTGCAGCCGTGACCGGTTTGATCGGGGAGGGCACCGGTTTTCGTACCGGTTGAATGTGAGGAGGCGGGGCCGGAGAAGGCTCAGCGGGCGATGATGCTGATTCAACCAGCGCCACGGCAATCGTGGGGGGCTCCGTCATGTTTTTCAGTTCAAAGGGCACCGCCGCCAATGCCCCTACGATGAGTCCATGGATCAGCAAGGAGAGCACCACCGGAATGCCGTAGCGCGGCGTGAGCCTGTTCACGAATGGTTTCATCGGTGCACTAGAATCGAAAATGCCTCATGGGCGACCCGAGCCCTGACCGATCGGCTTCGTGGCAATGGCCAGTTTCGTGAGTCCGGCTTGTTTGACGGCATCCAGTACCTGGACAACAAGACCATAGCGCACCGCCTCATCGGCATTGACGACCACGCTCGGCTCAGTTTGAGCTTGCTGAACTCCACGCAGCCGGTCGCGCAGCTCCTGCACAGACACTGCCTCCTTGTTCACAAAGACGGCGCCGGCCGCGGTCACAGTAATGCTGACCGTGTCCGGAATATCGGCTTTGGCCGAAGCCGACGAGGGAAGATTGACCGGTAGCCCACGTTGAATGGTCATCGACAGCGTCGCCACCATGAAGAACACCAACAGAAAGAACATGGTGTCGATCATTGGAATGATCTCAATGCGGGCCTTCTTGCGAGTTGGCCTAGGAATTCGCATCGCGCACCTCCCGAGCCCGGAGCATCAATTCCAGCCGCGTGGCATATTCTTCGATGCTACTAGTGGACCGCTCCACTTTGGCCATGAAATAGTTGTACGGGATAAGGGCCGTGATGGCCACAAGCAGACCAGTCGCCGTGGCGAGCAACGCTTCAGCCACGCCGCCCGTCACAGCATGCGGCTGAGCTATGCCGGACGTTGCCATGATCTGAAAGGACTGGATCATGCCGATGATCGTTCCAAGCAATCCCAGAAGGGGGGCAAGGGTCACGACCGTATCGAGCACCGTCAGGCCAGCTTTCATGCGCCCGATCTCGACCGTTGCCGCGACCTGCATGGCGCCTGCCGGGGACTGTGTCTGGGGGTCGAGGCCTGCGGCGAGCACCCGGCCAACGAAGGAACCAGACTTGGCTTCCTCATAGGCCTCTTTATCTTTCTGCTTCTCCACAAGAGCTAAAATAGTCTCTGCTCTTGTGGCTTTCTCGCGATTTCGCCACCAGAAAATCGCTCGTTCAATGATCACAGTCACTGCCGCAAGAGAACAAAGGAGGAGCGGATACATCATCACGCCCCCCTTGGCGAAAAGCTCTAGCATAGCTGGATGTCCCTTTCTTTGAAAATCATCGTCTGAAGTGAATTCGGATGACAAGTTGACCATCGATTGGTTCATCGCCACGCATTTGCGGCTTAAACTTCCATTGGCCCAGAGCCGTCAGGCCTGCACTGGTCAATTCTCGGTGCTTCGCAGGCTCCAGGACGACAACCGTCGCCTGGCCATCTTTATTCACCATGAACATCGCCTTCATCCAATCATCAAGTTCCTGGCCATCGAGAGAAGCGGGGATGCTCGGCCAAGGGGTCAGTGTCGGGACGGGCCCCAACTGCTGATCTTTGTTTAAGGGAAGGCCATGGACATGGACTTCCGGCAAGGTGGCGATATCCTCGTCGTGATCCGACTGATGGGTGGCGCGGTCATCGGAGACCGCGCCATGAGCCGTCGCCAACCACATCCCGAACACCAACCCTATGAAAACGAGATTCAGATGTTTCACTGATTCGTGCCTCACTCCTGGGAGTTACCAGCTATAGGCCACCCGGCCGAAGAACGATCGCGGCTCCCCGTAATGCGTGACGCCGAAGCCTATCCCGGACCCGATATTATAAGCGTAGATTTGATCCAGCAAGTTGATCACGTCGAACCCCAACACCAATTTATGTGGACCGCCGAGGGGAATGATATGGTTGATGGAGACATTGTACACCGTGTAGGACGGCACGTGGAATCGGTTGACGTCGGCGCCGTCTCCGGTGCGGAGCCCGGATCCATACAGCATCTGACCGGTGACGATCGTGCGTTCCTTGAATGTATGGCTCAACTCAGCGGAACTGGTGACGAACTGCGAGTGGTCCAGGAAGACGAAGCGTGAGTTGATGGCGTTAATCGTGTCTTGATCAAGAAGGAACTGCCCGCTCTCCAGCCCCTTGGCTCGCGCCTGCCCCCAGCCGACAGCCCACTGCCCCGTCAAACTCGGCGTGAACTTCAGCTTCATTGCGGCATCGATCCCGCGCTGGTACCCATAGCCGTAGTTGAACGGGACCAGTTGCGGGTTGGTGCCGAACTGCCCGAAATCCAGCAGGTGCCGGTTCAGCTTGTAATAGCCCGTTACTTGCAGGGTCGCCGTCTGCTCGAAGGCATGATTATAGCCGGCTTCAAAGTAGTGTGATCTTTCCGCACGCGCCGTTCCGCTTTGGGTCACCGCCGGCGCCGCGGTCGTGCCGATCAACTGCGGGTTGAGCGTACGGACACTCTCGACCGGCGCCGGCGTAAACTGGCGGCCGTAAAACAGGTGCGCCACGTTCGCCTTGTCGAAGGCATACGTGATGCCCGTCCGGGGGCTGAGCAGGCCCTCCTTCGTGAACGCTTGGATAAGATCGTAGCGCAAGCCCATGTTGAGCGTCAGTTTTTCCGTCACCGTATATTGATCTTGGAGATAGAATTCCTGCCGATAGCCAATCTTTCGGTTGTCCTCATTGATGGAGACTAGATTCCCCGTCGTATTATCAAAGGCTTCCGTCCGGGTCTTGATGACCGCCTGCGTCCGGTCGTATTGCGCCCCGGCCTTGATCAGATGCTCACTGGTGAGTTGGTTGGTATAGTCAGCCCGGAGTCCTGTTGACAAGGCAAACTGATCTTGACTGTTTGCCACACCCCCGTTATAAGCCAGGGCATTGTTGAAGTCCTCATAGAACGTCGAACGGGTTTGACGTATGTACGCCGCCAAACTGAAGAATTGACTCTTATCCAAATCGTGCCGCCATACCATATGCCCGTACTGATTGTTCTCTCGCTGGATTTCGTTGATGTCCTGGCTGGGCGACGGCGTAAACCCGGGAAGAGTAAAGGCGGGATCTGGACTGGCTCCCGGGGCGGTGGGGACCCGAAAGGAAGCGACCGAGTTCAAAAACAGCCAGGTCAGGTTATTCGAGTTGTTGATCTGGTAGTCCCCCCGAAGATATGTCTGGTCGCGCTGGCTTTGATCGTGAAAGACGGAATGTCCCGCCGTGGGAGGATCGAGCCCTCGATTGGTCCAGAGCGCGCTGTTGAGGACATAAAATCGGAACTTGTCGCCGCCCGCCCCGCCATACTCGAATGACGGATTCAGCGTCTCATTCGACCCGCCGAACATCTGGACCGATCCATAGGGAGGGCGCGTCCCGCTCTTGGACGTGATATCAATGAGCGCGACGTTCCGGTTGCCGAACTCAGCCGGCAACCCTCCCACCTGAATATCGGCCCGTTCCCAGCTTCGCGGCGAGATCACGTCCGTAAAGACCGAGCTGATCGTGTCTGGAATCGGCACTCCATCGATGCGGAATTGGAGTCCCCCATGCTCCTGATGGAGATGAATTTGTCTGAAGTTGTTTTGCGCCGCGCTGGGAAGGGTGTACAGCAAATCTGCGATGTCTTGATTATTGCCCCTCGGCAACGATTCGATGTCCTTTCGGCTGAGCGCATAGGTCTCGCTCGAGGACTTGTACTGCAGCGGCGGCAATGGAGAGACTACCTCAAGCGAGAGCTCAGTCGAGGGTACCAACGTGAGTTTCACCGGGCTCGGCGTTTCGGTCCCGATCTTCAACACGACGTACTCGCTCCGGAGATTCTCCAATGTCGCATTCACCGAGTACGTTCCCTCTCTCGGCACGGTGATGCTGAATTTGCCAGTGTCATCCGCAATAGCCTCGACAATTCTGCTCCCTTCCTGGTCCTTCACTTCTACTCTGGCCTGTGGAACGCGCCGCAAGTCTTCGTTCTGCACAAATAACAACAAGAAACACCAGGGGCACAAGGCGTGGCCCTTGAACGGACACTTCACCATAGACTCCTCCTCCCGAGAACACCAAAGCACCCACGCTACTCACCGCGTAGCGAGGAAAAGCGTGGCCTCTGAACGTTATTTACAGGAGGGCAGCGGGAGGAGCGCGGGCAGGAAGGTCGGTCAGAAGAAGGTGGAGAACAAAGTGATCCTGATAGGGCGGTTCGGGAACAAAAACAGCTGGCTCAGAGGCCAGGACCGGCGCGCAGACGACGAGCGAGGAGGACGCATGGCTCTGGACCCAGGAACAAAGATCCGCAGCCG
>QHPX01000061.1 GCA_003219195.1 Verrucomicrobiota bacterium
AAACGTCGTACCAGAGAACGTCAATCTTTCCGTAATTGGTGAGCAGCTCGCGGATGTGCGTGTGAATGTATTCGACGAAGCGCTTGCGCGCAGCCTCGTCCGTCGCGCAGCGAGCGCCGTCGGGATGGTGCCAGTCCATCAGTGAATAGTAAAATCCGACGCGCATACCTTCGCCGCGAGCGGCGTCCACATATTCGCGGACCAAATCGCGGCCCGGTCCTTGCTTGGGCGAAGAGTAATCGGTGGTCTTGGTATCGAAATGGCAAAAACCCTCGTGGTGCTTGGTGGTCATTACCATGTAGCGCATGCCGGTTTCGCGGGCGATTTTTGCCCATTCGCGGGCGGCGAATGGTTTGGGCTTGAATTGCTTCGCAAGAGGAGCGTATTCGGAGACGGGAATAGCCTCGTTTTCCATGACCCACTCGTGGCGGCCGATGACGCTATAGAGTCCCCAGTGGATGAACATGCCAAAGCGAGCCTCGTGCCACCACTTCATGCGGCGGATGCGATCGGCGTCACTAGCGGATGGGGCCGTCGCAGCCTGCGCTGGGGTGGATGATTGCCCGAAACCAAGCGCAGAACTCACGGGAAGCGTCGCCGCTGCCAAGGCTGCGCCTGTTCCAATCATCCAATCACGCCGCGCCGTCTTGCTCTGTGTCATCGCTCGATACCTCTACTGGTGAATTGTTGCTTATTCCCCTCGCCTCGCACGGCGGCGAGAGTGACGCCGTCGCCCCGAAGAAGACGAGTTCATTGGCAACCTAGAAAGCGAACCTCAACCCGAATTGCAACTGGCGAGGCTGAACAGCAAGGGTGGTAATCGATCCCGCGCTCGCGTTGCCGACGCGCACTGAATTCCCGCTCCCGACTCCCGGGGCGTCCAAATTCTGAATGTTAAATACATTGAACGCCTCGAAGCGAAGTTGGAGGTTCCATCCTTCTTTATGCAAGGGGACGCTCTTAAACATAGAGAAATCCATATCAAACACGGAAGGGCCTCGGAACGGGTTTTTCCCGAGGTTTCCAAATGCTCCGGATGGAGCGACGAAGGCGCAAGGATTGAACCAGGTTTGAGCAGTATAGGTTGCGTCCGCGGCCAGTCCACCCTGCGAGATATTGGTCTGGCACTTTGGGTTAGGGTTAGCTGGGACAGGACCAGGTGTGAAGGGATCGGCGACTATATTGGGCCTGGCGTAATCGCTAGGGCCATTGCTTCCAATGCCGCCAGAGCCCTTGAGGTTGGCGACATCACCGGGCACGATTAGGCCGTACGGCTGGCCGGATCGAGCCTGGAAGATGTAGTTTGCCTGCCAGTTGCCCAGTATCCATGACGCCGGCCCGCTGCGAAGCCATCGCTTGCCCTTCCCCACGGGAAGTTCATAGACAGTAGCCCAAGAAACAAAATGTTTGATGTCATACCCGGAGATGCCCCGAGCAGAACTCAAGTCAAAATAGTTCTGCACGCTTGATCCTCCTTGGGGGCCGTTCTCGACATTGAAGTAGCCGCTACTCGTGTCGATGGATTTTCCAAACGTGTAAGACAGAAGAGAAACCAAACCATCGGAAAATCGCCGCTGGACCTTGGCTTCCAGCGCGTTGTAATTCGAGTAGCCAATGCTCTGGGCATAGGTTACTCCCGAAGTCGCCCAGGGCATGAGCCGATGGCTGTCTATCGCAGCAATGTAAGCGTTATTACAAGCCGTGTCGGTTTTAGCGCAGGTGTTATTCGGCGCGGCTTGATTGGCAGCGTTGGCGTTTCCTTCGAAGTCCAGGCGGCCATTCTTGCTGCCGACGTAGGCAGCGGAGAACATCAGATTCGGAGTGAACTCTCGCTGGACTTCCACATTCCATTGCTGCGAGTAAGGATCCTTGTAAGTGGGAGCGACGAAGAAACTACCGGAAGTCCAGGGAGTCGCTGCCGGCAATGAATTTGCGAAGGTTCCCTGAATCTGGTCGATTGTTCTCAGCTGGCTGGGGCTCAGATTGTTCCCGTTGAAGTCGCCATTGAGGGCGAGTGCGCCCGGCCATACGGCTTTCTCGAGAACGTTCTGCGCGGCCTGCCCCCTGCCTGCGAGCGTATCCCAATAAAGGCCGTAGCCGCTGCGGATGACTGTTTTCTGAGTCAGTTGGAACGCCGCACCGATACGAGGACCCCAGTTGTCCTTCACGGGCGGCGGCGAGAAGAATGGCTTGCCCGCCACGATCACGTTGCTGAAATGCGCGTCCTTCGTAAAATCACAGGGAATCGACGTGTTGTTGCAAGTTGGGGTCGTTGTGGGCGTGTAAAGCGGTGCCCCATCCGGGATACATGGTGCTTTTTGAGCTACGCTACAGAGCGGAGGCATGGCTGTGGCCCCGATGATCCACTGCTGGTGGAACAGATCCAAGGCATTCCACAGCCGGCCATCGAGCGTCTGCGGTTGAGTCAAATAGTCGTACCGCAAGCCAAAATTGAAAGTCAGCCTCGGTCGGACCTTCCATTCGTCCTGCAGATATCCGGCCCAGGCGGCGTACTTGTACTTCACGGGACCTGATCCCGAGACGGGCAACTCGCCGCCTACGTTGTTTGGCAGACCCATGAGAGCTGAGGCAAGCGACAGGCCGGTATTGCTGTTTCCAAGGCCCGTTTGTCCGTCCCCAAAACTGTATCTTTGGAACGTGTTCATCTGTATTCGCTTGGAATCGATAAACCAGGCACCTAGCTTGAAGTTATGCCGGCCCTTGAGCCAGACAATGTTGGGTGTGACGCTCCAATTGGGGTTTTCCCTGGGTGCCGCTCCGCGAATTCCGAAATCGCTGCTGCCGCCAGCAATCCACTCGTTGGTGTTGAGCCTGAAAAGGATGCCTGAGAACTTGGCGATGTCCTTAAAGCCGAGCTGGTTCAAGGGGTCGAGCCCGAGTGGACTCTGGTTCTGTTGGCCGGCATCCACGGCAGGCCGGCCCGCATAACCGGCGCGCAAGTCAAGAATCAGGCTTGGCCGAAACGTGTGCACCCAGCCACCGCCGTAGTTCCTGCCGGTCGAACCTCCTTCGGTGAATCCAACTTCGCCAATGGGATTGACGACTGACACGCGCTGTTCGGTGTAGCGGAAAAAGAGATTGTCTTTTTGACTCAATCGATGATCAATTCGCACTTGAAAACTGTTCGAATTATTCGGTGTTGACCTGGTTTGAATGAAATTGTGACCCAGGTCTGACGCCACCGAATAATTGGGTAGGGTGGAGTATTTCAGGAAAAACTGTTGCATCTCCGCTGAAATAAGCGCCTGCGGAAGTTTGTTGCAAGCGGCGCCCAGCGTCTGGTCCTGAAGATTGGTCCCAGGTAACAGAGGCAGCGGATTTCCAGTGGCGTCGCATCGGAAAGGCACTCGGGATGAACCCGAACCACTGTAGGGGTTATAGACCTGGTGGGGCGTTGTGTAGTAGGGCTGCGCGGTAAAGTCTCCGCTCAACTCTGCTGCCGTGGGCACATAAGAACGGTCGAGCGAAGCTTTGCTGTAGCGCCAGCCGTCGTAGCCGCCGGAAAAGAAAGTCTTATTCTTGATGACGGGACCAGAAAAGGTCGCTCCGAACTGGTTCTGGCGAAATGGAAAAATCTTGGGAGTTCTCGTAACTGGGTCGAAATCCGTTACGCTGTTGCGCGCATCGAAAGCGTCGTTGCGGACGTATTCGAAGGCCGAGCCGTGGAACGAACTAGTTCCGGATGCCGATACCATGTCCACCACACCGCCTGTCGCGCCGCCAAACTCCGCTTTGGCGTCGTGTCCAACGACTTTGAACTCCTGGATCAGATCGATGTTAGGGATGACAATATATGTCGGCCCGCGCACGTTTGTGTTGATTATGCCGTCAAAAAAGTAGAACTTCGAGCGGTTCTGTTGTCCATGGAACGAAGCATCCGAGAAACCCGACCCGGGGATTCCAACATTTCCTTCGCAACATCCAATGCTCTTGTTTTGGGCCGTAGAAACGGGAGTGACACCCGGAGTCAGGGTCAGTAGCTGCGTAAAGTTCCTACCATTTAGAGGCAGATCGATCACAGCTCTCTCTGGAATCACCGTGCCCAGTTCGCTCGTTGAGGCCTCGAGCATCGCAGCTTCAGCACTGACGGTCACGGTTTCTGTGATGGCGCCAAGCTCAAGTCTTATTGTTTGGGTTATGGTCTGATTGACGCCTACAGTGAATGGAGAGACTCGAGTTGATTTGAATCCCGATGATTCAGCCTCCAAGACATACTGACCGGGCTTGACGTTAATGAAAACAAAGTGCCCATCTGAATTCGTTGCGGCTTGATCCACGATTCTAGTGGCTTGGTTAGTGAGCTTGACGGTAACCCCTGCAAGAATGCCTCCCGACTTGTCTTCTATTGTGCCGTTCACCTCGCCGACGGCTGTTTGCGCGCGAGTTCCATCCGCAAATAGGAATAAGACCAGAGAAAAAAACATCGCCATCTTGGCCAGTCGCATACACACCCCCTTGGCTGAATTCCGGCATTCCGACTGAGAGGCTTGTACCAAGGCGCATCGGAAAATTCAATATTAAAAATCTATGTTTCAAATATTGAAAAACTAAACGATCCTTTAAGCTACAATGCCGCAAGGCACCTTGGCGCAGCCGCCGGGCAGATACGGGCGAATTCCTCGGACGCGACGGTGACGACTCAGCAGAAGGAGCAGACTTCCCATGATCCGGGCACGTGAATCCAAATCCGCACCAGTCGGTGTGGTCGGAAAGGTCTTGCGAATTTTGGAG
>QHPX01000064.1 GCA_003219195.1 Verrucomicrobiota bacterium
GTCGAGCGGTGAGATACCGGGATTCGCGAGCAGCGGTTCTACTGCCTGGAGATCCCCCGTTGCCCAAAGGGCACGCGTTTTCACAAAGAAGGCCGGTTCATACGCCGGCTCCCACGCGAGTATGCGGTCAACCGTGGCTAGAGCTTCGGGAAAACGGCGCAGGCACGTATACGTAATCGCGAGAGCGTGATAAGCATTGATGTCGCGAGGATCGAGCTCGATGGCGCGGCGCAGCCCCGCAATCGCCTCGTCCCAATGTCCAAGCCGTCGTTGGATAAGGGCGATCGCTTCGATGATATCAACGTCATTTGGAAGACCCTTTTCAGCTTGCTGGAATTCCGCCAGGCCCCCGGTGAAATCGCGCTGCCCGTAATAGCGATAATAACCAAGAGCGAGATGAGTCTCCGGCAGGTTCGGATCGAGCGCGAGAGCACGATCCGCAGCATCCTTTGCTGCCGCTAGCCGCGCCGGGCTTGGATCGTGTCCTTGCCAGTAACTCAGACTTTGCGCAGAGGAGAGTCGTGCCCACGCCAGCACAAAACTGGGATCCAACTTCACTGACTCTTGATATGACTGGATCGTACGTTCCACGTTGGACTTATCGAACGGTGATCCACCTGCAAATGCGCGACCACGCAGATAGGCATCGTAGGCGGCGGGATTGTTCGTCGGTTTCGCTTCCACCCGCGTCTTTTCCTGCGGACTCAGCGTCGCGCCCACAGCCGCAGCGATCTCCGTGGCCAGGTCGCCTTGCAAGGCAAGCGAATCGGCCAAGGTGCGATCATAGTTCTGCGCCCAAATGTGGCGATCAGCTTGCGCATCGATTAATTGCACCGAAACACGAACGTGGTCTCCCGACCGGCGCACACTGCCTTCTACCACGTTACTGACACCCAGTTGCTGAGCGATTTCCTTGAGATTGCGCGTGATACCGCTCTTATACTGCATGACCGAAGTGCGACTGATTACTTTCAGGTCCTTGATCTTGGAAAGGTTCGATAGCAACTCATCCTGGATGCCGTCGGCAAAGTAAGCGTTTTCTTTTTCATCGCTCAGGTTTTCCAGCGGCAGCACCGCAATGCTTTTCTCCGGAATAGCCGTCGAAACAGCGGTGACTGCCCCGACTTTAGCGTGGGTTGGTTTAAAGACCCCGAAATACCATCCGCCGAGGGCGAGCAAACAAAGCGATGCAAGCCCGAAGGCGAGAACTCTCTTTTTCGATCGCTGAAAAACGGACCTCACAGATGGCGGGTGCGCTTCGGGTGAAGGCATCTGCAATTGGCGGGCAACCTCCGCGGCCGATTGCGGACGCCGCGACGGGTCCTTCGCCAGGCAAGCCGCGACCGCATCTTCCCAAACCGCCGGAATCAACGCCGGCTCGATGTCGAAGTCTTTCCGTCGCTCCGTCATCGGAGGAGCGACTCTTTCGTGAATCTGCCGATCGATGTTGCCCGAATAAAACGGCGGCTTACCTGTGAGAAGATCGTACAAGGTCGCGCCTAACGAGTAAATGTCGTCGAGATGCGTGCCGCGCTCGCCGGCTAGCTGTTGCGGACTCATGTAAGAGAGCGTGCCGCTCCGCCCTTGCTCCATCGTAAGCTGGCTCATCGAATCACCCAGACTGCGGGCAATCCCGAAGTCGGAGACTTTTAAGTCGCCCTTTTTGTTTACCATCAGGTTGGCTGGCTTAAGATCGCGATGAATGATCTTGGCGTGGTTGTGCGCGTAGTCGAGCGCATCACACAATTGGTTGGTCCAAGCAGCGATTTCATTGGGTTCGAAAACTTTTTGTTCCTTTTCTGCGCGCAAATTCGAGAGCGTTTCGCCATCGACGTACTCCATCGAGATGCAGGCAGAGCTTTCGTTGTCCACGAAATCGTAAATGCGCACGATGTTTTTGTGGGTGAGGTCGAGGCTGCGCCGGGTTTCTCGTTTGAGATCGTTTAAGAGCGCGCGGTCGTGAATGATTAGGTCAGGGAGGAATTTCAACGCAACTTCGCGCTCCAATTTTTCATCGCGCGCCAGCCAAACAATTCCCATCCCGCCCCGCCCGAGGATTTTGACCAGCGTGTAGCGGCCAAACAGCTTTTGGCCACTGGCATACTGACGTAATGTCGCGTCGGCGAAATCGCCAGAGCTCTCGTTAGTCACGCCCGGAGCGTAAACAATTATCGAGATCGGAACAAAAGTTTAAACGCGGGAGCTTCCGCAACGCCTCTTCGGATTCGGGGAGCCTCGCAGGAGCTCGCCCTCCATCTGAATACTTTGCTTCGGCCACGATTTCTTGATATCGCGCTGTGTGTGATTGCCTTCTTCACGATGGGCTCGGGGCCCGCCCAGTCGGCTCCCAAACCCACACCGGTTACCATCACTGCTACATATGATTTTTCGACATTTCCCGATGTAATTGGAACCTTTACCACGAGCGGAGCCCTTACAATTTCAGGGGATTCTACAATGCACGTTGACCTTAATGCTAATGGCATTAGAGCTCATTGCGTGGTTACGTTGATAGCATCAGATGGAACTATCATTATTCATCAGGAATGCCAATTTGGCAGTCCCACACCTGAGGGAAGGTGGGAGATTGTAAGTGGCACAGGTGCTTATGTGAACCTTAAAGGGAACGGGTCACTTCTGATGCCGGATGACCAGGAAGCAATGACAGGGGTTATTTACTAAAAGGGCGATATTTTAGGATCCTGGTCGCCACACGCCTCGAGCACTCCCCTTGCGGATAAGTGACGCGGCGCTTCGCGATCGCCCAGATACAGTGGCTAAAGTCGGTCTTTGTTCCTTGATGTGTTACAGACGCTGGAGCGCTTTCTCGGCCAACGCTTTCGACTTGTCGATCTTCGTTTCTTCCTTGTCCGGCCCGCCGACGCTGATGCGGATGAAAATATCCTTCTTTAAAACATAGAGCGCGCCGCCAAAGCGATTGCCGGTCCAATAGGCTTCATCGCCGATGCCGTCGATCTTCTTCGGCGGGTTAGCTTCCTCTTCTTCCCCTCTGGCACGCGCTTGATCGCGGAGGCTCTCCTTTTTCTCTTTGTCGCCTTCGCGCTCTTTTACCTCGCCCTCGTAGCGGCCAAAGGTCTCCTTCCAGAAATCCTTCGGGCTGCGTTTGGCTGTCGAGTCAGGATCGCTCTCGGTTACCGCCAGACTAACCGATTTGCTGAATTCTGCCGCCGTGTAGAAACACTGCGAGACGCGAAAGGCGCCGTTTGAACGCCCGCTGCTCTTTGTCTCCTTGATCGGCGACCCTACAATCGCTTCGATCTGCTCCTTTGTAATCAGGCCGCAGACATCGAAGTAGGCCTCACCCGATTGCTGGTTAGCGGGGGAAGCCGCTGCTGGCGAATCTGTCGAGAGCGGAGTTGTTGTCGATCTTTTGCATCCGGTGACCGCTAACAACAGAAAACAGAACAAAGGAATGAAAAGCTTTAGGTGCATCCGGACTCTTCCTCTATGCATATATTTATAGAAGCAAGCTTTCATGCATAAACTTCTTCACTCTTGCTCGTAATCGTGCTCGATCCTCTCAGCGCGACGAAGGGGTAAGGACTACTACGGCCGCTAGGACGAAGACAAGTGCCGCTGAGAACAAACAATAACGACAAAACGCATGCAGAATGAACGCCTGCACAAACAGCAGCCAGAGCGTGACAGCAAACATCGCCCACACGGTCAGACCGAAAAACTTACGGGCACGCGTGTAGCCAAAAGCGGCGAAGGTCGCAAAACTGAACGCGCTGAAATAAGCCAAAATCCCAAAAGCCGCTATCGGAATGCCCGCGATTCTGGCATACCCACTCCCCAGCACTTGGAAGCAGCTAGCGGATCCGCCGCAAACCGCCGTCTCACCACTCAAGGATAGCACAGTCAGGTAAGTTGCTTCCGCGAGTCCGGCCAGTGAGATCAATGCAGCGATCGTGTAGAGAATAATTCGATTGCGCGATTCCATCACTTTGGTTTGCCTTTAGGCGCGAAAACAATCAAGGCGGCGATTTCGCCTTGATCGCGGCTGCGATGGCCGCGCGCAGACCCGCCGCGTTGAGCGATGCAGGCGGCAAAGCGCGATTGTTAATAAAAATGGTCGGAGTAACCGTGACACCGAGGGCTGCTCCTTGTTGTTGATCGGACGTGACACGTCTTTTCACTTCATCGCTTTCCATGTCCTTTTTAAAACGGTCAATCTTCAACCCGAGCATTCCCGCGTAGGCATTGAACAATAACCGCGCATCAGCGGCTGTGCTCCATGCGGCTTGCTCGCGATAGAGCAGATCGTGCATTTCCCAGAAACGGCCTTGCAAGCCTGCGGCTTCCGAGGCAAACGCCGCTTCCTGCGCGTGCTGATGACTTCCAAATGGAAAGTGACGAAAGATAATACGCAAGCGCGAATGATAATCGTGTTCCAGCTGGTTGATTGGTTCGGAAAGCTTGCCGCAAGGTGGGCACTCAAAGTCGCCGAACTCCTCCAGAGTGACCGGCGCGTCGGGCTGCCCGCGAATGTGAATCGATCCCGCGCCATCCGTCCCGGGCGCAACGTGATCTTTGGAGATTGTAAGAAGAGGAAGGCCTTTGGTGCGATACAGCATTGTCCCGCCCGCGAGCGTGATTAACGCAACCGCGCTAACAATGACGAAGGGAAGATACCGTTTCATTAAACCAAACCTGAGCGAGCGCGAGAAGCTTCAGTGCAAGACCTTCCTCGTCAAATTCTGCGCATAGCCACTTGACCTAGCCGGCGTGGCAGAGAGCGCGCCAGTGCGTTGATTTGTGCAACCGCGGATGTTACGTAGCAGCGCACGTTCCGATGAGCCAGAATTACAAGGACACACTCAATCTTCCGCGCACGGATTTTCCGATGAAGGCGAACCTCGCCGCGCGTGAGCCGGAGCTTCTTAAAATGTGGGAGGAAACCAGGCTCTATGAACAAATCCAGAAATCGCGGGAAGATCGACAATTATTCGTCCTGCACGATGGCCCGCCTTTCGCTAATGGCGACGTCCACATGGGTACCGCACTCAACAAGATTCTCAAAGACATCGTCGTGAAATCGCAAACCATGCTCGGGAAGCGCGCGCCGTATGTGCCAGGCTGGGATTGCCATGGATTGCCCATCGAATACAAAGTCGTCAAAGAATCGAGAAAACTTTCGCCGCTTGAAGTCCGCCAGAAATCAGAAGCGTTCGCTCGCAAATATGTCGATGTGCAGCGCGAACAGTTTAAACGGCTCGGCGTTTTCGGCGATTGGGAGAATCCGTACCTGACTCTCGATCCAAAATACGAAGCCGAAATTCTGCGAGCCTTCGCCGTGTTCGTTGAAAAAGATCTCGTTTATCAGTCAAAGAAACCGGTTTTCTGGAGCACCGGCGCGCAGACCGCGCTGGCCGAAGCCGAGGTGGAATATCAGGAGCGCGACGACACCGTCGTTTACGTCAAATTTCCGATCGTTAGCGGCGAATTCAAAGACAAGGTGAGCATCGCCATCTGGACAACCACCCCGTGGACTTTGCCCGCCAATCTCGCCATCGCGGTCGATCCCAAAGAAATCTACGTCGTCCAGGAATTTTCGCGTGACCGGATCACGGAAATTTTGCTCCTTGCCGACAAGCTTGTTCCGCAATTTTGCGTTAATACAAAATTCGAACCGGTTGGCGAACCGCTTCAATCATTTCCCGGCGCTAAAATCGACAAAATCAAAGCGCGACATCCATTTCTCGATCGCGATTCCATTGTCCTCACTGCCGATTTCGTCACGATGGACTCGGGCACTGGGGCCGTGCACATCGCACCCGGCCATGGCGAAGACGATTATTGGTTAGGCCGGCAAAATAAATTGCCGATTTTGTCGCCGGTTGACGATCATGGCCGCTTCACCGACGAAGCGGGTCTCCAAAATCTCACAGGCAAGTACGTGTTCGATGCCAACATCGACATCGTCAATTTGCTGCGCGAACGTGGCATGCTCCTCGGCGAGCAAAAGTTTCATCACTCCTATCCGTACTGCTGGCGTTCGAAGACGCCGATCATCTTCCGCAATGTCGAGCAGTTTTTTATTCGCATCGACGAGCTCCGCGGCCCAGCGCTCGACGCCATTCACAAGGAAGTGAAATGGATTCCGGCCTGGGGCGAAAACCGAATCGCGGGAACGGTCGAATCGCGCCCGGATTGGGTCATCTCGCGGCAACGCAGCTGGGGCGTCCCGTTGCCGGTCTTTTATTCGAAGGATGGCAAGGCGGTGCTTGACGCAAATTATGTTCGCAAACTGGCCGATCTCGTTGCGGAGCGCGGCTCGAACATTTGGTTCGAGTTAAACGATGTCGATCTTGCGCGCGAAATTGGTTTGCCGAAAGGCGCGACCCATCGCACCGATACGATCGACGTTTGGATCGACAGCGGCGTTTCGCACAAGGCCGTTTTGGCTACGCATCCGGAATTGCGCGATCCGGCGGACATGTATCTCGAAGCGACCGACCAACATCGTGGCTGGTTTCAATCATCACTCTTGACCAGTATCGCGTTGAATGGACGCGCGCCTTACAAAACGTGCGTCACTCACGGCTTCGTTGTCGATCTTGACGGAAAAAAGATTTCGAAGTCGGGCGCCTACGACAAACCGATGGACGCCGGCCATTTCGTCGGCCGTCACGGTGCCGATCTTGTCCGGCTGTGGGCGAGCAGCATCGATTACACCGATGACGTTCCGTTCTCCGAAGAGATGTTTACGCGTCTCGGCGACACTTATCGCCGCATTCGCAACACGCTGCGCATTTTGTTGGGAAATCTGTTCGATTTCCCTGTAGCGGCGCTCTATGAGCGCCGTCGGCGGTCACAGAGCGCCGCTACAGAAGATTTGACACTGATCGATCGCTGGATTCTGGAGCGGCTTGATCACGTAATTGGTGATTGTCGATCCGCCTACGAAGCGTTCGAGTTTCACAAGGTTTATCACACACTCAACCAGTTCTGCGCCGTCGATCTAAGCAGTTTGTACATCGACATTACGAAAGACCGGATGTATTGCGATTCCGCAGACGCGGGACGCCGCCGCGCCACGCAAAGCGTTATGCACAAGACTTTCGACGCGCTTTGCCGATTGCTCGCGCCGGTCCTTGCTTTCACTGCCGAGGAGGCGTGGCGTCATTCGGGCAGCGGAGCTTCGATTCACCTGCTCGAATTCCCCTTGCCGCGCCGAAGCGAAGTGGAGGCGGGTCAAATGAAAGATCGACAGCGTGAAGTGAGCGATCAGGTTTCGGAGCTGCTGAAATTGCGCGGCATCATCGGTCAGGCGATTGAGCGCGCGCGCCAGCAAAAAATGATCGGCAACGCCTTGGAGGCGGCGGTTGTTCTAAAATCGAATTCGGAGGTAACGACGAAGATCGACAAGGAAGAGCTCGAGGAGTTTTTTATCTTAAGCGATTTGACCATTGAGCAAGCGAAAGAGGCCAGCGCTTCAATTACGAAAACCTCTTTTCAAAAATGCGCCCGTTGCTGGCGCCATCGGCCGACGGTCGGGAAGAGCGAAGCGCATCCTGATTTGTGCGATCGTTGCGAGGCGGTCGTGACGCGGGTGACGAATAAAGTTGGATCGACATGAAATACATTTTGTTTTTGTCATTGCCGCTCTATGCGCTTGATCAACTGACGAAGTCTTGTGTGCTTCGGTTCATCCAACCGGATCAGCCGCGCATTGTCGTCGCCGGGTTCTTCGATCTGGTGAACATCACGAACACGGGCGCGGCTTTTGGCTCCTTCAAGAACAACAACACATTTTTTATCGCGATCTCGTGTCTTGCCCTGCTCTTTGTCGTGCCGCTGTTGGTCCGTCGTCGGACGGCGGATGTTTGGAGCGATATTTCCCTCGCCTTGCTGCTCGCCGGCGTTCTGGGGAATCTTACCGACCGCCTTCTCTACGGACATGTTATCGATTTTCTTCTCTTCGATCTGCATGTTCCGTTTGCTCATCCCTGGCCGGCGTTCAATGTCGCTGATTCCTGCATTTCCATCGCGGTGGTTTGTTTTATCATTCATTCCTTTCGCCCAAAGGACGCGGCGAGATCGCCCGAGAAATTGTAGAGCCGGCGGTCGTCTGCCAGCTTTTGCAGTCGGCAACCGCCTGAGACGGGTTGCCCTGCAATAATTAAGGAAATGCAACGGTTACAGACTGGCTGGAGTCGTCGCCCTGTGGGCGACGCAAATCCGAGTTTGTTTCGCCGCGGCCGTTGCGCTTCGCACAGCGGAGCGGCTACATTGGATTATGAAATCCCCGATGGAAAAAACGGCATGTGAAATCGTCGCCCAATTGCGCGGGCGTGGTCACATCGCGTACTTCGCCGGGGGCTGCGTGCGCGATATTGTTCGCGGCAAGACTCCAAAAGACTTCGATATCGCCACCGATGCGAAGCCGGAAGCGGTGCAGCAAATTTTTTCGCGCACCTACGCGGTCGGCGCCCATTTCGGTGTCATTGTCGTGGTGGAAAACGGTTTTCAATTCGAAGTGGCGACCTTTCGTTCTGATGATGTTTATGTCGATGGGCGACGGCCGAGCGCCGTTCGCTTTTCTTCGCCGGAAGAGGACGCGAAGCGACGCGATTTCACGATTAACGGCATGTTTTACGATCCGGTCGCGGACGAAGTGATCGATTTCGTCGGCGGCCGCGCTGATCTTGAGGCGCGATTGGTGCGCGCCATCGGCGATCCGGCGGAGCGTTTCAACGAGGATCGTTTGCGAATGCTGCGTGCGGTCCGCTTCGCTACGGTGCTCGATTACAAGATCGACAATCAAACGTGGGACGCGCTCGCTGCGAATGCGCCCGCCATTACCGAGATCAGCGCGGAACGAATTCGCGAAGAATTGGTGCGCATTTTCATTTCACCGAACCGTGTTCGCGGCTGGGACTTGCTCGACGAGAGCGGTCTTATGCACGCAATCATCCCTGAGATGGAGGCGATGAAAGGTTGCGCGCAGCCGGAACAATTTCATCCGGAAGGGGACGTTTTTCAGCATACGCGACTGATGTTGCAACTATTGCCAGCAAAAGTTTCCGTGCCGCTCGTTTTCTCCGTTTTGCTTCACGATGTTGCCAAACCGCGGACGGCGAATGTCGATCCAACCGGCCGGATTCGTTTCAATGCGCACGATCGCATCGGCGCAGAGATGAGCGAAGGGATCATGGAACGGTTGCGTTTCTCGCGCGCGGAGATCGATGCGACGACCGAGATGGTGCGGCAGCACATGGTTTTCAAAGATGTGCCCCGTATGCGGGTGGCAAAATTGAAACGGTTCATGGCCAGGCCAACTTTCGAGGACGAGCTGGAGCTGCATCGGGTCGATTGCGCAAGCAGCCATGGCATGCTCGACAACTACGAATTTCTCGTCGGGAAACGCGAAGAATTCGCCAACGAGCCGATCATTCCACCGCCGCTCGTGCACGGCGAAGATTTGATCGCGCTTGGTCTGAAGCCTGGCCCGAAGTTCGGCGAAATCCTCGAAGCAGTGGAAACGCGGCAGCTCGAAGGCGCCCTGAAAACGCGCGAGGAAGCGCTCGATTGGGTGAAGCGGGAATACTCGTTAGGCAAGAGGAATTGATGCGAATCTTGATGATCAGCGCGGAGGGTCCGCCGCTTGCGCGCGCAGGCGCACTTGTCGATGTAATGGACGCTTTGCCGCATGCGCTGCGAGCACGCGGCCATGAGGTTGCCGTGGCGCTGCCGTTTTATCGCGAAATTAGAGAGAATCCGGAATTCAAGGAAGACGACACGGGGATAACTGTCGATGTCAGGGTGGGGGAGAAAACTTACATCGCGGAATATCTCCAGGGCCGAAGCGCGAGCGGCGTCCAATTATTTTTCGTCCGGTGCGACGATTTTTTCGACCGCGCAGCAATCTATGGCGAACACGGTGTGCAGTACGAAGACAATGCCGCGCGCTTTATTTTTTTCTGCAAAGCGGCCGTGGAACTGGCGCGCCGTTTAACACCGTCGCCGCAAATTCTTCATCTGCACGATTGGCCGGCCGCGCTCGTACCAGTCTTCGTGCGTGCACACCATTTGCCGTTCGCCACCGTGCTCACGGTCCATCATCTTGCCGAGCAAGGCAGTTTTTGGGGGCTTGATTTTCGCCTGACGAATTTGCACGAACGTTTCTTCACCCTTCGCGGAATCGAGTTTTTCGGGAAAGTGAATTTCCTGAAAGGCGGAATCCTTTTCGCCGACAAGATTACCACCGTCAGCGAACACTACAAACGCGAGATACAAACGGCGGAGTGCGGTTGCGAACTCGACGGCGTGCTGCGCGAAAATGCCTTTAAGCTTACCGCGATTTTGCACGGCGCGGATTACGCCCGCTGGAACCCGGAGACGGACAAGCTTCTCCCGGTGGGCTACAATTCGAGTTCGCTCTTGGGAAAACAGATTTGTCGTGCCGCTCTCCTGGCGGGATTGCAACTTGCCCCGGCGCCCTCCGGTCCGGTTTTCGGAATGGTCACTCGTGTAGTTGAAGAGAAGGGTTTTCAAATTCTCGTGCCGGCGCTGGATCGGCTCCTTTCGGACGATGTCCGCCTGATCATTCTCGGCGAAGGCGACCCCGCATATGAGACCGCTCTGGCCGTCGCGGCGCGAAAATTCTCGACGAAGTTCGCTTATCGAAAACATTACGACGAAAAACTGGCGCACGTGATTGAAGCGGGCATGGACATCAGCCTTATCCCCTCGCGTTTCGAGCCGGCCGGGTTGAGCGCGATGTACAGCCTGAAGTACGGTGCTCTTCCGGTCGCGCGGGCAACCGGCGGAATTCAGGAGATCATCGAGGACTACGATCCCACGAGCGACCCGCCTGAGGCGGGCTACGGTTTTCTTTGCTACGAATATTCTACGGAGGCGTTTTGGGATTCGATCAAGCGTGCGCGCGAAATTTTTCGCGAGCACGACGTCTGGGCGGAATTGAGGGAGCGCGCCATGGCGCGAAATTTTTCCTGGGAGGCATCGGCGCAGCGCTACGAGGAACTTTATGCGGAACTGGTCGGCGCCAGCGAAGAAGCGGCTGCGTAGCGATTGTCGATCTTCGGGTAGTGGCTCAGTTTGAAACGATTGATCACTTCAAGCGACATATTGCCCGCAAGGCCTAACCCAGACGGTGCAGCCGACGGCTCGCCAGGCGTCATGTTTACGATGTCGATGCTGCTGAATGGAGTGGCGGAGGCGCCTGCCCGCCGCCACTGCGCTCGTGTCGTCAGTTACGGGGTCACGTCGCCGTAGATGTTTTGATCGAGCCCGCCCTCGTACGGACACGTGTCGATCGTGAAGGTCCCGTCGGGATTCTGCGTGCGACATTGGTGGACGTCGGCGCTGTCCGCGTCGCTGTCGCCGCCCTCACGCGGATCCGAACCGGCGACCACGTCCCGCCAATCGGTCCAGACGCCGTACGAGAACGTCCCGACCGAGCTGATGTAGAGATAGTCGCCACCGAAGGGGACCGTGCGATTGCTGAACTGCTCCCAGTTCGGATTGCTCGTGACCGTGCTCAGCCGCGTCGACGGCGACCAAGCCAGCGTCGCTGTCGAGCCCGAGGTGCCGAAGGCGTCGAGGGACGCAACCGTGCTCTTGTCCGCGCAGTTCCCGAGCGGCCGCGCCGGGTCGTAGCACGGGTCGTTCCGGCTGTCCCACCAGATCGCGTGCATGCTGCCCGCGTCCACCGAGATGTCCGGGAAGCGCTGCAGCCCGCCATGCGCGCGCGGGTCGTCGATCAGCAGTGGCGTCGTATGGGCGCCGGTCGCGCCGTCCAGCCGGAAGAAGTAGATGCCGGACTGACTGCCTACGTTCTGGTGGTACTTGTCCGGCAGGTCCTCCGAGGTGACGGAGCCGTAGGTCGTCCCGCTCGCCACCTCCGTGCCGGGGATCGACGGGTCGTAGACGACGTAGACATAGTCGTGCGCCTTGTCCGTCTGGTCGGCCGTCGAGCGCACCTGCGTGCCGCCGCGCATGAAGGTGTAGCCCGAGACGCACGACGACGCGAAGTCGCCGCAGTCACCCGTCACCACTCCCCCGACGCTGATATCGGTCGGGTCGTACGGCTCGAACGGCTGGACGACCTGCGGCGCCGAGAAGCTCGCACCGCAGTCCGTGGACGCGTTGTAGACGATCGCGTCGATGGTCGAGTTGCTCCGAACGTCCGCGAACTGGCGGTAGGTCACGTACACGTGCCCGTCGCCGGTCACGGCGATGTCCGGGAACTGGATGTCGTGCACCGTTTGGCTCAGCTTCATCGGGCTCGAGAACGTCCGGCCGTGGTCTGTCGAGCGGACGAAGTAGACGCTCGAGTTGAAGCCGCTCGGCCCGTTGCCCGTGAACCGCGCCCACGCGAAGTAGACGTTGCCGTCGCAGCTGCCGCCGGTGCGGTCGACCTCGATCGCGGTCTTGTCGTGGAATTTCCCCAACAGGTTCGGTGCCGCCGAGCCCTCCGCGACGTCGAGCGAGCGCACGAACTCCTTGCCGTCGTCCTTCGTCGCTCCGCCGGGCCCGTTCGGGTTATCGTACGTGGCGACCCACACGTCGCCGAACGTCTTGGCCGTGCCTTCCGGATCGCTCGAACTCTCTGAGCCGGCGAAAAGGCGTCCGTCTTTGTCCCAAGCGAGCACGGGATCGCCCGAATCAGCAGTTCGCACGTTCGCACGTGCGGCGTACGGCGACTGATCGCCCTGGTACCCGGGGACGAGCGAACTGGTGAAGCTTGCACCCCCGTCCTCCGAACGGTAGTAGCCGAGCCAAACGTCCCCAAGCCCGAGAAACGTGCCGTCCGCCTGTAAGACGCCGCAGTAGTCGTTCGAGCTGCCAACGATGACCTGCGGATTCCGTGGGTCGACCGCGACAGCGGGCTCGTTCTGCCGGCCGCGGCTCTGGGAGCAGGCTGTCAGGACGTCGTCCGTGTACGGCTGCCCAGTGACCAAGGTGTAGTCGCTGACGTACCCGCCGTTCGCCCCGTTGTCGTTCGTGAGCCGCGTGTTGGGCGGATCGGGGTTGAAGGATGCAATCGCGCTGACCACGGCGGCTCCGACAAGCGTGACTGCGGTAGGAATGCGCAGATGTGATTGGAGACGAGTGCGATGAAACCAACGAGGAGTTTTCATATGTCTTGGAGCTACCGATAACGAGTTGAAGTTTGGGTAAATTTGGCTAAGTGCGAAACTCCCCAAAATCGAAACGAAAATGTCGACCATTTTGGTCGCCTTTTTTTGTACTTTTTTGCGATCGAATTTTGGGAGTTGTTGTGCTTGGCTGCTCGCGAAATTAGTGTCCAATGAACGAGCCGCTTCCGCCTATCGCACAAAGGCGTTCGTGTTCGCGAATCCTACGGGAACCCCGCTCGCGCCAGGGCGAAAGTGGGCATCGACGCTAACGGCTTAGCCCAAAAGAATGCTTGCGCTGCTGCGCCGCCAATGTTCAGCGCCTCGCTGCGCCAGTGCCGATCGACCCGACTTGCTAATCTTTCCGTCGCGCCTCATAATTTGCTCCCTATCCAGGCAAGCGCGGTTAGCTCAGTGGTAGAGCACTACCTTGACACGGTAGGGGTCAGTGGTTCGAACCCACTATCGCGCACCATGCTTTTCTCATCAGCCATGTTTCACGATCCGCAGAATTCCAAACTCCGCTAATGCCCAGCATCTCGGAAATTCTCGCACAGGCTATTCGCGCCGCGACCTCGACCATTCAATCGGTTGCGACCTTGGAACAGTGGCTCGGTCGCGCCGCGGAAATGATCGAGCAGTGTTTGCACAACGGAAATAAACTGCTCGTTTGCGGCAACGGCGGCAGCGCCGCCGACGCAGCCGATTTCTGCACCGAGTTTGCCTGCCGATTTGTGGAAGATCGCCGGCCGTTCCCGGCCATGAATCTCGCGCAAGGCGGCAGTCTTCTCACGGCGACGGCGAATGATTATGGTTTTGAAGAAGTTTTTGCCCGGCAGGTCCGCGCTTTTGGAAGGACGGGCGACCTGTTGATCGCGATCTCAACCAGCGGAAAATCGAAAAATATTCGACGCGCGCTGGAAGAAGCGAGAGCTCGCAAATTAAAAACGATCGCGTTGCTCGGGCGCGACGGCGGATCGGCCGTTGGGCTCGCCGATGTCGATCTTATCGTGCCCGGCGATTCGACCGCGCGCATTCAGGAAGCGCACAAGTTCATCCTGCATGTGCTTTGCGAATCAGTGGAGCCGCAGCTCCGGCAGAAATAAATACCGGTCGGCGTCGCGTTTACTGCGCCTTCTTTAAGAGACGATTGCGCGCGCGATCGAGCTGCCGGCGTTCGTTCGTGGTCAAACTGCCAATCCCGGACTTCGAGATCTTATCGAGAATCGGATCGACCGAAGCATAAACATCATCCTGCTCGACGGGACGTTGCGCGTTTTGTTTTTGCACAATGTGCAGTTTTGGCCGCGGCTGGATCAGGCCTTTGAATTTATTCCACCAAACCAACTCGGGCCCGGCGCCGCGCAACTCAACGAATACGAACGCAGCGGCAATGCTCGTCCAGACGACGGCCAGATCGGTCCATGCGTGATAGGCGATTAGTTGCAGCGTGTAAATTCCGGCGAGAATCAGGGCGAACCATTTGGCCATGATCCGAAGCAGCAACTCGACGCGCGGATAAATTGCTGCGAAGGCAACAAAAATTCCAAAGTGCAACGCGGGCGAGCCAGCCAGAGCCGATGGCTGCCAAACGCCCCAGACCGTCAACACGGCCGCGGGCGCTATCAGCAATATAATGTAAAGAGCAATATAAGCGCGCTGGCCGATGAAGCGTTCCACTTCGCGGCCAAACACGAAAAGCATGTACATCTCCACCGCAAACCAGAGCAGCGCCGAAGGAGTGTGGACAAACGCATAGGTGGCGATGCGCCAGACCTGGCCCTGATAAAGAATCGCCGCGCTATCGAATTGCAGATAAGGCGAAAGGCTCCGTCACATCGACGGGATAACGTCCCATCCATGCGACCGGCCGATAATCATCGGAGGTGGTGACTCCGAACATGCTTCAATAAACAACCGACGTTTCGGATTCGCAAGCAACTAGACACAAAGTTGAGTCTGTGTGGAGGTGGATCAGCCGCTCCACCGGGCGATGTCGATCTAATATGCCCCGAACTGGGGCGAAAATTTAACATCGAGCAAGGGGCTGCTCGATCCACCAGAAAAATTTCTTGGAGGAAGTGGACGAAGCGGCGAAAATTGAAATTCCTCTTCGCGAGTTCGCCCAAGATCGACAACGTTATTCATGAGAAACATCGCTCCCGCCATTTCGCCGCCAGCTGGAATCGGCGATCGCAAACCGGCCAATCAAGCGGTGTTGGACTGGGTCCAGGACGTCGCGAAGCTGACACAGCCGGCGAATATTTTCTGGTGCGACGGGTCCGATCGCGAGAACGCATTTCTCATCGAGCAGTCGCTTCAGCAGAATGTGCTGATCAAGCTGAATGAGAAGAAGGTCCCGCGCTCGTATTTGCATCGCTCGAATCCGAACGACGTCGCGCGCGTTGAGCAATTCACTTTCATCTGCACGCCGACGAAAGAGGAAGCCGGTCCAACCAACAACTGGTCGGAGCCGGCGGAGATGTACTTGAAGCTCCAGACAATGCTCAAGGGTGCAATGCGCGGACGCACCATGTTTGTCATCCCCTACATTATGGGCCCGGCCGATTCGCTGCTGACGAAAGTTGGTTTCGAAATCACCGATTCAAAATACGTCGTGCTCAGCATGCGCATTATGACGCGCATGGGCGATGTCGCGATCAAGCGGCTCGGCGACGACGCGAACGCGGAATGGAACCGCGGTGTGCACTCGTTACTGGATGTCGATCCAACGCGGCGCTTCATCTGCCATTTTCCGCAGGACAACGCCATCATCTCGGTCGGCTCCGGTTACGGCGGCAACGTTTTGTTGAGCAAAAAATGTCTCGCCCTCCGTATCGGCTCTTATCTCGCGCGCAAACAAGGCTGGCTCGCCGAACACATGCTCATCCTCGGCGTCGAATCGCCCGAAGGAAAAAAACATTATGTCGCGGCCGCTTTCCCGAGCGCATGCGGCAAGACTAATTTTGCCATGCTCATTCCGCCGAAACATTTTGCCGGGTGGAAAGTGACGACGGTGGGCGACGACATCGCGTGGATGCAAATTCGCGACGGTCGCTTGTCCGCGGTCAACCCCGAGAACGGTTATTTCGGCGTTGTCCCGGGGACGAGTTACAAATCGAATCCAAACGCGATGAAATCGATCGAGCACGATACGCTTTATACGAATGTCGCGTTGACCGATGACGGTGACGTTTGGTGGGAAGGCAAGGACGGCGCGCCGCCCGCGCATGCGATTGACTGGCGCGGCAACGATTGGACACCCGATTCAAAAGAGAAAGCGGCGCATCCAAACAGCCGCTTCGCCACGCCGATGGGCAACAACCCCGTGCTCGATCCGGATGTGGAAAAAGGCGAAGGCGTGCCGATCAGCGCGATCATTTTTGGCGGGCGTCGCAGCGACACCATGCCGCTCGTCTTCCAAGCGTTCGATTGGAACCACGGCGTTTATCTGGGCGCGACCATGGCATCGGAAACAACCGCCGCGGCAACTGGCGCCGTCGGGCAGGTGCGACGCGATCCGATGGCGATGCTGCCGTTCTGCGGTTACAACATCGGCGATTATTTTTGCCACTGGATCGAGATCGGAAAACGGCTGACCAATCCGCCGCTCATTTTCAACGTGAATTGGTTCCGCAAAGGTAAGGATCGAAAATTCCTGTGGCCCGGCTTCGGCGACAATATGCGAGTGCTGAAATGGATCATCGATCGCTGTGAAAAAAGCGGCGGCGCGGTCGAATCGCCCATCGGCTGGTTGCCCAGCCCGCACGATGTCGATCTTGCCGACCTCGATGTGGAGCACAAGTGCATCGTCG
>QHPX01000062.1 GCA_003219195.1 Verrucomicrobiota bacterium
CGCATTGCGGCGAGAGTTTTCCGTTGGAAGTGGATACTTCGCAGCCGGATCAATCGATCATTGAAGATTGCACGGTCTGTTGCCGGCCGATCAATTTGACGATTCGTTGCCGCCCGGGCTCCGTTGTCGATCTTCACTGTAGCGGCGCTCTGTGAGCGTTGCATTTATCCGTCCAACGGGTCCCGTCGGCTCCGCTCAGGGCTGGCTCCGACCGCCGCTACAAAATCTGATGGCGTGCGATTCTCTACTGGCGCGCCGCCAATTTTTCACGAGGCTAAATGCTGATGCACGAGGAAGTTTCCCGCAGCGGTTGGCGCCTTGATCGGACGTCGCCGAGTTTGCCGGAATCACACCGCACGATTCTCATCGCACCGGGCGCGGGCTTTTGGCGCAAGCTTCTCGCCTTTTCCGGCCCAGGTTATCTCGTCGCCGTCGGTTACATGGATCCGGGAAACTGGGCGACGGATTTGGCAGGCGGATCGGGTTTCGGTTACACGCTTCTCAGCGTCATTCTGCTCTCGAACTTAATGGCGATTCTGCTGCAAGCTCTTTGCGCGCGGCTGGGCATTGCCACGCAGAGGGACCTGGCGCAAGCGTGTCACGATCATTATTCGCAGCCGATTTCATTGGCGCTCTGGGTTCTTTGCGAACTGGCGATTTGCGCCTGCGATCTCGCCGAAGTAATCGGTTCGGCCATTGCCTTGAATTTACTTTTTAAAATTCCGCTCGTCATTGGTGTTTGCATCACCGGGCTGGACGTCTTGGCCGTGCTCTATTTGCAAAACAAAGGCTTCCGTTACATCGAGGCGCTGGTGGTTGCGCTGATCCTGACGATCGGCGGCTGTTTCCTTTTTGAGATTATTTTCTCGAACCCGGAATGGCGTGCCGTCTTGGACGGTTTTCTTCCCAGCTCCGACGTCGTGCGCAACCGGGACATGCTTTACATCGCGATCGGAATTCTCGGCGCGACCGTCATGCCGCATAATCTTTACCTCCATTCCTCAGTTGTGCAGACGCGCAATTACGAGCAGACGTCCGCTGGAAAAGCCGAGGCGATCAAATTTGCCACCCTCGATTCGAGCGTGGCACTCATGTTTGCGCTCTTTATCAACGCGGCAATTCTGATCGTCGCCGCGGCAACTTTTCATTCGCACCGCCAGCACGGCGTAGCCGAAATTCAAGATGCCTACAAGCTTCTTTCGCCCATGCTCGGCGTGCCCATCGCGAGCGCGCTTTTTGCCTTCGCGCTCCTCGCTTCGGGTCAAAACTCGACCCTCACCGGAACGCTCGCCGGTCAAATCGTGATGGAAGGATTTCTCAACATTCGGTTGCGTCCATGGCTGCGCCGTCTGATTACGCGGCTGGTTGCAATCGTGCCCGCCGTTTTCACCGCCGCGCTTTTCGGGACGAGCGGCACGGCGAAATTGCTTCTGCTTAGTCAAGTCATTCTCAGCCTGCAGCTCTCCTTCGCAGTTGTTCCGCTGATCATGTTTACGAGCGATCGTCGCAAAATGGGAGAGTTTGTATCGCCGCGCTGGCTGCGAACATTGGCTTGGATCACGGCGGCAGCGATTATTTTGGTAAACGGGAAATATCTGTGCGATTGGGCCGGAATCAGCGCCTGGGTCGGACGCGCTCTCTAATTATGTATCAAAAAATTCTCGTCGCCCTCGAAAACAGCCGCGCGGATGAAACCCTTCTTCCGCACATCGGAGAGCTCGCGAAATTGCATGGCTCGGAATTACTGCTCGTGCATGTCGCGGATGGATTCGTCGCGCGAAATTACGAGCAACTCAAGCTCGCCGAGTCGCAAGAGATGAAAGACGACCGTGCCTATCTGGAAAGTTCCGCTGAGACGTTGCGCGCCCGCGGTTTGACCGTGGACACATTTCTGGCGTTGGGCGATCCGGCGGAAGGAATCTTGAAAGCGGCGGAAGATCGACAATGCGATTTGATCGCGATGACCGCGCACGGACACCGTCTCCTCGGCGATTTGCTCTACGGCAGCACGATCAATGAAGTGCGGCACAAAGCACAAGTGCCGGTGCTTCTGGTACGGGCGGGAAAGTAAAACTGCGTGCGATTCCTTCACGGCGCGTTTAAAAGAACGGCGTGAAGGTTTGTCTCCTTACCAACGAATATCCGCCGCGCATTTACGGCGGCGCCGGCGTGCACGTGGACGGTCTCTCGCGTGAGCTCGCCAAGACGATGCCGGTAGAGGTCCGTTGTTTCGGTGATCAGCGGTTTGAGAAAGGAAATCTCAAAGTCACCGGCTTCGAACTCGACACGGCCAATTTTACTTGTCCGGAACCGTTGAAATCAGCTTTTGGCGCCGTGCAGCGCTGCATTGATTTCAACACCGCGAACATCGATGCCGATCTGGTCCATTGCCACACCTGGTATAGCCATTTCGGCGGCATTCTCGCGAAATTGAATTACGGGATTCCGCTCGTCATCACGGTTCACTCGTTGGAACCACTCCGGCCGTGGAAACGCGAACAGCTCGCCGGTGGTTACGATTTTTCAGTTTGGGTTGAGAAAACTGCGCTGGAAATGGCGGACGCGATCATCGCCGTCTCCGGCGAAACCAAACGCGACGTCGAGCGTTTGTTCGATGTCGATTCAACGCGCGTGCAGGTGATTCACAACGGCATCGACCTCGATAGATACCGAAGAGTGGATTCAACTGACGCACTCAAGCGGCACGGGATCAATCCGAAGAAGCCGTACTTACTTTTTGTTGGTCGCATCACGCGGCAAAAAGGAATTGTTCATCTGGTGCGCGCAATTCAATACATGGACAAAGGTTTTCAAGTCGTGCTTTGTGCGGGCGCGCCGGACACGCCTGAGATCGCCGCAGAAATGAAAGAGGCCGTCGAAAGCGCGATGAAAAAGCGTTCCGACATCATCTGGATTGAAGAAATGGTCGATCGGAGTGCGGTCACAGAACTTTATTCGCACGCCGCCGTCTTTTGTTGTCCATCGATTTACGAACCGTTCGGCATCATTAACCTCGAAGCGATGGCGTGCGAGACCGCGGTCGTGGCGAGCGCGGTCGGTGGCATTAAGGAAGTAGTTGTCGATGGAGAAACCGGTTTTCTCGTTCCGCTTCAGCAAATGAAAGAGAGCCCGTTCGAGCCGACCAACCCGGAAAAGTTTGCGCGCGACCTTGCCGCGCGCATCAATCAGCTAATGAAAGATCGACATCTGCGAGAAAAATTCGGCAAAGCTGGAAGAAAACGCGCCAAAGAAAAATTCAGCTGGAGCGCAATCGCCGAGAAAACGAAAGCCTTATACAAAACTCTTCTGTAGCGACGCTCTGCGAGCATCGCACTCATTCGACGGTCGCAGATCGCCGCTAGAGCGTATAATTAGGCGCTTCATGTTTGTCGATCGAATCAAAGTTTTTGCGCAAGCGGGTAATGGCGGGCGCGGCTGCGTCAGTTTTCGGCGCGAGAAGTTTGTGCCGAAGGGCGGACCGGACGGCGGCGATGGCGGCCGGGGCGGCGACATTGTGCTCCGCGCAGATCGACACGTAGATCATCTGACGAATCTTTTTTACGAGCCGATCATCAAAGCGAAAAACGGCGGGCATGGTCAGGGAAAGAAAATGCATGGGCGTTCCGCGCCGGCGAAAGTTGTGAAGGTACCGGTAGGGACGATCGTTTATCGATCGCAGAATGCGGAGCGTGGATTGCGGAAAGAAGAAGACGAAGAATTGAGGACTGCGGATCCCGCAGTATGGATTGAAGAAAGCGGAAAACGCCCAACGCTCTACGCTCAACGCTCAACGCCCAATGCAGAAACGCGTCATGATGGTTCTGATCTATCCGCAATCCGCGATCCGCAATCCGAAATGGATTTGATGGTCGATCTTACCCGGGATGGCCAGGAATTTTTGCTTTGTCGCGGCGGCGCGGGCGGGAAGGGCAATGTCCATTTCAAAAGCTCGCGCAATCGCGCGCCGCGCGAATACACGGAGGGCGAAAAAGGCGAGCAGGGACATTTTCTGTTTGAACTGCGCACGATCGCGGACGCGGGATTGGTCGGTTATCCGAACGCTGGCAAGTCGACTTTGTTGCGCATGATCTCGGCGGCGCGGCCGAAAGTGGCGCCGTATCCGTTCACGACGCTTCATCCGATTATCGGTGTGGTCGAGTTTCCCGGCTATGGCAGGGCGACGATTGCGGATATTCCGGGTCTGATCGAAGGGGCGCATCGCGGTCTCGGACTTGGTCACGAATTTTTGCGGCATATTATGCGGTGTCGCATTTTGCTTTTCGTTGTCGATGTTGGGGGAAGCGAAGGCCGCAATCCAATCGAAGATTTAGGAAGTCTCCGGCGAGAAATCGATCTTTACGATCCGATGTTGTCAGAACGGCCATGGTTCATCATTGCGAATAAAATGGATTTGGCAGAAGCGAACGAAAACCTAGAAGCATTGCGGAATCGATTTCCGTCGATCGAGCTGGCAGCTATTTCCGCGAAGACCGGAGCTGGCCTGGATAGTTTGAGAATGCAGCTCGAAAAGTGGTTGGAATCTTTTCCAGTTGTTGCGGTTGCGTAGAATGTTTTTGTTCGGAAAAGGTTGCGAACCGGTGCCTTGCAAGCAG
>QHPX01000063.1 GCA_003219195.1 Verrucomicrobiota bacterium
AGAGCGGCCCCAGACTGGGCTGTGGTCGTTTTCAGGTTGTGCAGCAGCGCCGCGCCTCCCGAAACAAATGGCGCACTGAACGAGGTTCCCCATCCCGCTGCATAAGTTGCGAAGGGGTATGTGCTGACGATGGACTCCCCCGGAGCCGCCACCCACACGATTGCGTTCCCGTAGTTGGAAAACTGGGAGCGCGTATCCTGATCCGTCGTTGACGCCACACCCATCACGTCGTTTTGCAGCGCCGCTGGATAAACAATCTTCTGTGCTCCATCATTCCCCGCCGAAGCCGCGCAAATGACGCCCTGGTGGTTAGCATAGTCGAGAGCTTCTTGTAGTTCCACCGAACTCGTCTGCATGTCAAAGCTCATGTTGATCATGTTGGTGCTGTTCTGGACGACGTAGTAGATCGCGCGAAGAATGTCAGAGAGTGACGCTGTCCCGTCCGAATGGAACGCTTTCAACGGCATTAGCTGCGCGGTCGGCGCAACCAGGTGGATAATGCCCATTACCATCGTGCCGTGGCCAAACGCCGCATATTTTTTGGGAGTCCCATTCCCGTCAAGCACCGCCGCCGTGGATTGGTCCAGCACGGCCGCTGTTGATTGATTCACTTGCGCGGGCGCGGGACAAAGGGATGAGCTGCAGGTAGGCGGAGGATAGGTAGAAAAATCGGATGACGTCACATCATTCAGCTCGGAACCTCCCGGCTGGTTCCGCGTGAAATCGTAACCGTCACCCGGCACCAATACTGGTTGCAATACCGGGTGAGTCGGATCCACTCCTGTATCTATGTCCGCAACAACAACGCCGGTCCCCATTACGTTGAACGACTGCTGCGCATTCTGGATTTCTACAATCGACGCCGCTGGCTGATTGACGTAGCTGTTCCATGCCGGCGTTGAAGAACCTGCAGGGTACGCCACCGAACTCCTGTCCGACATGAGGGTGGGGGATATTGACGTGGGAACGACATTCAGCCCGCCCACCAGGCTGAGCAGTTGATTCACCTCGGCATCCACGAAGCCGGTTAGTCCACCAATAGTACCGCCCAGGAGACCAATGAAAGTCGTTGCATCTAGGGGCGTGGTCACAAGGAATACTTGGCCTAATGTGCCGTCAAGCGCCCCAATAATGGTGCAAGGCGATAAGGGAAGACTGCAGAAGAGTTGAAGCGCGGAAAGCCCGCCCGTCGTCCGAATGATGATCCCAGTATCTGCCTTCGCCGGCGTGGTCCACAGCAAGGCCAGGAGTACGCCAGCCAGCCACATTCGCCGCTTCATGGCTCTCCCCCTCTTCTTACCTGCCGATTTCCTTCTTTTGTCTCTCCTCGCCTTGCCTCATCCTTTTCCAAATTCGATTGGGACTCTCTCTCCAATAAACCACGCATGCGCATGCATTTCCCTCTCCCCAATTCGTTCACACCCCTCGGAATAAACTCTCCGGCACCCGCAGCTCACAGGCTGGTGACATCAGCAGATTTCCGATTGAATGCGCGATTATTCCCGGACTGACCTACCTCGCCACACTCCCTCGGAGGCAAATCGTTGGGGCGGGTCGTGCGTAGGTCAGTCCGGCTCGTCCCTGTTAGTAAGGTTTAAAATAGGGGGGAAAAATAGGAGGAAAAGTCTGCAAAATGGCCTAGGGTAAATACCCGATTGCAAGTCCTCGTCTCAAACCTGCCCGTCTACATGAATCTGCCCCAGCGATATAAGACTTCAGCGTTTTACAGCGAACGCCTCGTGGCCGCTGAAGCTCTCTGGCAGCTACATGTTGCTGATTGCCTGCCTGAGCACTTCGCGCGATATATTCGCTCCGCTGACGACGAGCGCCACATGGTCACCGCATTCAATATCGCCATTCAGAAGAGCCGCCGTGCTCGCGGCGCCCGCCGGCTCCGCCAACAAGTGTTCCTCCACAAGTAACGTCCCAATAGCGCGCAGCATCTGCTCTTCACTCACAAGGACCACGTCATCAACGAGATTCTTGACCTCGCGCACGTTCGCCGCAACCGGCGTTCGCGTTGCCAGCCCGTCGGCAATCGTGTCGCACGTCTCTGTGCCCACCACTTTGCCTTCCTTCCATGACAAGTAGTACGAGGGAGCGCCTTCCGCCTGCACGCCAATGATTTTCACTCGCGGCGCGATCTGCTTCGCTGCCGCGGCGATGCCGCGAATCAGCGCGGTATCTCCCATCGGCACAACGATCGCGCTCGTTTCGGGAAGCTGCTCCAGGATTTCGCACCCAATCGTCGCTGGACCTGCAGGCAGGTCTTCGTCGGTAGCATCATTCAGAAAAAACACGCCGGGCTGCTTGGCGTACTCTGCAGTCATCGTGAACGCAGACGCCAAATCGCTTCCTCCGCTCTCCACAATGGCCGCTCCCAGCGCCGCAATGCGCCCACGCTTCACTGGATTGCAGTTCGTCGGCAAGAATATCTTGGCCTTGATTCCAAACTGTTTCGCGGCATACGCCACGGCCGCTCCATGATTCCCGGTGCTGCAAGCCACCACTTCTTCTATCGGCCCCCGATTCATTCTCTGCGCCAGCGCGTAAACCGCGCCTCTCACCTTGAACGATCCCGTCGGCAGCTCCATCTCTAGTTTCAGATAAACGCTCTTGCCTGTCCTTTGGCTGAGAAATGGCGCAGCGATCAACCGCGTCGGCTCGAAATACGTCGCCAGAAATCTCTGCGCCCCGCGAATTGTGGAGATATCCGGAACAATTTGCGAACGTCCCACAGTGGTCTTCATTCGTGGCGCAGGGCCACCAGTGGATCTATTCGCGTTGCACGACGAGCAGGGACGTAACACGCCAGCAGCGCGATGCTCACCAACAAGATTGAAAGCCCCACGAACGTCAATGGATCAAACCAACGGGCGCCATAAAGCACATCGACACTGCCAGGAAAGATCAGAAGCGCTCGCATGAAACCGGACACGCTGAACGCGCCCACGATTCCGAGCAGGCCTCCGACAATGACCGGGCGCATTCCCTGTCGCAGCATCAGCAGCAACACGTCTTGTCTCGTGGCGCCGAGGGCCATGTGGATGCCAACTTCCTTTTCCCGCTGGCTGACCAAGAACGCCATCACACCATATACGCCGATGGATGCCAGAATCAGAGCGACGCCTGCCAGGACCATCGCAGACAACGTGAAGGTTCGTGCCATCAGAGTCTGCGCCTTCACCGCGCTATCCTCCAAGCTGAGCAGCGAAAATGCCGGGCGCAACCGGCCATCAATCTGTTCGAGCACCGAACGTATTGCGCCCATCGCTTCTCGTGGGTCACCCGAAATACGAAGCAAAGCGGAATAGTCCTTAAGGTTTGCCGAGCTAGTCGGCAGATAGACAAGGGCTGGATCCAGGCGGGAGATGTTTGCGCTGCGCACGTCACCGGCAACGCCGACCACTTCGAATACCGACCACTCCGGCTTCGTCCAACTGGTCAGCACCTTGATCTTTTTTCCGAGAGGATCTTCCTCCGGCCAGGATTGGCGCGCCATCGCTGCGCTGACGATCGCCAACGGTGCGCCGGACTGCGCCTCTTCGCGCGTGAAGTTTCGACCGCGAACGATGGAAATCCCCACGGTGTCAAAGTATGCGGGAGAAATATGTCTCGCCAGCACGCTCGATGGCGTGCTGCCGGGCGTTGCCTTTGTCTCCAGCGCTTTGGCCTCCGTCGTCCAAGTGCCTCGTAGCGGGACGAAATCAACCAGGGCCACATTTTGGACGTCCGGCAGCGCCTCAAGCCGCTCGATCTCCTGCTGGCGCATCGCGTTGTTCTTTGCCGGATCAATGTTGTACAGCAATGTCATTGGATAAACCGTGCGCACTTCGAAGCCCGGATCGACTCCCTGCGATCGCACCAGGCCACGTGCGAGCAGGCCGGCGACGATCAGGAACAGCGTGGAAATAGCAATTTGTCCGGCGACCAACAAGCCGCGCAGGCGCGAGCGGTCCAACCGCTGGCCGAACGCCGTGCCCGCGTCTTTGAGCGAGATCGTGAGGTCGAGTCGCGAGCTTTGCAACGCTGGCGACAATCCAAATAAGACTCCTGTGCAGACGGACAGCAGCAGCGTGTAACCAAAGACTCGCACGTCTGGCGGTGTCTGAGTGACAAAGGCCGAGTGCGACCCGGCAAACTGCCCTGCGGCCAGCCATAGCGCACGAGTACCCCAAAGCGAAAACAGCGCGTCGAACTGCCACTTCCCTTTGTCGCCCGCTCGCTTTGGCCAGCAGCATGTTGGCCAAATTGGCGCAGGCGATCACCAGCACCATCCCGACGATCACCATCAGCAGCGTCACGATCGCTCGGAAACGCCAGTCTTCTGTGTTCCCGAAGAATGTTGCACGCTGCACGGTAATCGCTGTGGTCTTGTTCTCCGGATTCGGATGTTCCTGTGCGAAGCGCTGCTCCAGCACCGACATGTCCGCGTCTGCCTGCTTCATCGCAGCCGTTGGCGCCAGATAGCCAAGCAGCTGGATTTCGTAATCGAGCGGCTGGTTTAGCCAGTCCTGCCCTGGAACCACTTGCGCCTGCATGGCCAATGGTGCGTAGAAGTCGGCCATCACGGGCGGGTTACCTGTTCCCACAAACTCACGAGGCGCTACTCCGATGACTGTGAACGCCGTGTCGTTGATTTTAAGAACCTTTCCCAAAATCAGCGCGTCGGAACCGAAACGCGTTTGCCAGTAGGGATAGCTCAGAACCACGACAGGATCTGCTCCCGCGATCTCGCCCTCGTCCGCACGAAATCCCCGGCCCAGCGCTGGCGCTGCGCCGAGCTCGGCAAAATAGTTTGCCGACACCATCTGCGCCGTCGCGTTCTCCAGTGGCCCGATTAGGGTTTTGGCCAATCGCGCGGCAGCAGGATCAAGCGGCAGCGATGCCGTCACACGCAATGGGAAGCTCGTCGCAATCAAACTTGAGAAGACTCTGTTCTGCTTGGCAAAGTATCGGAACTCTTCGTAGGAGAAAGCGTATTGGCTATCGCCATGCAGATTGTTTGCGAACCAGCGCTCCAGGCGAACAATCCGTCCGGAATCGCGCACCGGTATCGGCTTGAGCGCAACGGCGTTGACCACGCTAAATAGCGTAGTGTTCAGACCAATCCCGAAGGCCAACGTCAGCACCGCTACGACCGTGAAAATAGGGCTCTTGGCCAGCATGCGCAGCCCGTAGCGCACATCTATAAAAAAGTCTCCAATAGAGGGCCAGCGCCAAACAGTACGACTGTCCTCTTCGATCAACGTGACATTCCCAAACTCGCGCCGAGCAGCGTACGTCGCCTCTTTCCTGGACATTCCTCCCGCCACCAACTCCTCAACCTTCTCTTCAAGATGCCCCCGAATCTCTGCGGAAAGATCGCCGTAGAGACGGCGGCGCGAGAACACTTGTTTGACCCAACTCATGATTCACCCCGCACTAAACCTTTGGTCACCGTCTTGAGCATCCCGCAAAAAAAAACATCATTCGTACCTCAGCGCCACCATCGGATCGACCCGCGTGGCGCGGCGCGCAGGGAAGAAACACGCGGCGAGGCCTACCGACACTACAACGGCCACGACTGCAGAAAATATCCATGGGTCAGTGGCCGAAACACTCGGAATTTGGCTGACCAGAAAGCGCGTGAGTACATAGCTTGCCAGGAGACCAGCCAGAATCCCGAACGCAACCAGACGGAAACCGTTGAGGAGCACGAGGCGCAGAATACTTGACTGTTGCGCTCCGAGGGCCACGCGAACGCCAATCTCGTTAGTTCTCAACGAAACCGCGTAGGCCATTACACTAAATATCCCTATCACAACAAGGACCAAGCCGATTCCGGCGAAAGCCGCGAGTGTTGCGAGTTGAAATTGCGGCCCGCGGTAGAACTCTTGCAGCGAACCTTCCAGCGTGCCGGACGTGGAAATCTGCACACCAGGGTCGAGAGCTCGAACTTCCTGGCCCATGTTTTTCAACAGCGGGGCAGGATCGACGGCGGTCCTGGCCATAAAGACTCGCCAATTGAATCCCGCAACGCTGTACGGGACAAAGGCTTGCGGGAAAGTCTGCCAGGACGGATTGTCGTAGCCGCGTGTCTTGAAGCCGCGCACGATCCCAATGATTTCAAAATAGGTGTCACGCGGCGCGGCCGCGGCAAAATACGGCTTGTCAAAAACGTCCAGTTTGACTTTGTGGCCGAGGGGATCCTCGTTGGGAAAGTACTCGCTCGAAAAAGCTTCGTTGACCACCATCACGTCTCGCGCCGCAAACACATCGTCTTCGGAAAAGAATCGCCCGCGAAGCAACGGCAGTCCGAGTGTTTGAAAATAGCCATCGCTGCACATTTCAAGGCGCGTCTCCCAGAGCTTGGTGTGAGGTTTGCCGGGGATGATCGTGTCGGTGGATTCGTACTGCAGTGGCGGTGGATCGGCCGCCATTTCCGCAACAGAGGTCACGCCCGGAAGACCCCGCAATCGGTCGAGGAGTTGACGCGTCAGTGCGTTTTTCCTTTGCAACGTGCCAGCTATATCCGTGTTATACGATGGCGGTAGATTGAGCTCGAAGTACAGAACATTCTTCGGATCGAAGCCGAGGTCGACGCGGGTGAGAATGAGGAAGCTGCGCATCAAGAGGCCGGCGCCAATCAGCAGGACGATTGATAGTGCGACCTCGCTGACCACTAGGCCTGCGCGAAGCTTGCTGTGGCGAAAACTTTCTCTGGCTCCCTTGCCGCTGCCGGTGAGATGCGGCTGCAAGTGGCCGCGGACGGCGTGGAGCGCAGGTGCGAGGCCGCAGAGGATTGTCGTCAGGATCGTCAGGCCGAGGGAAAGGAGAAGGACCGGCGCGTTCATTCGAATCACGGTTTCCTCGGGTAGCGTGCCGGCGGGAATCAGTGCGATGACTAGTTTCAGACCAAAGTATGCCAAGACGCAGCCGGTTGCGGTCGCCGCAGCCGCGAGCAAGAAGCTTTCCACCAGCAACTGCCGGATGAGGCGACCTCGCGTTGCGCCTAGCGTGGCGCGCACAGCTATTTCCCGTTCGCGGGCCGTGGCACGAGCCAGCAGGAGGTTTGCGACATTGCTGCACGCAATCAACAAGAGCAGCAACACAGCAGCTAACAATACATAAAGGGTTTTGCGGAAGTTTCCAATAAGACTGTCGAGCAGCGTCTGCGGCGCGATCACGAACTTCTCTTCCGGAAAAACTCCAGCTAGGTTTAGCCCGTGCATGCGGTGCGCGATGGCGTCGAGGTCTGCCGCGGCAGTCTGGACGCTAACGCCGCGCTTGAGGCGTCCCATGAGCTGCAGGCGTCCGTAGTTGGGGGTTGCTGGCAGCCAGAAGTTCGTACCAAGAGCGGTGTTCGTACCGAAGGCGTTGAACTGCTGAGGCATGATTCCGACGAGTGTTGTGGGCTTGCCATTCAGGACGAAGATCGTGCCGAGGATTTTGGGATCGCCACCGAACTCCCGCTGCCAGAGTCGGTAGTTCATTACGAACACGGGCGGAGCGCCAGGGCGTCCATCTTCCTCTGAAATCGTACGGCCCAGCAGCGGCGGCACACCTAGGTAGTCAAACGTGTTGGGCGTTACCACTGCGCCGAACGAAAAGAAACGAATGGACTTGCCGTCGTCGTACGTGGGGCGCATGCGACCGTAGGCAATGAGGTCATCAAATACATGGTTCTGCTCTCGAAGGGCACGAATCTCCGCTAGCGAGAAGTATGAACGAACTTTCGCCCCGTCTGTGCCTGCTAAGTCGTGGATCCCAAGCACAACCGATCTGTTGAAATCTTTATAAGGAAGCGCATTGAAAAAGACGCTATAGACGACGCTGAAGACAACAGTCGCAGCGCCAATACCGAGGGCGAGAGCAAGGATGGCGATGGAGGTGAAGCGGCGGTCTTTGCGAAGGGTGCGGAGAGCGTAGAGGACATCCATGAGAAGGTTTTCAATGGACGGCCACCGCCAGACCGTGCGGCTGTCTTCCTCAACCAAAGTTACATTCCCAAACTCGCGCCGTGCCCTCGGTGCAGCTTCCTTCCTGGACATTCCGCCCGCAACCAACTCCTCAATCTTCTCTTCAAGGTGCTCCCGAATCTCTTCGGACAGCTCACCGTAGAGACGACGTCGCGAAAACAGTCGCTTCAGCCACATCATGATTCACCCGGCGCTAACACCCGCGTAATCCCTTCGAGCATCTTTTCAAATCGCGACACTTCATGCTCCAGATGTTTCGCTCCCTTTGCCGTCAGCTTGTAAGTACGCACGCGCCGATTCGTGGACGAAATGCTCCACTCGGCTTTCACCAATTCTTCCTTCAGCAGCCGCTGAAGCGCCGGGTAGAGCGATCCCTCTTCAATTTGAAGCAAATCGTTCGACGTTCGCTTGATGTGCTGCGCGAGCGCATACCCATGCAGAGGCTGCCGCTTCAGCGTTCGGAGAATCATCATCTCCAATGCGCCGGGAAAAAGGTCTCGCTGCTCGCGGCTTTTCATAGGTGGGAAGTCTCTCCAAGCCTCGATTAAGCCAATGTTGCTCTAGGCCTAGACAGAAATAGTATGGGGCCACTGCTTTGAAGTCAAGAGGAAAAATGACCCGCGCTTGCCGTTGGACGCTTCTCTGCGGTTGCGACTCTGCATTATCTTTTCTTTTTTTCGAATTCCTCGCCTCAACTCGCCGCCGCTGCTACTTCTTGTTTCCTGGATAGGCCCCACAACTGAATGTATGGTTCCAGGTCCTTCATCATTTTTTGAAACTGCGCGATGTCCAGCGATTG
>QHPX01000065.1:0-15024 GCA_003219195.1 Verrucomicrobiota bacterium
TTGAATTCTTCAGATCGTGAGCGAGCGAACATTATCTCAGCGGCCACCCGCTGTCAAATTGCGCCGCTAGGGCGGGCGATTCGATGAACCGCCTCCACCTTTATCGTCATCGCGCGTGAGGTAGGGGCGATTGACCTCAATCACCCGCCGGTCACGTGAAGCCACCCGCGCTTGATGAAACAAGTATTGCTGCGCGTAACCGCCATGTGTCCCGAAATACGATTCCGAAAACACACGCAATCTCTGTGGCGTCACTTTTCCTTTCCGCGGAAAATATTTCTCTCTCAAGACCCGCTCGATCCAGACGTCGATCGGGAATGCGCGCAAACGTTCGTAGGCAAAGAGCATTACACAATTAGCAACCTTCGCACCCACGCCCGGCAGCTTGCAGAGCTTTTCGCGAAGATCGACATCGGAAAGCGCTGCCCAGGCATCGAGATTGGCCGCGCGCGACCTGACGAGCCGCGCGGTCGCCAGCAAATTTTTCGCGCGATAACCAAGCGCGCATTCGCGCAATTCCTTCTCGGAACTTTCGGTAACGCGCTGCGGCGAGGGAAATGTGTACACCATATGATTGTCAACCTTGCACGCCTCACCAAAACGTTCGCGCAAGACGCGCGACATTTGCCGTATGTGTGGTACTCCTTTCCTCGTCGAAGTGTTGAAGGTCGCGAGACATTCCCACTTTGGTTGGCGAATGATTCGCAAACCCCGACAAAAATCCCGCGCCGCGTTCATCGTCGGATCATTCGGAAACGACGCGCAAATTTCCGAAAGCGGATGATCGAGCGCGAAATAATCAGCCACGATCTTTGGTTGGGCGCGCGTCTCGCGCGCCGGTTGCGCGGTCTCGGCACAACCAACTCTGAGGACATCACCGGCTTGCTCCACATAAACCGCCCGATCGCCAATCGTCCCACAAAATCCATTGTCGATCTTTTTCCCTTGCTCGATGTTAAAGTTTAGCGGTCAGAGCCGCCATTGTTTAGCATCGTGCGACGGAACGCACGATCCACCTTGCGCCTTCGGAAAATTCTGTCACCTAAGATCGACATGGACGGACGGCTCGCCATCGATAGCGGGGTTCTGCTTCTTTATTTTGTCCTCATCATTTCGATCGGCCTCTACATGGGCCGAAAAGAGGAAAATCTTGCCGACTTCGCGCTCGGCGGCAGGCGCATTCCGTGGTGGGCCGTGCTTGCTTCGATCATCGCAGCCGAAACAAGCGCGGGCACATTTTTCGGCACGCCCGGCGAAGGCTTTGCGCTGCGCAACTACACCTACGTCCAACTCGCGCTCGGCACGATCCTCGCGCGCATTCTCGTCAGTTACATTTTCATCAAGCCGTACTACGACTATAAAGTTTACTCGATCTACGAATACCTCACCGCGCGATTCGGTGTCGCGACCAAGAATGCTGCTTCCGCGGTTTTCATGCTCACGCGTCTGCTTGCCTCCGGCGCCCGATTGTATGTCGCGGCAATCGCGCTCGCTCTTGCTTATGAGATGATTTCCGGCACCCGTCCCGGCCAAACCGAAACACTGTGGATTTATGTCGGCGCGACGGTCGCGATTGTCATTCTCACCGCCGTTTACACGACGCTCGGCGGAATCAAAGCCGTCATCTGGACGGATTTCATTCAGGCTTCAATCATGATCGGCAGCGCGCTCGTCGCGCTCGGTCTGCTTTACTCAGCCATTCCCGGCGGCTTGAATGAAATCGTGCAACGCCACGGGGGCTTCGGCGTTTCCGATTTTTTCACGACCGGTCTCGATCCCGCCAAACACGGCTGGGAAAAAATCAAAGGCATGTTTGAGATCGAGTACACGATTTTCGCCGGCTTGATTGGATCGACCTTTATCACCATGGCCACGCACGGCACCGATCAGGACATGGTGCAACGCATGTTGACCGCACCCGATATCCGCCGCAGCCGGCGCTCCCTGATTCTTTCCGGTCTCGCCGATATACCGATCGTGCTCACGTTCCTCAGCATCGGCCTGTTACTCTGGACGTATTATCAAGCGCATCCCGATCCGACATTGCCGAAAACGCCTAATGAGACCTTTTGCCATTTCATTCTTTACGAAATGCCGGTCGGTCTGCGTGGACTTCTCATCGCGGGAATTTTCGCCACCGCCATGGGTTCGCTCAGTACCGCGCTCAACGCGCTCGCCACGAGCTTTACGCGTGATTGGTATGAGACCTACATCAATCCAAGATCGACAAGTGAACAAAGCTTGCGCGCGGTGCGCTGGGCCACGGTTTGGTTCGCTCTGCTCATGATCGTCGTGGCATCGACCACTTCGTATCTCGTCATCGTCCACCCGAAAGTGCGTATCATTCCGATCGTTCTCGGTATTTTCGGATATACCTACGGCTCGCTCCTCGGCATCTTCCTTTGCGGAATGTTCACCAAGCGGCGTGGCAATAATTTCGGCAACGTTCTTGCCATGATCATCGGCTTCATCGTCGTCGCTATCCTGAGCGGATTGCCCAACGCGATCGCCGGCATCTTCGGCACAAAGCTTTACACACAGCCGGGCTGGCTGCCGGTGATGGAATTCCCGTGGTGGATTTGTTTCGGAACAATCGTCACGTTTTCCGTGGCAGTTCTTTTCCGGACAACCCGCGAGCGTCAGTCGCCGGAAATTGTAAGGCGGCGATCTTCGCCGCCAATCGTTTGAAATTTCTGCGGCCAAAATGGCCGACTTACAATTTTTCTTTCGCCAGCTTGATTCCCAAGTCGCGCAGCTGGCGTGGATCGACATCGGCCGGTGATTGCGTCATCAAATCGAGGCCACGATTATTTTTCGGGAAGGCCATGACGTCGCGGATGGACTCTTCGCCGCAGAGGAGCATGACGAGGCGATCGAGGCCGAGTGCGATGCCGCCATGCGGCGGCGCACCCAGTCGCAGGGCGCGGAGCAAATGGCCGAACAGTGATTGCCGATCTTCCGCGCTGACACCGAGCGCTTCGAACATTTTTTCCTGCAACTGCGGCTCATGGATTCGCATGCTGCCGCCGCCGATCTCGACGCCGTTCAAAACGACGTCATATGCTTCCGCGCGAATTTCAGAAAACTTCTTCTCGTCGAGCAGCGCGAGATCTTTCGTTTTTGGTCGCGTGAACGGGTGATGCACCGCGTTCCACTTGTTCTCCTCGGCGCTCCATTGCAGCAGCGGAAAATCCATCACCCAAAGAAAATCCCAGTCCGAGCCGGACTGGCCTTTTGCAGCCTTCCCGTGCAAATTCTGAATCTCTGCAACACGCAGCCGAATCCGGCCGAGCACTTCACAGGCGATCTCCCATTTGTCCGCGGCGAAAAAGATGCAATCGCCCTCCTGGATCTTTAATTTTGATTGCAGCGCCGCCTTCTCGGCGTCGCTGAAAAATTTCACGATTGGCGATTTCCATTCGCTGCTCTCGATCTTGATAAAGGCAAGGCCCTTGGCGCCGAATATTTTCGCGATCTCACTCAGCTCATCGATCTGTCCGATCGTAATCCCGGCGAATTCCTTGACGTTGATCGCTTTCACAACGCCGCCGGCATCGAGCGCACCGCGGAAAACTTTGAAACCGGTTTCTCGAAAATCGTCGCTAAGATCGACAAGTTCGATGCCGAAGCGGCGATCGGGCTTGTCGCTTCCGTAGCGGCTGACCGCTTCGCGATAAGTGAGCCGATCGAACGGCGTTTTGACGTCGATCTTGCACGCGACTTTGAAAATGGCGGCAAGCATTCCCTCGGTCAGCGAGAAAATGTCGTCGGGCGTGACAAACGACGCCTCGATATCGATCTGGGTGAACTCGGGCTGCCGGTCCGCGCGCAAATCTTCATCGCGAAAACATTTCGCGATTTGGAAATATTTTTCCACGCCAGCGACCATGAGAAGCTGCTTGTATTGCTGCGGCGCCTGCGGCAGCGCGTAGAACTTTCCCGGCGTCAACCGGCTCGGCACCAAAAAATCGCGCGCACCTTCCGGCGTGCTTTTTGACAAGATCGGCGTCTCGATTTCGACGTAACCCTGGGCATCGAGATAATCGCGTGTCGCTTTGGCCACGCGATGGCGCACTCGCAAGTTACGAGATAACTGCGGACGCCGCAGATCGTAATAGCGGGAGGTCATCCGCAAATCCTCGTTATGAATCTCCGCATCGATCGGGAACGGAAGCGCGTCCGCGCGATTCAGAATTCGTAATCGGTTTGGAATTACTTCGATGTCGCCGGTCGCGAGTTTCGGATTCTCCGTTCCAGGCACGCGGGCCGCGACCCGTCCGGTAACTTCAATCACGTCTTCACTGCGCAAATGATGCGCTTCCTTCGCGACCTCGGCGTTTTCCTCCGGGCGAAACACGACTTGCATTAGTCCCTCACGATCGCGCAGATCGATAAAAATCACGCCGCCATGATCGCGGGAAACATGCACCCACCCGGCGAGCGTGACTTGCTTTCCGATGTCGATCTTGCGGAGTTCGTTACAAGTATGGGTGCGATACATCTCTTCTGTCATGCTGAGCGAAGGCGAAGCATCTCTCGAATAAAAAGTGAGGTCCTTCGACTCCGCTTCGCTCCGCTCAGGATGACAAGCTGAGCGAGCGGGCAACGTATGCAAGCAACTCTTGGTTTGGTGTGAGCTTCTGTTCTCCAGTCGCAAGGTCCTTCACCGCAACCTGGGGCCACTCATCACCGTAAAGAAGCGCAACCCTCGCGCCCAAATCTTCGGCGGTTTGAAACTGGCGCGCGACTTTCCGGGACGTGAGCAAATAATCGACGCGATAACCGCGGTCGCGAAGTTTTTGAATTTGCGCGAGCGCGTCGGCGCGGCGCTCCTCCTTTGCGATCACAATGTAGATGTCGATCTTCTGTTCGGCGGCGATTGCTTTTTGCATGGCTTCGCGCGCGCTGGCGGTTTCGCCAATCAATTCGCCCAGGACGACATCGCCCATCGCAAACCCGAGTGCCGGCAGCGAGACTGCGCTGTCACTCAGTTGTTCGATCAAGTTGTCGTAACGACCTCCGCCGGCGATCGCGCGCAATTGTCCGGCGCGATCGAACACTTCGAAAACGATCCCTGTGTAGTAAGCCAGTCCTCGCACGATCCGGACATCGATATCGACGAAATCGGCCAGGCCGCGGGCGCGCAGACCATCGACAAGTCGATCCAGCTTTTCGCTTTTGCCCCCTTCGCTCAAAATTCTCAGCACCGGATCAGCGAGCTGGCCAAGTTTCTCGCTCGTCTTCTCGCGCGGCTCGCGTCCGAATTTGTCGATCGTTTGCAGGATTTCATCCCACTGTTCGGCCGCAACTTTTCGAGAACGCAGAAAATCAGTCCAGAATTCGCGGTCGCTGATTCGCACGACGAAATCTTTTTCTGTGAAACCGAACGCGCGCACGATGTCGATGCAAAGCGAGACCAGCTCGATATCGGCGGCGAGCGCCGTTTCCCCGATGATGTCGCAGTTGAGCTGGAAATGTTCGCGCAGCCGGCCGCGCTGCTGTTTTTCGTAACGGAAAAATTGCCCGATGGAAAACCACTTGAGCGGTTTTTTGAATTCGCGCTCGTGGGCGGCGACCACGCGCGCAAGGCTTGGCGTCAATTCCGGCCGCATGGCGACTTCGCGTTCGCCTTTGTCGGTGAAATTGAAAAGCTGGGCGACGATTTCCGGCCCGCTCTTTTTTTGGTAAATCTCGGTCGGCTCCAGGACTGGCGCGTCCCATTCGATAAAGCCATAGCGGCGCGCTACTTCACGCCAGCGCGCAAAAATGTAATTTCGCGCTGCGCAATCGTTCGGCAGGAAATCGCGAAAACCGGGCAGAGCTTGCATTAAATTTCTCCGGGCGACAGCGGGCTGCGATTGTCGATGCAACCACTTGCCGGGCAACGTGCGAAGCAAATATGCGGTCGAATAAAGTCCGGCCGTAAGGAGTCCAACCTATTTACAAAAGAAAGCATTGGTTAACCAAAGCAGAGGACAAATATGAAACAAACGAGATTACTGAAAATATTGGCCGCGGTCTGTGCGGTGGGGCTGGGCACAGCGCTCGCGCAGGAAACCACGACCACGACAAGCACGAATCCCGTGACGGGCACGACCACCGAGTCGACAGTCACGAGCACAGGAACAATCGCGGCTTATACGCCGGATTCCGATTATATCACGTTCCGCACGACCACCGATACAGCACCGGTGAAATACTACTACACCAAGAGCACGACCATTCTTGATCCGGAAGGCAACACCGTGACCTGGTCGGCCATTCGACCGGATTTACCGGCGACAGTCTATTATGTAAGAGAAGGCGATCGCATGATCGTGCGCAAGATCGTGCTGACCAAGCCTGCCGCGGTCTACGAGAAAAAAGAGACCACCACCACGACGGGCAAGCCGTAAGCAAAGGCCGTTCGCAGTCGAGCGAACAATCAAAAGCGCCCCCGGGACAAAATCCCGGGGGCGCTTTTTTCTTTTCTCTAGCGGCGCTCTGCGAGCGTCGCATTCTTAATTTCATCGACGGTCATAGACCGCCGCTACAGTATTAATCGGCGTATCCATCGGGAAATTTCTCGTGCCATTTCCAAGCGCTCTCGATGATGGCCCCCAACGATTGAAATTTCGACCGCCAACCGAGCTCGCGTTTGATTTTTTCTGATGAGGCAATCAACCGCGGCGGGTCGCCGGGGCGGCGCGGCTTCTCCACGATGTCGATCTTGCGGCCGGTGATTTCACGGCAGGCTGCGATCACCTCGCGCACGCTTGACCCGCCGCCCGTGCCGAGATTGTAAAATTCACTTTTCGTGGACTTGAGCGCGAGAATATGCGCCCGCGCAAGATCGACAATATGAATGTAATCGCGGATGCACGTCCCATCCGGCGTCTCATAATCAGTGCCGAAGAGCTCAACGTGCCGCTTCTGTCCGAGCGCGACCTTCAGCACGTTTGGAATCAAATGCGTTTCGGGTCGATGGTCTTCGCCAAATTTCGCGGACGCGCCAGCCGCGTTGAAATAGCGCAGCGAAACAACTTTGAGACCATGGATCTGGTCGTACCAGCGTAAAATTTTCTCGAAAGCGAGCTTTGATTCGCCGTAGGGATTGATCGGGCTCGGCGGCAAGGTTTCATCGATGGGCAAACGCTCAGGCGGCCCAAAGATCGCGCAGGTCGATGAAAAAATAATTCGCGGGACGCCGGTCGCGACCAGGGCATCGAGAAGATTCAAACCGTTGGCGATGTTGTTGCGAAAATATTTTGACGGATCGCGCATCGATTCGCCTACCAGAGCGCTGGCAGCGAAATGCATGACCGCGTCGGGGCGTGTCTTCGAGAACGCGGCCTCGATTTTTTGTCGATTGGCCAGATCACCTTCAATGAAAGCGGCGCGCGCATCGACGGCACGGCGATGGCCTTCGGTGAGATTATCAAAGATGACGACCTCATGGCCTTCATCGAGAAGCAGCTCTGCGCAAATGCTGCCGATATAACCAGCGCCCCCGACAACGAGAATTTTCATTCCCGGGAAAGTCGCGAGGCCGGACCGTTAATCAATAGTGCGAATGGAAGCCTGCGCGGAAACCTTCGTAGGATTGGAAACCTGCACGGGCGCGGGCGCCTTTTTCTGTAACCCGACGATCATCTGCCGGACGCAGCGATGCTTGACGCGCGGACCGAGGACTTTCAAACTTTGTGTCTCCGAACCCCACTGGAGGATGTCTATATCGACATTACGCACCCCCCAGCGTTTCATTTGCAGGCGACTCGGCTTATACAAATCGATCGTATTCGTCCCCACGAGCGCGGTCCCGTAGTCGTCGATTATGTATTCCTCTTTTGTATCGACAATGCGAAAGTGCGTCCCCAACGGAAAACGCGACCAATCGGAGGCGGCGCTCATCACGCGGCGGCCGGACAAGCAGAGCCCGAGTGCATTGTGACGTCCGCCCCTTTCGCTATGCGTGTAAGCCGTCGTCCGCACTTTTTGCATACGACTAGCGCTGGCAGCGGAAACAAGCTTTGACTTCGGCTGCTCGGCACAACTGGCAAAGAAGCAGGCGGCGATTACTGTGAGGGTAAGGTTAAGGCGTTTAGGCATTTGCAGCACCGCGCCCTCAATAGCATCGATGCGCTACCTGGCAAGCGATAATTTGCCGGGCTATGGTCGATCTTTGCTGGCCGCTTGTCATCATTGGGCAGCTTATTGCAGCAGGAAATGTTCTAGTTGATCGAAAGAATGGCGCTTTTGGCGAGCAAGGTTCGATTTTGTTCGAATCGAGCCGGCGGCCTAATCCGGCGCGCTTTCCGTCAAGTCCGTTGTGCAATGCGGACAACGCGTCGCCTTGATTGGGATGGTCATCGCGCACGCGCGACATTCCTTCGAGACCGGTTCTGCGTGCGGCGAACTCTTGAGCCTATTGATCCCGCGGACGAGGAGGAAAACTGCCCCTGCAACGATGAGAAAATTGATCGCGAGCGTGATGAAATTGCCGTAATTCCAAGTAATTGCGCCTACTTTCGCCGCGTCCGCCGGTGTGTGAAAGGCTGCGCTGCCGTCCTTCGCCGCGCGCAACACAATAAATTTATTCGAGAAATCGAGCCCGCCACTGAGCAAGCTGATTGGCGGCATGATAAGGTCCTTAACCAGTGAATTAACGATTGCGCCGAAGGCCGCGCCGATGATCACGCCGACGGCGAGATCCACCGCGTTGCCTTTGACGACAAATTCTTTGAATTCCTTCCAAACCTTTTTCATGCGACAACATTCACCAGCTTTTTCGGGACCACGATGACTTTACGAATAGTTCGCCCGGAAGTGAGTTCACGGATGCGAGGGTTTTCGAGTGCCGCGGATTTGATTTCCTCTTCGGTCGCCAAGATCGACATCTTCATTCGATCGCGCACTTTGCCGTTCACTTGGATGACAATCTCAACTTCGTCTTCGGCCAGCAGGCGCTCGTCGTAAGTCGGCCATGCTTGCTCGGCCATGTCGCCGCGCACGTCTTTGAACTTTGCATTCAGTTTCTCCCACAATTCGGAGGCGATGTGGGGCGCAAAAGGATTAAGTAGAATCAAGAACGTGCGCAGCGCGGAAACGGGCAGCGACTCGGCGTTTGTAAACGCGTTCACGAAAATCATCATCTGCGCAATCGCGGTGTTGAATGAAAGCGACTCGATATCTTCGGTCACTTTCTTGATTGTCGCGTGCACGATCCTCTGCTGCGCCTTCATAAGATCGACATCTTGCACCGCAGGCGACAATTCCCATTCGCTGGCCTGATTTTCGCGCATCAGTAATCGCCAAACGCGCGCCAGAAAGCGGGCCACTCCTTCCACGCCGCGCATACTCCAGGGCTTCATTTGCTCGAGCGGTCCCATGAACATCTCGTAGCAGCGAAACGCATCGGCGCCGTATTGATCGATCACGTCATCGGGATTCACGATGTTCCCGCGCGACTTCGACATCTTCTGATTGTCTTCGCCGAGAATGATTCCCTGATTTACCAAACGCTGAAACGGCTCCGGCTTCGATAAATTCCCGAGATCGAACAGGACCTTGTGCCAGAAACGTGAGTAAAGCAGATGCAACACGGCATGCTCCGTCCCGCCGACGTATAAATCGACGCCGCCGGGTTTGTTCCCGCCCATCCAATATTTTTCGGCTTTTTCGCCAACGAAGCGCTTGTCGTTCTGCGGATCGCAGAATCGCAAATAATACCAACACGAGCCCGCCCATTGCGGCATCACGTTGGTTTCGCGCAGCGCTTCGTCTGAATAACGAATCCAATCTTTCGCTTTCGCCAGCGGCGGTTCGCCAGTGCCGGTCGGTTTGTAATCGTCGAGCGGCGGCGGCACGACTGGCAATTCCGATTCATCCAGCGCGCGATGTTTGCCGCTTTCCCAAACGACCGGAAACGGTTCGCCCCAATAACGCTGCCGCGAAAACAACCAGTCGCGCAATTTGTAACTAATCGCGCCTTTGCCGAGGCCGCGCTCTTCCAGCCATTGCGTGATTTTACGGATCGCTTCTCGCGAAGGCAGGCCATCGATCGCCGGCGAATTGATCGCGATGCCCTCGCCGATGAAACCGATTGGATCCTCGCCGCCCAACGGCTGGACAACTTGCCGAATCGGCAGATCGAATTTTCGCGCGAACTCCAGATCGCGCTCGTCGTGCGCCGGCACGCCCCCGATTGCACCCGTGCCGTAGCCGAGCAGCACGTAATCGGCGATCCAGATCGGAATTTTCTCGTCGGTCGCCGGATTGATTGCATAAGCGCCTGTGAATGCGCCGGTTTTTTCCTTGGACAACTCAGTTCGCTCCAAATCACTCTTGCGCGCAGTGCGCTCTCGATACTCGCGCACGGCCGGCCATTGCTCTTCGGTTACGATTAGATCGACAAGCGAATGCTCGGGCGCGAGCACCATGTAAGTGCCGCCGTAAAGTGTGTCGGGGCGCGTCGTAAAAACGCGGATTTTTTGTTGGCCACCGTCGATTTTGAAATCGATTTCTGCGCCTTCACTGCGGCCAATCCAATTGCGCTGAAGGAGTTTAATTCCTTCCGGCCAATCCAGTGCGTCCAGTTCATCAAGCAATCGCTGCGCAAATTTGGTGATGCGCAACATCCATTGCCGCATGGGCCGCCGAACAACCGGGAAACCGCCGATCTCACTTTTTCCATCGACGACTTCTTCATTCGCCAATACGGTGCCGAGCTCCGCGCACCAGTTCACCGGAACATCGGCGACATAGGCCAGTCGCACCTCGTCTGGATTTTTGCCGCGATAACTTTTGATCGGTTCAGCTTTGTTCGTCTTCGGATTGAACCAGGAATTGTAAAGCTGGAGAAAAATCCACTGCGTCCATTTATAGTAGCGCGGATCGGTGGTGTTGATCTCGCGTTGCCAGTCGTAGGAAAAACCGATGCGCTTGAGCTGCGATTTGAATTTGGCGACGTTTTCGCGCGTCGTGACCGCCGGATGCTGCCCGCTTTTGATCGCGTATTGCTCCGCCGGCAAACCGAACGCGTCCCAACCCATCGGATGCAGAACGTTGCAACCGCGCATCCGTTTGTAACGCGCGATAATGTCGGTCGCGGTGTATCCTTCCGGATGTCCGACATGCAGGCCGGCCCCGCTCGGATAAGGGAACATGTCGAGGATGTAGAATTTCGGTTTCGCCGGATCGAAATTTTTTTCACCCGCATTTGGCGCATGAAACATTTGCCGCTCCTCCCAGATCGTCTGCCATTTGGGTTCGATCTGGTCGAAGGGATAAGGTTTGCGGCGCTCGCTCATACAGATGAATCAGGAACCCAAGAACCCAGGAAAAGAAACTAAAATTTTATTCCTGAATTCCTGGTTTCCAGATTTCATTTCAATGTGAGACAGCTTCTTCTCGCCACGCGTAACGCTCATAAGACGCGCGAGTTTGCGGAAATTCTTGGAGACGAGTTTCATGTGAGTGATCTTTTGGAGGCCCAAAATATTCCGGAAATTAAAGAGACTGGCCGCACTTTTGCGGAAAACGCCATCGCCAAAGCGGTCGATCTCTCACGTGCGGTTGTCAATCTTGTCGTGGGGGAAGATTCCGGATTGGAAGTGGATGCGCTTGGCGGTGCGCCGGGAATTCGGTCCGCTCGTTACGCCGGCGAGAACGCGACCGCTCGCGACAACATCGACAAGTTGCTGCGCGCGCTTGCACGAACCGATCCGGATCGAATGCGTCGATCAGCGCGCTTTCGCTGCGTGCTCGCGCTGGCGTGCGGCGGCAAACTGCTCGGCACTTTCGAGGGACTCATCGGCGGCATAATCGTCGATCCACCGCGCGGCGAAAATGGTTTCGGCTACGATCCGCTTTTTGCTCCCGACGGATTCGATAAAACCTTTGCCGAACTACCTGCCAAAGTAAAAAACCGAATCAGCCACCGGGCACAAGCGATTCGCGCGCTTCGTGCTCGGCTGCCGGCGCTTCCGCGCGGCGATCAGGGCTTGGCAGGCGGCGGTGGAGGGCCGGGGGGCTGACCGCCCGGAGCAGCCGGAGCGCCCGGCGCAGCCGCTCTGATCTGATAGCCTACTTTCGTGATCCCAACGGAGCGCACTTTGTCGAGCACCGAAATCACATCGCCGTGCATGGCCATCATGTCCCCGCTGATTGAGACTTTGATGTTCGGGTTCGCCTGATGAAGCTGATAAAGGCGCGGCAGCACTTGGTCGTCCGGCACAACCTGATCATCAAAAGTAACCGTATTCCCCTCGAGCACCTTTATAGAAACGTAATCTTTCTGCTCGGTTGGCGGCAGCGCCATTGCGGCCGGCAGATTAACACGGATACCCTTCATGTGTGTCTGGCTCAAGCTGACCATCATGAAGCTGGCAAGCAGAAAGAACATGACGTCGATTAATGGAATAATCTCGATGCGGGCCCGTTTGTGTGGAATTGGCGAAGAGAGATGCATGGCTAAATCAGTAGGATGCGCCGGTCATGGTAAAGGTGATGGGAATTTTTACTTTCGAGACCGTGCCAGGTCGAAATCGCCACTGTCTGAACGCGCTCACTGCGGAGTTATCTAGTATCGGATTGCCGATGCTTTGCGCCATGGTGGCGTCGGTCACGCTCCCGCTGCCTGTATCGACCGTGACCACGCAAACACCGCTGCCCATAATGCGGCGCGAACGCGCCTCATAAGGGTATTGCGGGCGCGGAGCGTAGGTGGCCAGAGCCTTGGCGCTGGATATCGACATCGGGCCTGGCGCTTTGATTGGTACTACTCTCACCGGCCTTGGCTGGCGCGGCGGCGGCGTCCTTTCCTCGACATACTCGGGCTTGGTCTCCGGTGCCTCCGGCGGAGGCGTCGCCACCGGAACCTCCTGCGGCGGCGGGGTGGGTTCCGGCGGTGCCTCCATCGTCGCCTCGACGACAGCCGTCGGAATATCGGAAAGATCGACTGGCGGCGGCTCGCGTTTCATCGCTGCAACCACGGCTCCGAGGTGTATCACGGCTGCGCCACCAAGAGCGGCCCACAGATGCCATCTGGGAGGCGGTCGGTAGAGCAATGGTTTAGCCATAACTTCTCCTAATGTGGTATCGGCGCCGCCGGGACTCCCCTGGCAGCCTCGCTTTTGATCTCAAACGCGATCTTGTAGAAGCCGGCAGCGCGCAGGATATCCAGCAAATGAATGACATTGCCATGGACCGTGCCGCGATCGCCGCGGAGAAACACCTTCGCTTCGGGGTTTTCCTGATACACCTTTTGCAAGCGCGGCAGCATTTCATCCCAGCTTACCTCTTGTTTGTCGAAGAAGTAGTGCCCGTCTTTATCAACGGAGACGCTGATGTAATCGCGCTTCGACTGCGTCTCACCCGAGACGCCCGTGGGCAGATTGACCTTGATGCCTTTCATATGCACTTGGCTCAAGCTCACCATCATGAAGCTGGCGAGGAGAAAGAACATGACGTCGATCAACGGAATGATCTCGATCCGCGCTTTCTTGTGCGGTATGGGAGAAGCGACTCTCATGGATTTGCTTAGGCGATTGCCTGCGTTTAGCGCGTGGTCGTCATTTCTGCCTCGCGTTTCGCCTTTACGTTCGCTTCCAGCATCACCTCCAGGTTCGTGGCCGCCGTTTGCAGCTCGAACTCCAAGTTAGACACTCGAGAAGTGAAAAAGTTAAACGGAACCAACGAGAAGATCGCGATGCCAAGACCGCATGCGGTGGCGATGAGCGCTTCCGCGATACCGCCGGTGACCGCTTGCACGGCCAGTTCTTCGTTGCCCAGAAAACTGAATGAACGAATCAGACCGGTGATCGTGCCCAACAGCCCCAGTAACGGCGCGAGTGTCACCAGTGTATCCATAACCACGAGAAACCGGCCGGCGCGCTTTATTTCGATGCCGGCGGCGACTTGCAACGCTCCCTGCAACGAAGCGTGCTGGTGATTGAGCCCGTTCCACATCATGCGCAGAACTGGATCGCGCGAGCCGCGGGATAGTCGGGAGGCCTCGGCCACATCGCCGGTTTCAATCGCGGTAAATACCTTCTCGATCAGCTTGGGATCGCGCCGGAACCAGCGACCTCCCCACCAGAAGATTCGCTCGATCACAACCGTGAGCCCAACAATCGACACGATAAGAATCGGCCACATGATCGGGCCGCCTTTGCGGAAGTTATCGATGAGAAAATTACCGGTGAACATGCCGGTGGCCTTCATTTCGGGAGCCGGAGACGCAGCGGGAGAAGCAGTTGTTGCCGGGGATGCGCTTAGCGTAGCGGAGACCGTCGTTCCTGGCGCAGGCGAAGCACCAACCGGCCCGACCGGAGATGTCCCGGGAGCCAGCGCCGGCGATGTGCCAGCAGCCGGCGGTGGAATCGGCGCTGCCGGATTCGGCGGTGCGCCGGGGATTTGCGGTGCGGCGGTCGCGGGCGCGTTCGGTGGCGGCGGTGGCGGCACCGGCCGATTCTGAGCAAACGCAGTCAACGCGATCACACTGAGACAGAGAGTAAGTAATGTTTTCATAATTTCGGCCAAGATTAAGTTACGAGCTCGGTTTCTATGGACATGTCTTTATCCCAAACAGGTTGATGGCGAGTCCAGCAAAACTTTTCACCTTTCTTTTAATTTTAACGCTTCGCTTCTCGAAGATTGCTACTTCTATCTTCGAATTATCTCCACCCGTGGGATGTAAGGCAAGCTCAGTAAATCGACGCGCGCAGTTAAAAAAATGTGTGGCTGAGCGGTCATCGCGGCATCAACGCGTGTTTTTCACGCCGTTTCGCAGCGGTGGCCAGTCGCCGATTTTCGCTTCCAATTCATCGCCGTCTCGGATTGGCCCGACGCCGGACGGCGTTCCAGTCAAAAGGAGATCGCCGGGCGCAAGCGTGAGCGACTGACTGGCAAAAGAGACAATTTGCGCCACGGAATAAATCATCTGGCTTGTCCGCGCGCGCTGTTTGATTTCCCCATTGTGGCGGAGCTCGATGGCGAGATCGTTCACATCGACATCGGCATACACAAACGGCCCGACCGGCGTGT
>QHPX01000065.1:15107-30157 GCA_003219195.1 Verrucomicrobiota bacterium
GAGCGCGCTTTGCGAGGAAACATTTTTTGCCGTCGCGCCGATGACAGCCGCAAGCTCAGTTTCAAAATCGGTTTGATGTTGTGGGAATGCGATCTCGATTGTCCCGTTATGTCGCAAAAGCGAGCTCGGTGCTTTAAACCAAATTAGCGGCGAACCGAGCGGCGTCCGCTTCATCTCCGCGATGTGGTCCGCGTAATTCAATCCGACCGCGATCAATTTTGAGGGCGCCACCGGAAGATCGACATCTACATCCGTAAGTTTTAACACTTCGCCGGTTGGTTCGATGTCAACCCAATATGGCTTGGCCAGGATAGACACTTCATCTCCGCGCACTTCGCCGTAAAAAAATTGGTCACTTAATTTGAAACCGCCAAACGTGCGCATTGGAACCACGCATTTTCAACGGTAGGGCGAGACTCTGTCCAGCCGAAGATAATTCCACGGCTCCGCAGAGCGTCGCCCTACCCTTAACGCGCAACAACAGCGACAAAGTCACGCACGGTTTTTTGTTCGGGAATGGAGAACGCGCTGCCGTCTTTGCGTGCGAACCAAAATGCGCTCGACGATCCGCCGTCGAGATTGAGTGCACGATCGATTTTGAAATCGCTTACCCCGCCGGCAAGAATCGCGGATAATTGGGCAAGCGAAATTTCGGAACAAAATCCGAGCCCCGCGTGACCGTCGCGATCGATCGCCGCGAATGTTCGTCGCGCTTCACGCGTTGCCTCAAGTCCACGCACGCGCTGGCCAAGATCGACAAGGAACGGTCCGCATTGGATCGCGGCATGCGGGTTTGGCCGCCGCGAATACTCCCCTGCGCGAACGATTTGCACTCCGCGCGAAGACGCCATCAAAACCCCGCCCAACAAACGCGCGCGTTGCAACGGCGAGAAAACTTTTCCATCGACAATCAGCAAACCAATCGGCGCGTAATTGGAATCGAAATATCCGCCGTTCACGCCGGCCAGGCAGTTTTCCTGTCGCATCGCTTCGGCAAGATCGATGTGCGGCTCGGCCGGTTGATCAATAATGCGCAGGGTGAATGACTTTGCTAAAAAGAGTGTCAGCTCCAGTGACGCGCGCTCACCGGTGGTGGAATCCTGCAGAGCCACGTATCGATGTTCGAGTCCAGACGCTGAGGAAGATTCGGTTTGCGCGGAAATTACTTTCCACTCCGCGCGCGAAACCGTCGCGACCAGGGTGAAAAGGATCGCGACGCTAAGTCTTCGCACCGTACTTGTTGAGCAAAGCTTGAAAGCGCGGATCTGTTCGCAGCGGGTCCCAAATCGGATTTACTTTCAGACCCTGCACGGTGACAGTGCTCGGTCGGCCCAACAATCCGTCCAGGATTTCAATCGCGCGACCGTTGTCGCCAAGAATGGCGTGAACTTCGGCCACCCCAGCCGCAATTTCCGGGCCGCCAAAGGCGTCTTTGCTCTCCGGAAGCAATTCGCTGGCGCGCCGCGCTTCAGCCAGCGCGGCATCTTTATCTCCGAGATAGGCGAGAACTTTCGCGAGCTGAACATGCATGTCCGCTGCATCGGGACTTTCTTTCAGTTGTGCTTCGACGAGGTCTTTTGCTTTCAGCAAGGCGGCTCCGGCGCCGGATTCGTCCTGAAGCGCCTTTCGCGCAAAGCCGATGAGATAATATTTGCCACACAAGGCTGCGGGAATCGGTGCGAGGAGGTCGTCCGGCAGACTTTCCGCTTCGCGCAATCCTTCCTTGTATTTTCGTTCCAAAAGAAAAACGTCCGCGCGCGCGCCAGCGATCCTAAGTTTCTCCTGGTTGTTCATCGGGATCGATTTCACGGCCGTAAATCCTTTCTCAGCGACGCTGAAATCGCCTTTCTCAGCGATCGCTAGCTTGGACTTGACCTCCCAAGGTCCTAACGCGTTGGGGTCCAGAGCGAGCGCGCGGTCGATAGTTTTGTTAGCCGCATCGTAATTTCGCAGCATCCCGTAATTGAAAGTGAGATTTTGCAGCGGCCAGATGTCCTTCGGATTTAAACTGACGGCCTTCTCGAGGTTGGCGGTCGATTCCGCCCATTTTCCCTGCCGGCGTTGGATCGCGCCTATAGCCAGGTAGGCGTCAGATTCGTTGGGCAATCCCTGCCGTGCGATTTCGAATTCTCTCAGTGCCGCGTCATAATTGTTATCGCCGTAATAATACGAATATCCCAGGGCCAGATGCGTCTCCGGCAGGTCAGACTGCAATTGCAAAGCGCGTTCGGCCAGAGTGCGCGCTTTTTCGCGGCGTTCCCGAGTGGGATCGAAAGTGTGCACGATCCAACTCTGCAACTGCGAGTAGCACGCGAGGGCAAGCGCAAAATTTGGGTCCAGCTGAATGGCGCGCTCGTACATTTGTTCGCTTTGCTTCAGTTTGCCGAAATCCTCAAGAGCGCCTTGGAGATTGTGTGCCTGGACAAAAGCGAGATAGGCCTCGCCGTTTTCCGTGGGCTTGCGTTCCATTCGCGATTGTTCGGCGGGCGAAAGTTTAGCCTGGAGCGCGTCGGTGATTTTTTGGGCGAGATCGGTTTGAATTGCGAAAACGTCCGTCAGGTCGCGATCGTAATCGTTCGCCCAAATGTGTTCGTCCGTTGTCGCATCGATCAGCTGCACATTGACGCGCACGCGATTTCCAGCGCGGCGCACGCTACCCTCGAGAATGGTCGAGACGCCAAGAGCTTTGCCGATGTCGCGCACATTTGGCGCGTGCCCGCGAAACGACATTACCGAGGTGCGTGAGATCACCTTCAGCTCGCCGATTTTCGATAAGTTCGTGAGAATGTCGTCCTGGATGCCGTCGGCGAAGTAGGCGTTCTCTTTTTCGTCGCTCAGATTTTCGAACGGCAGCACCGCAATCGACTTGTCGATCTTGCGCGCAGCGGCGCGGGGCAGCAGGAAGAACCCGGCAGCGATGGAAATGATCACGCCGGTCGCGACAAGCATGATCACGTTACGCCGACGGTGACTGCCCGGCGCTGCGATCGTCGGAGTTGCCCGAATTCCTTGCGGCGTGACGTCGTAAGCCCAGGCGAGAATCAATGAAATGGGAAAGCCAATGAGTAAAAGCACAACTACCAGGCGAAACGTCCAGTTTGGCAATTCCCACGCCGGGAAAACGGCCGAGCCGATCTGGATAATGAACCCGGCGGCGATGATATAGGCCGCCGCCACTCGATAAACTTTTCGGCGCTGCACTTCCTCGAAGAAGCCGCTCATAACAAGAGGTTTGGAGTTTTCTCGATCATAGCTCAACGGCAAACTTTGGACAGAAGAACGCGCCCCGGCGTTCACTTACTTCATGCCGATGGCAAAGACAGTTTGAAAATGCGGACTTTGTTTTTCGCGCGCCACGACACTCACTTCGATATTACGAAAGCCACTTTTTTCGAGAAGTTCATGCAGTCGCACTTCGCTGAAGCCCAGCCAGTGATCGGCATAAAGCTCACGGGCTTTCTCAAAACGGTGACTGAGCAGATCGAGCACGACGATACGGCCATTCTTTTTTAAGAGGCGATGCGCGGATTCGATCGCGCGCTCAGGCTTGATGGCGTGATGCAAAGCCTGGCTCAGAATGGCAAGATCGACACTGTTCTTTGCGATCGGCGGGTCCTCGATATCGCCCAGCCGGTACTCTAGGTTTTCAAAGCCATGTTTACGAGCCAGTTTCGATCCAAACTCGACCATCTTCGGCGAATTATCGATCGCGATGACTTTATGTGCGCGTCTCGCGAGCAATTGTGAGAGAGTTCCTTCGCCGGCGCCAAGATCGGCCACGGTGAGCGGCGGCAACAAGGTGATCAGGGTGTGGGCAAGCGCCCGCCACGAACGCCCCGGAACATAACTGCGCCCAAATTTTCCGGCGAGCTCATCGAAATATTCCCGCGCTCTATCCTGGCGTTTGCGCAATGTCAGCTTCAACGCCGTGCGGTCGCGCGTGGTTTCGGGAATCTCGCGCGCAAGGCTTCGCAGCATTTCCTGGACGCGAGCGCGGGCGCCGTTTCGGCCCCCAATCTCTGTCGCGCCATAGTAAACATTTTTGCCAGCGCGCCGATTCTCGACCACACCGGCACGCCTCAACTGCGCGAGATGACTCGAGATACGCGATTGCCCCATGCCAAGAATGTCCTGCAACTCGGCAACGGAGAGCTCTGCCTGCTCGAGCAACAAGAGCAATCGCAATCGCGTCGGATCGGCCAGCAGTCGCAGTAAATTAATGGTTGACGTTAACAAGATCGACAACGATACATCTACATATCATGATTGGTCAATATGTCGTCAGGAACTGATTGATTCCTCTCGGCCGCCGTTTTAACGATTCAGCGCTTCAACAAACTAACTTTTCACCATGCCCCATCGTTACATTTTTTCCTCCGAATCGGTCACCGAAGGTCACCCAGATAAGGTTTGTGACACGATCAGCGATTACATTCTGGATGCCTGTCTCGAACAAGATCCTCTGAGCCGCGTCGCTTGCGAGACGCTGGCCAAAGGTAACCTCGTTGTTCTTGCTGGCGAAATCACGAGCAATGCAAAGTTTGATTTCGAGGAGCGCGTTCGCGACGCGATTCGCGGCATCGGCTACGTCAATGGCGATTGCATTTTTCACGCCGACACGTGCCGCGTGATTTGCGAGATGAGCGAGCAATCGCGCGACATTAAGCAAGGCGTCGATAGCGTCGCCGCCGAAGGCAAAGGCACCGCCGAGCAAGGCGCGGGCGATCAGGGTCTGATGTTTGGGTTTGCCTGCAACGAAACACCCGAGCTCATGCCCGCTCCCATTTCCTTCGCGCATAAACTCGGCCGCGAACTGACCCGATTGCGCAAGGCCGGCGAAATTCCGTGGCTGCGCCCGGACGCCAAGACGCAAGTTTCAATTGAATACGACGGCTATAAGCCGGTGCGAGTCACGACGGTGGTTGTTTCCTCGCAGCACGCCGCGGACGTGAAACAAACGGAAATTCGCGAGACCTTGATCGAACTCCTCATCAAAAAGGTAATGCCACCGGAATGGCTGGATGAGAAGACGACATACCTGATTAATCCGACCGGCCGTTTTGTCATTGGCGGTCCAGAGGGCGACGCCGGCATTACCGGTCGCAAAATCATCGTTGATTCGTACGGCGGAATGGGACGTCACGGCGGTGGCGCGTTTTCGGGAAAGGATCCGAGCAAAGTCGATCGTAGTGCGGCCTACATGGGGCGATGGATCGCAAAAAATGTGGTCGCCTCAGGGCTGGCCGACCGCTGTGAAGTGCAATTTGCCTACGCCATCGGCCACCCCGAACCAGTTAGCGTGAGCGTGGACACTTTTTGCACGGGCAAAGTGGATGACGAAAAACTCGAGCGAGCAGTCTGCGAAGTTTTCAATTTCAAACCGGCCGAGATCATCAAGCAGCTCAACTTGCTGCGGCCGATTTACCGCAAGACAACCAACTACGGCCATTTCGGCCGCATCGATGATCTTAATGCAATTACCTGGGAGCGCACCAACAAAGCAGCGGAACTCAAAAAGGCGGCCAAATAGATTTTTATGAGTAGCGCGACAACTCGCACGGAAAAAAAACAAGGTTACAAGGTCACCGATATCAATCTGGCGGATTGGGGTCGCAAAGAGATCTCCATCGCGGAAAAGGAAATGCCCGGCTTGATGGCGATCCGCGAAAAGTATGCGGCGAGCAAATCGCTCGCTGGTGTGCGCGTGACGGGTTCGCTGCATATGACAATCCAGACGGCGGTGTTGATTGAGACACTTGCCGACCTTGGCGCGAGCGTCCGGTGGGCTTCCTGCAATATTTTTTCAACGCAAGATCACGCCGCGGCGGCGATCGCGAAGAGCGGCGTGTCCGTTTTCGCATGGAAAGGTGAATCGCTCGAAGAATATTGGTGGTGTACTTACCAAGCGATTTCGCATCCGAACGGCAAAGGTCCGCAGTTGGTGGTAGACGATGGCGGCGATGCCACGCTGCTCATTCACAAAGGTTACGAGCTCGAAGAAGGCAGCGATTGGGCCAAGACAAGATCGACATCGAGGGAAGAGCAGGTCATCAAAGATCTGTTGCTCGAGATCCAGCGCGAGAACCCGTATCGCTGGCATGAGATCGTGAAGGATTGGCGCGGCGTTTCCGAGGAAACCACGACCGGCGTGCATCGTCTTTACAAGATGCACCAGGAAAACAAGCTGCTCGTTCCCGCGATCAACGTGAACGATTCGGTCACCAAATCGAAGTTCGACAATCTCTACGGCTGCCGGCATTCGCTGGTCGATGGATTGAACCGCGCGCTCGACGTCATGATCGCGGGCAAAGTCGCGGTCGTCTGCGGCTACGGTGATGTCGGCAAAGGTTGCGCGCAATCATTGCGCGGCCAGGGTGCGCGCGTCGTCATCACCGAGATCGATCCGATCAACGCGTTGCAGGCGGCAATGGAAGGCTATGAAGTAACGACGATCGAAGACACGCTCGGCCGCGGCGACATTTACATCGCCGCCACTGGTAACCTCGACATCATCACGCTCGCGCACATGGAGCGAATGAAAGACCAGGCCATCGTCGCCAATATCGGCCACTTCGATAACGAGATTCAGGTCGACGCGCTCAACACCGCCCGAAGCGTGAAGCGCACCAACATCAAGCCGCAGGTGGACAAATACACGTTCCCCGACGGCCACGAAATCTTCCTGCTCGCCGAAGGTCGGCTCGTCAACCTCGGCTGCGCCACCGGTCACCCAAGCTTCGTCATGTCGAATTCATTTTCCAATCAGGTGCTTGCGCAACTCGATCTTTGGAAGAATCGCGACACTTACAAAGTCGGCGTCTACGTTTTGTCGAAGAAACTCGACGAAGAAGTTGCGCGCCTGCATCTGGAAAAAATCGGAGTCAAGCTGACGAAGCTGACAAAAGAACAAGCCGACTATCTCGGCGTCCCGATCGACGGGCCATTTAAGTCAGAGCTTTATCGCTACTGACATAGCGTTAGCATCCCGAGCGAAGCGAAGGACTCCCTTTTCGCCACGGATTCACATACATTTTCACCGATTAATTGTTCTTCGCTTGCGGTGGCGTGATGAAAAAGAGCGGAGTGAGCGCGTAAAGCACGACCGCGATGTGCACATTAAACAAAGTCGCGGCGACGCCGAGTAAATAGGAAATTACGCCGACAAAAGATTTGCGCGTGAGATGCGGAACCTGCGTTCCGAGCAACTCCGGCTTGATCAGGTTTCGCAGAATGTAGGATTGCAGCGCGATGAAGAGCAGCGTATTCACCGCCATCACGACTCCGAATAGACTTACCGCCAGCGGATTCATCGGATACTCGCCCATCAATGCGGTTGGAAACGGGATGAACGATTGGAACATGAGAAAGATCGAATTCAGCCAGACCATTCCGTAAGTGGCGTGCCGTGCGAAGCCGAGGAGATGGTGATGGTTCAGCCAAAACTTGCAAACGATGATGAAACTGATCAGCCAGCTTAAAAACTTTGGGACAAGATCGACAAGTTGATGACCAAGCTCGCCCACACTGCCGCGGTCGTGCAAAACTGGAACTCTCAACTCGAGCACGAGCAGCGTTACGACAATCGCGAAGACGCCGTCGCTGAATGCTTCAACTCGATTGAGCCCCAGCTCGCCTTGCGAAAAGCGCTTCAATAAACCCATCAACTCGGACTGATAAGATCGACAATCAGTTAATCATCACCGTGACCGTGTCGCTCGGCTGGCCGATTTCTTGGTCGTTGATGACGGCGCGGGCGGTATAACTGCATTCTCCGAGCTTTTCTCCGACTTTCGGAAATTCTTTCGCGAAATTGTTATGCCAATCGATCTGACCGGCCCGGTCTGTTGGAAAATAAGATTTGCTCATCGGTGAAACGGTGTTGCCACCTTGATAACGCCGTTGAGCAGAGCCGGTCAAGCCGATCCACCAAAAGCCGCGGTACGAGAGGTTCATTTCACGATTATCTCCCTACCTTATGAACGCTTTGCGGAGCCGTGGATTAGTTCGTCGGCTCGGTAGCGTCTCGCCCTGCCGCGATCTTCCGCGCGAGATACGCTGAAAAATAGCCCGCGTAACGCTTTTGCAATTCCGGTCGCTGCCAATCTTTGCCGGTGAGAATTTCCCGGCATTTCGGAGAACCGCATTTACACGCGATCGAATAATCATCGTCATCCGTGGTGGACCAATCGTGAGTCAACTCTTCGCCGGCGCGGATATCGCGCACCGCCACAAAAGTGATCTCGCCGCGCATACCCAGGTTGGCATCGCAGGAATGATTGCTGTAAAGCATTGAGCCTTCGCGCTCGTCCTCCGTGACCGGCGCGATAAAGAGATCCTCGCCGATCTGAATTTCCACCGGTCCAAGCTGGGGCGTGACTTTTTCCCGCAATTGTTTGCGAGAAATAATGTGGCCGCCCTTCACCGCGATGACCTCGTCCTTGGCAATGTCGGCGGTCGCAAACAATCCACGCCCATGGATTTTACTCTCGCGCACTTCCGTTTTCGGCGAGAGGTAGGAAAGCGGCATGATATTAATAAATGACGCTTGAAATAAGCTGTGCGCCAGCTAGTTCGATGTCGATCTTGTCCGCCTCAGGCGGATCGATCTTCTCATGAAAACGCGCAAAGCCGCCGTCGCTTTTATTTTTGTGACCGTGACGCTCGACATGCTGGCGATCGGTTTGATCGCTCCGGTATTGCCCAAACTGATCCTCGATTTTCTCGGCGGCAATATGAAGGTCGCGGCCGACTGGAATGGAATCTTCGGAACGGTGTTCGCGGCGATGCAATTTTTCTTCTCGCCCGTTCTCGGCGTTTTGTCCGACCGCTTCGGGCGTCGGCCGGTGATTCTCTTGTCGAACCTGGGACTCGGTCTCGATTACATCGTTATGGCTCTGGCGCCGACGATGAGCTGGCTTTTTCTCGGACGCATCATCTCCGGCATTACTTCCTCGAGCATTCCAACGGCGATGGCTTACATCGCGGACGTGGTCCCACGAGAAAAACGCGCCGGCGCTTTTGGGATGGTCGGGGTCGCGTTTGGTCTTGGTTTTATTCTGGGGCCCGCGATTGGCGGACCGCTCGGAGATATCAGCCCACGTCTGCCGTTTCTCGTCGCGGCCGGTTTTAGCCTGACGAACTGGCTCTGGGGATATTTTTTTGTGCCCGAATCATTGGCGCCTGAGCGACGCAAGGAATTTACGCTCCGTCGCGCCAATCCGGTTGGCTCGCTCGTATTGCTGCGCTCGCATCATGAACTCTGGCGTTTGGCCACGATTCAATTTCTCGCCTACGTGGCGCACAATGTTTTCAGCATCTGGGCCCTGTATGCCATCTATCGCTATGCCTGGAGCCAAAGCATGATCGGTCTTTCCCTTGCCGTCGTCGGCGTTTGCACCGCCGTCATCTCCGCCGGCTTGACCCCGCGAATGGTCGCGCGTTTCGGAGAACGGCGCACATTGTACATCGGTCAATTTTTCGGCGCGACCGGCATGCTTATCGCCGGTCTTGCGCGAAGCGGCGCGGTCCTACTCGCGTCGATCCCGATCATTTCGATGTGGAATATCTCGATGCCCGCGGCGCAGGGAATGATGACGCACCGCGTAAGCGAACGCGAACAAGGCGAGCTGCAAGGCGCAATCGGCAGCTTGCGTTCGCTCTCCTTTCTGATCGGCCCCGGACTGTTTTCTTGGACCTACGCCTGGTTTATCAATCCGGAGCATTCCTTTCATTTGCCGGGCGCCCCGTACTATCTCGGCGCGGCGTTATTGTTCACCGCCATGTTGATGTCGACACGGATTGAGCAACCGCAATCCGCCGCAACATCGATAACTACAGCTCAAAACGCGGACGTCGTGCCGCCGGAAGGCGTCACGTCCGGCAGCGTCGCGCCGTTTATCGATCCGCCTGAATGAGAAAAACAGTTGAGTCCGCGCATTACATCGACAAGATGCAGTCGAACATGAACACGTTCGGGCGTAGCCGTATTGTCCAGTGGGCGATTGTCCTGTTCGTGATCTTCTCATGGATCGCGATCTCGAATCATTGCGCGTTCGGCGCAGTCACCGCTCAAGCGGAAGCCTCACCAGCCGCATGTCCGTTCCATTCCAAGCCGGCGAAGCAAAAAGAGCAACCAACCCAAGTACAGTGCTGCAAGATTTTGCGCGCGGTTGTTTCGACCGCAGCGAAAAGCTGGGCGCGCGATCACACTAGCTTTTCTGATGTCGATCTTTGCGTCGAAAAATTAGCGCTCATCGTAACTTCGCGAAATGCGTCATTGCCGCTGTTGCTCGACACCGGACCGCCCGGCGCGCGAAGTTTCGCTGAACTGATTTTGCAGCGGAGCATCCTCGCACACGCTCCGCCATTTCTCGTCTAGCTGTTAGGGGCGAGGTCTTCACGCGCAAACTCACCGCGGCTGAGACAGCCGCCCCCAACACATACTTGTCGCGCTGCTTTGGGCCGCGCGTTCGCGCATTTCTTTCATTTCAATTTCAACATCAACATGCACAAACAAATTTTAATTCTGATTGCCGCCGCAATGACTTGCGCGGCGATAAACGCAGTGGCGAATCCTTCTCCCACGCCCTCGGCCTCACCGCAAAAATACACCTGCGTGATGCATCCCGAAGTCGTGATGGATCATCCCGGCAATTGCCCAAAGTGCGGCATGAAACTCGTGCCGCTGAAAGAAGAAAAGCCGAAACCACACGCGAAGATCGACAATCACTCGATGCACGCCGCAATGAAACACGACGATCCCGAGCATGACCAAGGAATGCATGGTGGGCACGAGATGCACATGTCGATCCAATCGTCGGTCAACGTTGCCGATCCGATGAACCGCGAGAGCTCCGGGACGAGCTGGGTGCCGGATTCCACGCCGATGTATGGAAAGATGTTCATGTTCGGCGACGACATGCTCATGTTGCACGGCGCAATTTTTCCGCGTTACACCAATGTGAGCACGCGCCGCGGCGACGACCGGATCGATGCGCCAAACTGGCTCATGGGGATGTACTCGCATGCGATAAATGAAAACATGCAACTCGGCGGGCGGTTGATGATGAGTCTCGATCCACTCACGGAAGGCGGCCGTGGTTATCCGCTTTTGTTTCAAAGCGGCGAATCGTGGCACGACCAACCACTGCACGACCGGCAACATCCGCACGATTTATTCGACGAACTTTCCATTTCGTATTCGCAAAAGTTCGATGTCGATCTTAGCGCATATTTTTATTTCGGTTATCCGGGCGAACCGGCGCTGGGACCGCCCACTTTCATGCATCGACTTTCGGCCATGGATGATCCCGACGCGCCGCTGGGGCATCACTGGCAGGATTCAACGCACGTCACGTTCGGCGTCGCCACGGCAGGCGTGCAATGGCGCAACGTAAAAATCGAAGGTAGCTCGTTCACTGGCCGCGAGCCGGACGAAAACCGCTACGACTTCGAGCGGCCGCGCTTCGATTCATTTAGCGGCCGCCTTTCCTGGAACCCGACGCAAAATCTGGCGCTGCAAGTTTCGCATGGTTACATCAAAAGTCCGGAAGCGCTCGAGCCGGACGTGAAACGCCATCGCACGACCGCGTCAGCGATTTACAATCTACCACTCGGTCAAGATTCCAATTGGTCGAACAGCTTTGTCTGGGGACAAAACAACGATTCTGGTGAAACGACGCAATCGTTTTTGCTGGAAACGAATTTTCAGTGGGGGCGCGACACGGTTTACGCGCGCTGGGAACGCGTGGAAAAATCCGGACACGAGCTTGTGCTGGACGATGTCGATCTTGACAAAATTTTTTCGATCAACGCGGCGACCATCGGTTACGTGCGCGATTTGACTCACGGGCGCGATGTCGATGTTGGGCTCGGCGGGCAGTTTACGATCAATGAATTCCCCGATCGGCTAAATCGTTATTACGGCGATGGACTGGGCTACGCGTTTGAGTTTTTCCTGCGTGTCCGGCCATCACGGCATAGCCATGGCGCAAGTGAAATGGAGGGCGCCGCACCGTTGGCGCCCAAATAAGATCGGCTGCCTAATGAAGCTCTTTTGTCATTGGCACGATCTCTAAACTCAAAACCGTTCGGCAACGGGATGTCTAATCGTTCGCCGGAAACATAACCGCAGGCGGCGTAAAACGCGACGCCCGACAATGTCGCGGCAAGTTCGACCGATTTAAATCCGGCAGCGCGAATCATTTGTTCGCATTCATCCAAAATTCGGCGGCCGATTCCTCGACGCGCCCAGGCCGGATGGATGAAAAACGCGCGGATGCGCGCCGAATCCGTGCTTGGATCAAGCTCGGTATCATCGCGATTCGTCTGGTGATCGCTCCCGAAAAGCGTTTTCCGTTTGCTCCAGCCGCCGCAGCCGATGATTTCGCCGCCGTGCTCAACGACAAAGTAGGTTTTATCGAGGATCAATTGTCGATCCACGCCAAAGACAGAACCGAGTGCGGCGTCCATTTGCGCGGTGGAATAATAGGCGGCCTGCAATTCGCGCACCGAAAGCGGAATCAGTTTTTCAATCGCGCTAATGTCGTCTTCGGTGGCAACACGCAGTTTCCAATCCGTCTGCATAAGATCGACATCTACCCTGGGAAAAACAAAAAACCGAGCGTGTTGTAGCTGCCGCCGTCGCTGGCAGCAGAATCGTGACGAGGTTTGGGATGCCGCTGAGGACAGCGGCAGCTACAACGCTTGTCATCTTCACATGCTTGCGTGAATCTTAGTTGCCCGCATGCACCGGCTGCCAAAACAGAATTATCACGACATCGAGCGCATCATTGAGTTCGATTTCGTGCGCGCGACGGAAGCCGCGGCGCTCAACTCACTCCGCTGGCTCGGCCGCGGCGACAAGGAAAAAGCGGACGCCGCAGCGTGCGATGCGATGCGCGGCATGTTCGATTTGATGAACATCTGCGGCGAGGTCGTCATCGGCGAAGGAATCAAGGACGACGCGCCCGGCATTTTCAAAGGAGAACAACTCGGCACCTGGCTGCCCGGTTCGCCGCAATTCGACATCGCGATCGATCCAATCGACGGCACGACCAACATTTCCAAGGGCGCGCCGAATTCGATCAGTTGCATCGCGGCGGCGAGTCCGGAGGAGGGAGTGAAAGTGGCGCTGCGCGACGTACCATCGTTTTACATGTCGAAGCTGGCCTACGGGCCGCGCGTGATTCAATACATGCAGAAGCGCGGCGATTCACTCAAGATCGATAGTCCGATTCCCGAAACCTTGGCAATCGTGGCGCGTGCGGTGGATAAAAGAGTGCAGGACGTGGTCGTGATGATGCTGGATCGGCCGCGACACAAGGAAATCGTAGAGGAAATTCGCGCCGCCGGCGCGTCGCTCCGCATGATCGGCGACGGCGACATTGCCGCGGCCATGGCGCCATCGTTGCCGGAGAGCGATATCGATCTTTACATGGGCATCGGCGGTTCGCCGGAAGCGGTGCTCGCTGCGGCGGGGATCAAATGCCTGGGTGGCGATATGCAATGCAAAATGTGGCCGCGCGACGAGAAGGAGCGTAAGAAATTAATCATCGACGGTTGCAAAGAAGATCTGGAGCGCGTCTTCTTCGCCGATAATCTCGCAAACGGGAAAAACATCGTCTTTTGCGCGACTGGCATCAGCGACAGCGCACTTTTGCGCGGCGTAAAATCAAAAGGCACAACCGCCGTAACCCATTCGCTTTTGATGCGGGCGAAAAGCAAAACTGTGCGCTTCATTCGCGCCACCCACAATTTGCAAAACAAAACGATTCGCCTCCGCTCCGACAAGAGCGAACATTTGATCTGATTTGTAGCGGCGCTTTATGAGCGTCGAATCTAAACCAAAAGGCAATCATACACCGCCGCTACAAAAGAACGATGTCGATCAAATCTCTCTGCTCGACAGTTTCCCCGCCGTTTGTTCAAATACAGAAAAATCGCCGCTTATGACACAAATACCGAAAACTGAATTGTCGCCGGACAACGGCTGTATCATCGACACGAAATGGAAACTCGGCCCGCTCAGTTATCACGCCTCGGCCGCCGGGAAAGTGGCAGTGCCACTCGTGACTGAGGTCATACGCTTACCGGAGCTGGTCGTTTACGATCACATCGGGTTCAAAGGCGCTTACGCGCGCACGAACCTGAGTTTCCATTATATCGGCGATTTCTGGAACGATCGCATCAGTTGCCTCATCGTGGTAAGCGGCGTCTGGCGATTTTATCGCGACGAATATTACAAAGGCGACTACTGGGACCTTGGCCCCGGCTTTTACGAAAGCTTCTTTGCCAAAAAAGGCCCCGACGACGTCGTCAGCTCGTTTCAAGCCATCGCGCTGACCTAACCGAAACGACCGCGTCAGCCGAGGGCCGCGCGTATTTTCGTCATGAGTAATATCATGCTCAACGAAAATTCCATCACAGAGTTCAAGGCGAACCTGAGAGGCGGAGTCATCGAGCCGCATGATAAAGGTTATGATGAAGCCCGCAAAGTGTACAATGGAATGATCCACAAAAGGCCGCGCCTGATAGCGCGCTGTGCGGATGTGGCGGACGTAATCCAGTCTGTAAATTTTACGAGAGAACAAGGTTTGCTTCTTGCCATTCGCAGCGGCGGACATAACGCGGGCGGCTTTGGAATTTGCGACGACGGCCTAGTCATCGATCTCGCGCCGATGAAATACACGCGGGTTGACCCGACTGCGCGCACGGTAACGGCCGGCGGAGGATGCACGTGGGGTGATGTCGATCATGCCACGCACGTATTCGGGCTGGCCACTCCAAGCGGAATTATTTCTACGACGGGTGTTGGCGGATTGACACTGGGTGGAGGGATCGGGCATCTCACCCGCAAGTGCGGTCTAACCATCGACAATCTCATCTCTGCCGATGTCGTGTTGGCAGATGGGAACTTTGTGAAAGCGAATGCCGATGAAAACCCTGATTTGTTCTGGGCTATCCGCGGTGGGGGTGGAAACTTCGGCGTGGTGACTTCCCTTACATTAAAGTTGCACCCTATCGATACCGTCTATGGCGGCCCGATGCTG
>QHPX01000066.1 GCA_003219195.1 Verrucomicrobiota bacterium
CTTGCGCGTATTTGATTAGTCCGATCCCGGTGGAAAATTGCGGGTTTTCGAACGCGGAAGTGAGTCCGGACATGGTTTGCGCGTGCGCGACGTGCGCTGGCATTTCGAAAACCTCACCCGCGAGGTGATCAATGCCGTTGAGAAGACTGCATCCACCGGTGATGAAAATGCCCGCGCCGATGTAGTTAATGAATGGTTCCTGCTCGAGCTGACGCTTGAGCAGCTCGAAACTTTCGCGCAGACGCAGGTGAATGATTGTGTTGAGCGTTTCGCGCTCGACCTCCTTGCCCGCGAAACCGGAATCGTCTTTCAACAAAATCGTTTCGCCGGGGAGACAATTGCCAAGAATGACGCTGCCTTCCTCGATCTTGAGTTTTTCCGCCCGGGTCATTGGGATGCGCAGTCCCATCGAGATGTCGTTGGTGATGTGATCGCCGCCAAGCGCGAAAACGCCGCTTTGTTTCACCGCTCCATCGACATAGAGAATGTAATCGGTCGTGCCGCCGCCAATATCGACAACGAGCGCGCCCAGATTTTTTTGGTGCTGGGTGAGCACGACCTGGGCGGAAGCAAGCGCGCTGAAGACCACGTCCTCGACATCGAGTGGCAGCTCTTTCACGCACCGAATGGTGTTTTGAATGCGGGTGCGCACTCCGTGAACGATGTGAAAATCGGCTTCCAGTTTTTGCCCCAGCATGCCGACGGGATTGAGCACGCCGTCCTGTCCATCGACATGGTAATGCTGGATGATCGAATGGAGGAAGGCGTTTTGCGCCGGTATGCTTACCTCGCGCGCGTTGATTTTTACGTCCTCAATGTCTTGCTCGTCGATCTCATCCCGTTCCTCCGGCAGGATCACGCAGCCGCGGTTATTAAAGCTTTGAATGTGCGAGCCGGCGACGCCGACGTAAACGCTGCGAATCATGACATCGCTCTTTTGCTCTGCATCGACGACTGCTTCATGCACGCATTTCATCGCCGTTTCAAAATCGACAATCTCGCCCTTGCGCACGCCGCGCGACGGCGCCTGGCCGACGCCAAGTATCTTGATCGTGCCATCAGGCCGGCTTTCACCGACCACGACGCAAATTTTCGATGTGCCAATTTCGAGGCCGACCATCAGATCACTAGTCGCCATTTCGCTTCTCCTTCTGCTCCACCGGAATCGCGCGCTTGATCGACAGGGCCGAAGGACTCGGATGGGATTTCGCCGCCGATGAAGATGTCGATCTTGCGGGCGCCTGCACCGGGATCGCCTTTAAAATGCGCGGCTCCGCGTCGGGCTCGATGGTATCATTGATGATGCTGGCCGGCGACTTTGCAAAAGTCACCGGAATGTTTCGTTGCACGCGCAAGTTCACCGTCGCGAGGTCGCGCTTCGAGTCATCCGAGTAAATCAGGAATTGCTCGAGACGTTGCAGCTGCGCCTCGAGGTTATCAAAATCAAACGTCACGCGCACATGGTTCTTGTCCGTCACGAGCAGACAGTAACCGTTCGAAACATCGATCTCGCGAATCTGGAAACGCGTCTGCATAAAACTGCGCGTCCTCGCGCGCAAAAGTTCAAGCGCCGCTTTGGCCTCAAACGATTCGATGACCTTGCCGGCTTCGAGCGACTCGCTCGCGCATCCCGAAATGAGCGGCAATCCCAAATATTCCGGCAACAACTTCTTTTCTTTCATCAAAACCCCGCGCCCGTCCACTAGAAAAGCAGCGTCGGAAGCAAATGGGTCGGCCATTTGTTTTTCATCCGTGATCCAGGCAACCGGTTTTCGTTCGACCACGTGAATGTCGATTTCGGCCGGCAACTTGCGCTCGACCTGCACCTCGTCGACCTGCGGCAGCTGCTGCAGCCGGTCGTGCACGCGTCCCAGGTTCACGTTAAAAATATTTTCACCCTCGCGCAGATCGGCGATTTTCAGGATCTGCTCGCGTTGCAGCGTGCCGTCCGTCTGCACTTCGATCGTGCTCAATTGGTAATCCAGGTTCTCAAAGAAAAGTCGCCTCGCTCCTTCGCGCGCGCCAAAATAGACGGCGACGCTGAGTCCGATGACGAGCGCGAGTTGCGAAACAACAACGAGCACGCGCCGATTCCGGTGCTGCGTCGCTGTGCGGGAACGGACCTTCACGTCGAGCAAATGTTGCTGACGGCGCTGCCGCCGATTCGAGACGCGCCGGTTGCGGGCGCGGGGCCGGTTCTGCCGTTTCATCGGGCACCTCTCTTCGTCCTGGCGCGCGAGAGTTCGATGATGCGCACGCAAAGATCGACATAATTGATTCCAGCGGCCGCGGCCGCTTCCGGTAACAAACTCGCTTCGGTCATCCCCGGAATCGTGTTCGCCTCCAGTACGAACGCCTCGCCGCTTTCGGACAAAATCACATCGACGCGCGAATAAACCTGCAAGCCTAGTGCGCGATGCGCGCGCAAAGCCAGGTCCTGAATCTGCTTCGTTTTCTTCGGATCGATTTTCGCCGGACAGACGTGCTGCGCGCCGCCGCCGGCCTGCGGATTGAGAAATGGATATTTGTTTATGAAATCGTAGAAACCGCCTTTGGGAATGATTTCGAGAATCGGCAGCGCCTGATTGCCGAGAATTCCAATGGTCAGCTCGCGGCCAGGAATAAATTTCTCCGCCAACAGTTGGCGATCGTATCTCGCCGCATCGACAATCGCATGCTCGAGCTCGTCCGGCTCTTTCACAATGTAAACGCCGACGGTGGATCCTTCTCGTGGCGGTTTGACGACAATCGGTAACGCCATGCGCGGATGCCGGTACACCTCCACCGTTTCCCATTCCGGCGTGTTCACACCGTGCTCACGGAATTTCTCTTTCGAGCGAATCTTATCGAACGCGAGCCGGCTTTCCTCGACCCCTTCGCCGGTATAAGCGATGCCGCGGGCTTCGAGAATTTTTTGCACCTGGCCGTCCTCGCCAAACGTCCCGTGTAGCGCGATGAAGGCAAGATCGACACCATGCGGAAGCTGGAAGTTTTCGTCGCGAACATCGACATCGAGGACTTCGGCGCCTAAGGAACGCAATGCCTTTGCGATACCTCGGCCGGTTGCCAGCGAAACATCGCGCTCCGAGCCCGGCCCGCCCATGAGCACCGCAATTTTTTTGGGCAAAGTTTTGCGCCTCCTCATGCTGTTTCTCCTACGACCTGCACTTCCGTTTCCAACTCAATGCCCCGCTTCGCGCGTGCCGCGCTTTTAATCTGATCGATCAGCTGCAGCATGTCAGCCGCAGTCGCTCCTCCATCGTTGACGATAAAATTTCCGTGCACTTCCGAAACGCGCGCTTTGCCGACACAGGCATTTTTCAAACCAAGCTCGTCGACGAGTTTTCCCGCCGGAGTGCTGCCGGTATTTTTAAAGATGCAGCCGGCGCTCTTCGCAATCGGCTGTGAAGTGCGGCGCTTCTCCTGCGATTCTTCCAGACGACGCTCGATTTCATCCCGCGATGCGGCGTGACCCCGAAATGTTGCCGACACCGCAAAATTCTTTTCGAGCAATGGAAAATTTCGATAACGCACGTCGAGTTCGTCCCGGTTTTTCGTATGCGAATTTCCTTCTGTATCGAGATAACGGACGCGCACGACGTTTTCAAAAGTTTGTGCGCCCATCGCGCCCGCGTTCATCCGCAATCCTCCGCCGACCGCGCCCGGAATTCCTTCCATCCACTCTAGTCCGCCAATTCCCGCGGACTTTCCCGCGTAGGCAATTTCCTTCAGCTTGGCGCCCACGCCCGCAGTGATTTCGGTACCGTTAATGTCGATCTTATCGAAATCGCCGCCGCATGGATGCACCACCACGCCGCGGATGCCGCCGTCGCGCACCAGCAGATTCGAGCCTCGGCCGATGACGAAAAGCGCAAGATTTTCCTGCCGGGAAAAGCGAATCAACTCCGCGAAAGCGTTTTCGTTGCGCGGCTCGACCCAAAACTGCGCAGGGCCGCCCACGCGCAAAGTCGTGTGCTTCGAGAGCGGCTCATAAAGGCGGACATCACCGTCTTCGCCGACGATTTCTTTCAATTTCTCGGCGATGACGAGATCGGCCGCCAAGATCGACAATTGCTCATGAATGTTTCCCGCGCCCAAACTTAACACGAGATCGCCGGGGTCGAGCATGTTGCCCACATCGCGATGCACCCATTCCAAATGCGGCTGGTAACTCACTCCGCCATGCCCATGCGCAACGATTTCATCCGCGATCGTTTGCCCGCTGATCCCGGGAATCGCCGCCTCGCTTGCAGCATAGACATCCGTGACAACAACGCGATCAGCATCGTCGAAGGCACGCCCGAATTCGCGGCGCAGCGCTTTCGTTCGTGAATAGCGATGCGGTTGAAACATCGTGAGCACGCGTTTGCGCCCGGTCGATTTCGCTGTCTTGAGCGTGGCACGAATTTCCGTGGGATGGTGCGCATAGTCGTCGACCAGTAAAAAACGCTCGCTCGAGTATTTGACTTCAAAACGGCGACGCGCGTGACTGAACTTGCCAAGGGAAGCGGCAATTTTTTCAAAGGAAATTCCTAGCTCGGTCGCGACCGCAATCACGCCGATGGCGTTATGGACGTTGTGCCGTCCGGAGACATTCAAGACCGCTTCGCCGAGTTGTTGACCGTGATGATAAACGCAAAAAACGGATGTGAAATCGCGCAACTCGATGTCAGCGCCGCGATAATCCGCGTTGTTAGAAAAGCCGTAGGAGACTGCGCGCGGACAAGATCGACATAGACGCGTCGTGTTCTCGTCGTCGGCGTTATAAAAAACAGCTCCACTGCTTTGCTCGATGAGCTGAGCAAAAACTTCTTCGATGGCAGCAAGATCGGCATAAAAATCGAGATGCTCCTCTTCGATATTTAAAATGAGCGCGTGCTCCGGATGAAAATAACGCAGCGTCCCGTCGCTCTCGTCGCCTTCCGCGACAAAATACTCGCCGCGTGGGTCCCAGTGCGCATTGGTGCCGAGAATCGGGATTTCCGCGCCGACGTAATGCGATGGATGCAGCCCGCCTTCACGCAGAACGTGCGCGGCCATGGCCGAGGTTGTCGTTTTTCCATGCATGCCAACAATGAGGATTCCGCGCTTGCCACGCATGATGGCAGCGAGCGCTTCGGCGCGACGCAGCATCGGTTTTCCCGCGTCACGCGCGCCTGCTAGGACCGGATTATCGATTTTGACCGCGGAGGAAAAAATAATCAGATCCGCCCCGCGCGCGTCTTCGCTTCGATGCTGTCCGTGGAAATGCAAGCCGAGCCGCTGTAAGCGATCGGTTTCCTGCGTGCTGACTTTATCCGAACCACTGACTTCGTGCCCGAGCTCGAGCAAAAGCGCGGCCAGCCCGCTCATCCCGCTCCCGGCCACGCCGACGAGATGAATTTTGTGCCGCGCGCGAGTGAGCACGTTTGCAAGATCGACATCAAGCGCCGCGGTCATGGTTCGTATATCTTTCCATCGTTACAACAACGCGGTTCGCCGCATCTTTCGGCGCGAGGCGCGAACAATTTTCAGACATCCGCCGAAGTTTCTGCGTGTCACCGATCAATTCCTTGATTTTGCGCGCCAGCACGTCGCCCGAGATCTCCGATTCTTTCAAGAGAATGGCGCTGCCCGCGCGCACGAAAATTTCCGCGTTGCGTGTCTGATGATCGTCCGCGGCGTAGGGAAAGGGAATTAATATGCCGGGCAACGCGAAAACGGCGAGTTCAGCCAAACTGGCTGCGCCGGCGCGCGCAATAGCGAAATCGGCCGCGCTGTACACTTCTTCCATCCGGTGGTGAAAGGCGGCGACAAAGGCAGGAATATTTTCTCGCCGATAATTATCCGCAACCAGACGCTCATCGCGCGAACCGGAGAGATGGATGACCTGAAAAGGGACGCCTTGCAATAAGGGCAGCGATTTAATCAGCGCCTGGTTAATTCCGCTCGCGCCCTGACTTCCGCCCATCACGAGCAGCGTGGGCAGATCATCACGCAGGCCGAGCTCTTGACGAGCAACCCGTCGATCTATCCGTCGGAGTTCGTTGCGAGTCGGCGTGCCGGTGACTTCGGTGCGCACTTTCGGAAAGAAAGGGGCGCATTCCTTGAAGCCAAGCAGGACAGCACGCACCATTCGCGCGGTAAGCCGGTTCGCTTTTCCGGGGACTGCGTTCGACTCGTGAATAAAAGTCGAAACGCCACGCATGCGCCCGGCCAGGACCGGAGCGGTCGAAGTGAATCCGCCCATGCCGAGGACAACCTGCGGTTTGAATTTGCGATAGATGGAGCGACAAAGCGAGAGGCTCTGGCCAAACCGCCGGACGAATCCGAAGACCATGGGCGAAAACGGCGAAGGCAACCCAACGGTGGGCAATCTTTCGAATGGAAAATTCGCGCCTTCGGAGAGTGCGAGCGCATCGATTTCTTTTTCGGAGACCAGCAGAATGACTTCGTGACCACGATCGCGCAGCACTTCCGCCACGGCGATGCCGGGGAAAAGATGTCCGCCGGTTCCGCCACATGCAATCACTGCGTTCATGAAAGTTGATTGTCGATCTTGCGATTAAATACGTGGCGTCATCCGAACCTGCATCGACGCCCCTCTTCTGTGGACCGGCTCGAGCACGCCCTGGCGATAAATATTGAGGAGCAAACCAATCCCAAACAAACACGCGACAAGATTGGAACCGCCGTAGCTGATAAACGGTAGCGGCAGACCTTTGTTGGGCAAAAGGGAAGTGGCAACGCCAATGTTCACCGCCGCTTGCAAGGCCACGAGCGAAACGATGCCGCAGCCAACCAGCAAACCGAAACGGTCTTTTGCGTGCAGCGCGATCATCATTCCGCAAACGATGATGACCACAAATAAAAAGACAACGAGCAAACTGGCACGCAGGCCGAGCTCTTCCCCGATGATCGGGAAAATGAAATCGGTGTGCGCGTAGGGCAGGTAAAGCATCTTTTGCCGGCCGTTGCCGAGGCCGAGCCCTTCCATTCCACCGCTGCCCCAAGCGATTAATGCCTGCATCTGTTGCAAACCGGCATCTTGTTTGAAACGTTGCGGATCGAGAAATGCAGCGAGGCGGCCTATTCGCTCCGATATTTGCGTGGCGAGGAAGAGAATGCCGCCCAGGCCCGTGAGCGAAGCCAGACCAAGCCAGATCGGATTTACCCCAGCCACGAACATCATTACGAATGCCGTTGCACCGAGCAGGGCGGTTGTTCCGAGATCGACTTCGGAAACAATTAGCGTGAGCAACAAACTCGTGACCACGAGCGGAAGAACAAATCCGTAAAGCAGACTTTTGGTTGCTTTTTCGTAACGCGAGAACCAGGCGCCGAGGAAAAAAACTGCAGCGATCTTCGCGATCTCAGAAGGCTGAAAACCAAACTGGCCAAGACCAACCCAGCGTCGCGAGCCGTTAACGCGCATTCCGAGGTGCGGAACGAAGCAAAGTGCGAGCGCGATAAAGGCAAGGCCAAACCAAAGCCACCACGTTCGCTGCCAGAAATGGTAATCAATCAGCGCGGCAATCGTGCAAAGGGCCAGCCCAACGCCGAGCCAGATCGCCTGGCGTCTGATGAAAAAATAGACGTTCCCATGACTGTCGCGCGCGAAAGCGCTCGTGCTAAAAAGCATGACGATACCGATGACGAGCATGCCGAGCACGGCGAGAAACAAAATGTAGGCGCTTTTGCGGTGCATCGATTAGGTCGAGATCTTGGCAGCGGATTGTTTCAGATTGGGTAGCGCAGATTCATTCGTCCGCTTTCTTTGTTCTCGGCGTTTTGGGGATCAAGAGCTTTTGTCCAATCTGCAATTTACGCGGATCATCGATGTGATTGAGCACGACCAAATCGCCGTAGGAAACTTTGAATTTCTTTGCGATCGTCACCGGATTATCGCCTTTTACCACGACGTAAACTTTCCCGGAGTCTACACTCTTCGCGTTTCCGGTCTGCTTTACCCTGCCGGCGTCTTTCGCGATCGGCTTGGCCGGCACAGAATCTTTTTGAGCAAGCGGTGGCCGCGAACTGACGGCAGCGGGTTTGATTGTCGACCCAACGGCTGCAACCGGAGTGTTTGTTATCGGTGCAGATGTCGGAACAATCGGTGCCTGCCAGGTTTTCATGGCGTTAAAAGCGATGATTCCGGAAACGGCTACCACATGCAGAAGCAGAACGATCAGCAGCGCACGAGATAACTTCATGTTTGGTTCGGACATTTCTTCGTAGTCCGCCTGGCCAGAGGCCCGCAGCGACCGGTGCGCGGCCGCGGCGCGAAGTTTTTTGCGGGTGCTGAATTTCGGGAGTTTCATGATTTTATTTCGGCAGAGCTTGCACGAGGACACGAAATTGATCGCCGCGATCAGCGTAGCTTTTAAACATGTCGAAGGAAGATGTGCCTGGGGAAAAAAGAACCACTTCGCCCGGCCCGGCGATGGCGTGCGCGCGCTCAACCGCATCGGCGAGCGAGCTCGCAATTTCGGATTTGACCGCGCCACTCCAGGCGTTCGCGATGCTTTCCGCCATTTCCCCGATGAGGATGGTCGATCTCACTTTTTCTTTCACGAGTGGCCGCAACGGATCGAAGGTGAAGCCTTTGTCTTTTCCGCCCGCGATCAGAATGACCGGTTTGCTTTGCGCGAGCAGCGCTTTCTCCACTGCATCGAGGTTCGTTGCCTTCGAATCATTGACGTAATCGACGCCGCCGATCTGACGGACAAATTCGCAGCGATGCGGCCGCGGCTCATAAGCAGACAACGGCGGTACCATTTCTTCGAACGACAACCCGCGCGTCATTCCAGCCGCAAGGGTGGCCATCAGGTTCTCGATGTTATGCGAGCCGCGCAGTTTTGTTTCGGCCAGCCGGAGGACCGGCTTGTTTTGATAAACGATCGAGCCTTCGGCCAACCGAAAGTCGGCCCGATCGGCATAAGCACTGAAGGTAATTTGACGCGGCTGAATCTTCGGCAGGCTTTCAGCGGCATTAACAATTGCAACGTCTTCCGCCGTTTGATTTTCAAAAATCCGAAGCTTGGCCGCGCGATATTCGGCGACAGTGCGATAACGGTCGAGATGATCGGGGGCGAAGTTGAGCCAAAGCGCGATGGACGGCCGGAAGGTTTTGATTGTTTCCAATTGAAACGAACTCACTTCGACTGTGAGCACGTCGAACTGGTTTTTTCCCAGGGCGACTTCTGAGAGCGGCTTGCCGATGTTGCCGCAAGCGATGGTCCGTTGTCCGCACGCGTTCAGCATTTGCGCGAGCAATTCGGTCGTTGTCGTCTTGCCGTTCGTACCCGTCACGGCGATGACCGGGAGCGAGCAGAACCGCCAGCCGAGCTCGAGCTCGCCTATCACGTCGATCTTGCGTGAAGAAAATTTGCGCGCGAGCGGCGAAGCCGGATCGATTCCCGGACTCAAAACAACCATCTCGTAGGTTGACGAATCCCGATCTGCATCCGGGCCGCAGATCACGCGAATGCCTTGCGCTCGCAGATTGTCGATGGTCGACTTGAGCAGATTTTTTTCCTCGGCGTTGTCGAGAACGGTCACTTGCGCGCCTTCCGCTTTAAGGAGAAGCGCAGCGGCCGTCCCGCTCAAACCGGCCCCGAGAACCGCGGCACTTTGATTTTTGTAGTGCAAGTGTTTACCTCAACTTCAGCGTCGCCAGGCCGAGCAAGGCGAAGATTCCCGACAAAATCCAAAAGCGGACGATGACGGTGTTTTCCTTCCAACCGACCAGCTCAAAATGATGATGAATAGGCGACATCGCGAAGATGCGGCGGCCTGTTAGTTTGAAACTGAGCACCTGCAAAATCACGGAGATCGCTTCGATCACGAACACTCCGCCGACGAGCGCCAAAAGTAGTTCCTGCTTACAACAAATCGCGACCACGCCGATCATCCCGCCGATGGCGAGCGATCCGGTGTCGCCCATAAAAACTTTCGCCGGATGACAATTAAACCAGAGAAATCCGAAGCCGGCGCCGACAAGAGCCGCACAGACAACCGTCAGCTCACCGGTAAATGGATAAAACGGGACCTGCAAATATTCCGCGATTCGAAAATTTCCAGCCGCATAAGAAAGGAGCGCATAAGCAAACGCGACCGTCACGGTGCATCCGATCGCGAGACCATCGAGCCCGTCGGTCAGGTTAACGGCATTGGACGAACCAACGATGACGAGCGCGAAAAAAAGAAAAGTAAACCAGCTCATGTTGGCGATAACGGGTGCTTTAAGGAATGGCAGATAAAGCGAACGCGCCTGCACTTCGAGCAAGGGACTGGTGAGAAAAACAGCCGTGACGATCAGCGCCAGAATGATTTGGAAGAAAAGTTTGTAGCGCCCGCTAATACCGGCCGACTTTTTCTTCGCGACTTTGAGGTAATCATCGGCAAAGCCGAGCGCGCCAAGATAAAGCATGCTGAATAAGGCGAGCCAGACGAAGCGATTGTCCGGCCGCGCCCAGAGAATGCTGGAAAGAAAAATGGCGCCGATGATCAGCACGCCGCCCATCGTTGGCGTTCCGTGCTTGCCGCCGTGCAACTCCGCCAGCCGATGGACTTCCGCCGCCAGGCGAATCGGCTGGCCCAACTTGAGCGCAGTAAGTTTGCGGATGACGAAATTGCCGAAGATGAGCGAGATGACGAACGCGGTGACCGCGGCCGCCACTGAGCGAAACGTCACATAAGAGAAAACGTTGAAGCCGATGAACTGGTCACTGAACCGATGAAGGTAATACATCATGAGGAGATACCTTCGGTTGGCTGTCGGTTCGCGAATTCCTCAATCACAAGCTCGGTGCGCGCGGCGCGGCTTCCCTTGATAAGCACGAGATCACCCGGCGCGGCAATATCGGCCAAGATCTCCGCGGCTTCATTTGTCGATCTAACCGCGGCGGCCTTTTCCAAGCCGGCTTTCCGCGCAGCTTCCGCAATCGCTGAGCCCATTTCGCCAACGGCAATCAATTGATCGACGCCGAGTTCCGCTGCGGTTTCGCCCACTTCGCGATGACCGCGCACCGATTCATCGCCGAGCTCGCGCATTTCGCCGAGAACGGCGATCCGTTTTCCATCGACATCGAGTTCGACCAGCGTGCGCAGGGCCGCTTTCATCGAATCCGGATTCGCGTTGTAGCTGTCATCGATGAACTTCACGCCGTGAATTTCTTTGATCTGCAAACGCGCCTTGGTCAGCGGCGCGGCGGCAAGCCCAGCGGCGCTTTCCTCAAGCGAAAGACCAAAGACGCGACCGGCCGCGACAGCCAGCATGGCGTTTTGCACCATGTGCAAACCTGGCACGGGCAATTGCGCGCGGCAGCGATGTGCTCCCTCGTGAATGGTAAAATCCGATCCGTCTGAGCTTTGTGTAATTTCACCGGCGCGAATCGTCCCGGTGGTGGTCCCGGCAAAAATCACTTTGGCGCGCGTGCGAGCGGCAATCTCTTTCGTAAACGGATCGTCCGCATTTAAGATAACCGAGCCTTGCGGCCCGATCGCTTCCGCGAGAGCGCCTTTCTCGATCGCAATCGCGTCGCGCGAGCCCATGAATTCGATGTGCGCGACGCCGATGTTTGTAATGATGGCCGCGTCCGGCGCAGCCAGTTTTGCCAGCGTCGCGACCTCGCCGGGATGATTCATGCCAATTTCCCAAACGGCGACCTCATCCTGTGACGTCGCCTCGAGCATGGTGCGCGGAAGTCCAACGTGATTGTTAAAGTTGGCTTCCGTTTTGGTCACGTGAAAACGCCGTCCGAGAACGGCCGCGGCAAAATCTTTCGTGCTCGTTTTGCCATTGCTCCCGGTGATCGCCAGGACACGAAGCGGCAGCGATTTCCGGTAGTTCGCGGCCAGGTTCTGGTAGGCCTGCAAAGTGTCTTCGACGCGAATGATCGCGACGCCCTCCGAAGCTTTCCCGCTCCACCCAAGATCGACAATCACGCCGGCGGCGCCGGCTTTGTCGGCGGCTGCGACGAATTTGTGTCCATCGAAATTTTCGCCGCGCAAAGCGACAAACAATTCGCCTCGCTTCAGGGTGCGTGAATCGGTGCTGATCTTGTCGATGGAAATATGTCCATCTCCGGCGGAGACGGAAGCGCCTGCAAATTCAGCAATTTGAAAGATCGACAATCGATTCATCTAAAACTCCACCGGACGGTCCTCGATCGCGCGGCGCGCAACTTGAATATCATCGAACGGCACGGTGTGATCGGCGAACTCCTGATAAGTTTCGTGCCCTTTGCCCGCGATCAACACAATGTCGCGCGATTGGGCCAGCTCAATGGCGCGCGCGATCGCTTTCGTGCGATCGGCAATTTTCTCATAATGATTGGAGTGAAAACCTTTCTCGACTTCCGCGATAATGGCAGCCGGATCTTCTTTGCGTGGATTATCGGAAGTGACGATCGCGTAATCAGCATGTCGATCCACGACCGCGCCCATGAGCGGACGCTTCTGCCGGTCGCGATCGCCGCCGCAGCCAAACACGACAACCAACCGACGCGGTCCGAGTTCGCGCAAGGTTTTGAGCACGTTCAGCAGCGCATCCGGCGTGTGCGCGTAATCGACAAAAACCTGGAATTGCCGTTTTGCCAGGACCATTTCAAGCCGGCCCGGAACTTGCGGCGATTTGCCAAGACTGAGAACGGCTTCGCGCAGCTTGAGGCCAAGCGCGTTCGCGGCGGCCAGAGCCGCCATCGAGTTGGCGACATTGAACCGGCCGATGAGCGGCAGGCGCACCAGATAACTTTTGCCACGCGCGTCGAGTTGATACGATGTGCCGCTAAAGTCCATCCGGTAATTTGACGCGCGAAAATCTGCGCGCACGCCCATTCCAAAAGTGACGACCGAGGTGCTCTTGTCGATCTTGGCGAGGAGTTGTTCGCCGTAACGATCGTCAATGTTCACGACTGCGACGGGCTTTCGTTTTTGTTGTTGCTGCGCCAATTGGGTAAAGAGCTTCATCTTTGATTCGAAGTAATTCTCCATCGTGCCGTGAAAATCGAGATGGTCCTGAGTGAGATTGGTGAAGACCGCGACGTCCCACTCGAGCGCACGGGTGCGCTCCTGCGCGAGCGCATGAGAAGAAACTTCCAGGGCCGCAGCCCGACAACCGGCGTTCGCGATTTGCGCGAGCAACTCCTGCACATCGAGCGATTCCGGAGTCGTGCGTATGGCGGGCAAAATGCGCTCACCGATTTCATACCGCACTGTCCCAATCAAACCGCAACGCAAGCCCGCCTTTTCGCAGATGTGTTTGATGAGAAAGGTGGTGGTGGTTTTTCCGTTGGTGCCGGTGACCGCGGCGAGTTTTAATCGCTGCGCCGGCCGGCCGTAAAAAATTGCGGCAAGATCGGCAAGCGCACTGCGCGTATTCTCGACGACGACGCAGGTGGCGCGAGGATGTTTCTCTTCACGCTCCGCAACAATCACGGCCGCGCCTTTTTCGATGGCCTGGCCGATGAATTCGTGTCCGTCATTTTTCTCTCCCCGCAACGCCACGAAGAGACCGTTTTTTTGCACTCGCCGCGAGTCATACGCGATACTTTCCACTGTGCGATCAAGCGTCCCGATGAGTTGACGGATTGGAATTGCGCCGGCAAGAGTTTTGAGCTGCATGAGAGTTCAGCATCCAGGCGCAAGGCGCTCAATGGTGTGAGGCATTAGTTAAGGCAACTCGCTCCACCGGCAGAGCTTTGCGAATTTCCTCACGCGGTTGAAGATCGAGATAGCGCGCCGCTTTCTCGCCGATCCGGGCAAAAATTGGGCCCGCAACGAGCCCGCCGTAATTCAACTCCGGTTTGCTCGTGTGGGCCTCCTCCAGCACAACAAGGCCTACAAATTCAGGATGATCAGCCGGCACATAACCGCTGAAGGAAACGACATACTTTCCTTGTTCGTAACCGCCTTTTGGATCGACTTTTTGTGCGGTGCCGGTTTTCCCGGCGATGGTAAAGCCGGGAATGGCGGCGGCGGCGGCGGTGCCGCGATCGCTCACGACACCGCGCAGTGCATCACCTATCTGTCTGGCCGTCTGGGGAGAAATAACCTGGCGCAAAACGACCGGCGAAAGTGAGCTGATCGTTTTGCCATCATCGGCGGCGATCGATTTTACGATGCGCGGAGTGATCAATTTGCCGCCGTTGGCAATCGCCGCCATGGCCACCGTCATCTGCAGCGGCGTCACTCCAATTTCGTGGCCCATCGGAATCCGGGTGATCGAGATTTTGCTCCAGAATTGCGGCGAACGAATCCGTCCGCTGATCTCTCCAGGAAGCTCAATCCCCGTCCGCTCGCCAAATCCAAACCGGCGGATGTATTCGTAGAATTTTTGATCGCCGACGCTAAGTGCGAGTTTGGCCGCTCCGATGTTGCTCGATTTCACCAGAATGTCTTTCACGCTCAAATCCGCGAATGGCCGATGATCGTGCAGCGCCGCTCCGCCAAAATTCCAGACGCCGTTTTCACAAAAGATCATGGAATCAGGGCGCACCTTTTTTTCATTGAGCGCCGCCGCGGCCGTCACAATCTTAAAAGTGGAACCCGGCTCCATCATGTCGATGATGGCGCGGTTTTTCATTTGTTCCGGTTCGGCTTGCGAGCGCAGGTTTAAATCGAAGTGCGGCCGGTTCGCCATTGCCAGAATCTCGCCGGTTTGCGGCCGCATCAGAATAATCGTCGCCTTGGTGGGTGTGTATTCACGCATGGCAGCGTCGATTTCGTTTTCGACGATATTCTGCAGGTGAAGATCTACTGTCAGGTGGATCTGATAGCCGTTGCGCGAGGCGCGCTCCTGTCCCCGATAGAGCACGATTTCCTGGCCGGCGCGATTATGCTCGATGTAACGGTAGCCGTCTTGCCCGTGCAGATATTCTTCCATCGACGCTTCCACGCCCTGGATGCCGTGATGTTCGAAATCGGTGAATCCGATCACATGACAGAGCATGGAACCATTTGGATAAATCCGCGTGGCGTCGTGTTCCAGATAGATGCCGCGCAAATTTTGGCTGCGCAGTTTTTCGCGCAGCGCATCGGCCACTACCTCCGGCACCTCGCGTTTGATCACGATGTAACGGCGATCACCGTGTAATTTTTCCGCAAGCTCGTGCGCGGGGAGTTTTAGCTCATCGCTGACCACATCGACAATCGCATCAAGATTGTTAAGATGGGTCGCGTCAGCCACGACCGTTTCGACGGGCACGTTGTGCGCAAGGACCTCGTTGTTCGCGTCGAAAATCGCGCCGCGCTCCGCGCAGATGATTTGTTTGTAAACGTGTTTTTCAGCGGCGAGCCCGGCATATTCGTCGTGCTTGATCATCTGCAGATAAATCAAGCGAAAAGAAAAACCGCTGAAGAGGGCGACAAAGACGAGACAAACGAGCGCGCAACGAATCCGGCTGTTCCACTTCATCTGGCAGCACGCTGATTCGCCACGGGTTGGAGCGCGTCTTCACTGGAAGGCCGCGCGGGAATGGTAAGTCGCACGATATTTCGCTCAGAGATCGGTATCATTTTCAAATACCCTTCCTTCAAACGACGCTGCAACGCCGAGCGCGACGTGAATGCGGCGATCTGTGCGCTGGCGACGTCGTTTTGGGTGCGAAGACTCGCCAGGTCGTTCTCCAGCGCTTTCTTGCGGTCGCCGAGATGATAAAGCTGCAGAATCAAATAGACGTAACTGAGCCCGGTGAGCGCGAGAAAGGCGGTTAGCACAATCCAGCGCGCTAGCGATGGCGCGTCGACCGTGTTCCAATTCTTTCGGCGGGACCGGCTCATTCGATTTTCTCGGCGACACGTAATTTTGCGCTGCGCGAGCGTGGATTGGCGCGCTGCTCTTCTTCGCCCGGTTCGACCGGTTTAGGCGTGATCAATTTCAGATCATATTCAGGATTGCGTCGCGGCGCCGGCCACTCCGGGCGGTCGAGCCATTCCCGACTACGATCGCGCAAGAAATTTTTCACGATGCGGTCTTCAAGAGAATGAAATGCGATAACGGCGATGCGCGCGCCGGGCTCGAGACGGTCAGTCAAGATGCGCAGGCCACCCGCGAGTGCGCCAAGCTCATCATTTACTTCCATGCGCAGCGCTTGAAAGACTTGCGTAGCCGGATGACGCCGGCCGTGGCGCCCTACGACTTTTTCGATTGTGCGCGCAAGCGAAAGCGTTTCCTCGAACGGCGCGCTTTTGCGCTCTTTGACAATCAAACTGGCGATGCGCCGCGCGGCCGGTTCCTCCCCGAGATCACGGAATAGGCGAGTGAGTTCTTCCCCGGGGTAGTTGTTAACGATGCTGGCTGCGGTCACAACATTTTGCGGATCCATCCGCATATCAAGCGGCCCATTTCGCATCATGCTGAAACCGCGCTGCGCATTTTCGAGTTGCCGTGACGACACGCCAAGATCAAGAAGGGCACCTCCGATTGTCGCGACCCCAAGCTGGTCGAGAACTTTGTCCACATGGCGAAAATTTGCCCGCCGAAAGATGACGCGCCGGCCGAACCGGGCCAATCGATCAGTCGCGTGTTGAATCGCTTCGGGATCCTGATCCAACGCCAGTACATCGGCGCCGGTTCCCAGGATTGCTTCGCTGTGGCCGCCGCCGCCGCAGGTTGCATCGATAACAAGGGAGCCCGGCCGCGGCGCGAGCAATTCCACTACTTCGGCCGCGAGCACGGGCCGGTGATAGCTGACATCCTCCATTTCCTGCGCCTCCTCTTCAAGAACGAGCGGACCGGTCGCGAACCAGACCGGCCGCTCAAACAACAAAGCATTCATATTGTCCGTGTGTGACCTTGCCTACAAACCGATCACGTTTGCGACATGCTGGTAAGTGGGCGTTTCCTCCTCATGCGCACGCTTCCAGCGCTGCAAATTCCAAATTTCAAAACGACCGCGCCCGCCGACAAGCGCAACCTCCCCTTTCAGCCCAACTTTCTTGCAAGGCTCTTCGGGCAAAACGAGACGCCCTTGCCGGTCCGCCGCCCCATGTTGTGAGCGAGAATGAAGTTGGCGCAAAAACACGCGGCGATCTCGCGCGGACACATTCGGATCGGATTCAGCCGCCGCGCTCATGCGGGCAAACTCCTCCGGCGACATGACGAGGAGAAACTGATGATTCGCTTCCGGCAAAAGAATAAATTCCTGGCTCGTGCCGCGACGCCAGCGTGCGGGAATGGTGATCCGGTTTTTATCATCGATCGAATGACGAAACTCACCCGCGTAGAAAATTTCGGAGGAAGGCAGGGTATCCATTTGCGGGAGGAGAACTGATCCATTCTAACCCACTTTCCTCCACTTTTAACCACCTTCCGTGTCAGGCGTCAATAAAAATAAAATGCCCCGGTTGCAGCCACTTCCCTGGCTCGTAAACTCTCGCCACCATGAGGCTTCATTGGCTCACATCGATAGTCGCGATAATTATCTTCCAAGCGCAGCTCGCCTTCAGCCAGCCCACCGATCAAACCGAGACCATCCGCGTGACGGTCTCTATGAACGCGGACGGTTCCCGTACAGTTTACAAATTCGACGAGGCCCAACACAAAGCGGTCGCGACTACGACAGGGCAGGATGGCAAGGTGCGGGAAAAAATTCGTTATCGACTCGATGACGCGGGGCGTTATTCAAGCGGAATGGTTTTCGGCGCTGATGGACGCCTCCGTTTCAAGAGCCATTACAAATACGACAACGCGGGGCGGCTACAGGAGGAAACTCAAGCCGCAGAAAATGACGCGCTTCTGCACAAGATCGTTTATAGTTATGACCAGGAAGGCAAACAGATCGGTTATTCCATTTTCGATGCTTCCGGCAAACTGATTGGCCGTACGTCGGCGCCGTCAGCGAATTCCTCCTCGAAGCCGCGCGAGAAAAGCGGCCAACGCTAGGACAATGGCGTTGCTCGCTTGCCACGGCGGGCAAAAACGTCTAGAAGAAATTAAAGTGATTGAGTATATCCAGAAGGGCGGTTTGCTGATGTGGCCAATTCTGGCCTGCAGCATCGTTTCCATTGCCGTCTTCGCTGAGCGTCTCTTTTACCTGCATCGCGCGACGATCCACGTCGGCGAATTTCTGAAGGGGTTGTCCAATCTCATCCAACGTCGCAACTTTGCCGAGGCGTTGCACGAATCTGCCGGCACGCCTGGTCCGGTCGCGCGCATCATCCATTCCGCCATCATCCGGCACGATTCACCGCGAGCGGAGTTGCGCGAGATTGTGCAGGAAGCCGGGCAACTCGAGGTGCCGAAACTGGAGCGGTTTCTCGGCGTCCTGGCCACACTCGCTTTTCTTGCGCCGCTGCTCGGATTGCTTGGCACCGTCGCTGGAATGATCGACGCCTTCGACACGATTTCTTCGAATGGCGGTTACGCGACCGTGACGGAACTTTCGCGGGGCGTCTACAAGAGTCTGCTCACGACGGCGGCGGGTTTGGTCGTGGCCACGCCCACTTTCGTTGCTTACAGTTATCTCTCCTCCCGCGTGAACACGATGCTGCACGACATGGAACGCGCCGGCATTGAGATTGTGCACATGTTGACGGAGAGCCGTCCTCTCGGCGGCATCATTAGCTTCCAACAACCCGCCGAAACGATCGCGGCGGAGCGGGAATGATGTCCGGATCGTTAGATCGACAATTCGATAGATCGACAATCACCGCAGCGCGCGCATGAAGCTCAGCCGGACGAAGGAATATAACTTCGGCTGGCTCGTCCTCTTTCCCCTGCTCGACGTCGCTTTCCTCCTAGTTTTCTTTTTGTTGCTGAGCTCAAATTTTATTTTGCAGCCCGGCATTTCTGTTTCAATGCCGTTTTCCCGGTTCACGCTCGGCCCGCAGATCAATCAGCAAATCATCAGCATCACCGGAGGAGCAGCGCCGGCAATTTATTTCCGCGACCAAAGAATCACGCTCGAACAGCTCGGGCCTTTGCTCGAGGCGGCCAAGCGAGAGGGCCGATCGATCATTATTAAAGCGGACCGCTTGACTCCCTATGAAACGGTTGTGGAGGTAACGAACGCCGCCCTCGAACACGGCATCCCCGCCGTCGCCCTGGCGACGACTTCGCCGCGATGAATGCTTCCATCTCTGCGCCTGCGGCCGCACCGCTTCTTTTTAATTGGGAGCCACCACGTCGCCGGAAAATGGCGATCACTGTTTTTGTCGTTGCGTCCTTTTTCGCCCATGCTCTTTGCTTCTACGTTTTTCAAATCGTGTACCCGCCAACGATCGCGCTCCTGCCGCCACCGGCCCGGGTCAGCCTGATCTCACCTGATTCTGAAGAGGGCCGCACTCTGCTGCAGTGGGTCGGCGCGGAGGACCCAGCGCTGGCCTTTGCGACACAGCGGCCGGTCGAGCCGCGGCTGCGCGCGCTGCCGCGCCTGCGCCATATTCCATCCTATCTCGCGATCGAGCCCACCCTGAAAGTAGCTCCGCCGTTGTTTGTCGATCTTCGCACGCCCAGCTCGCAGCCGCCGGGCGCCGTGCCAATCACCCATGCACAAGTTCCGCCGGCTACCAGCGCAAGAGCGACAACTTTTTCGTTTTCAACGGAGCTTAATAGTTTGGGCGCTCCGCATTTGCCGGGGCCGAGTTTTGCCGCCTCGAACAACGAGTCGCCGGATAACATTCGCTTTCGGGTTGCAGTTGGTGCACGGGGAGACATCCGCTATTGTTTTCCATTGAATACGTCCGGCGATCCCGCGCTCGACGAGCAAGCGCGGCAATATCTCATGCTCGGCCGTTTTCCCGGAAGACCGGTGAGCGCCGAGAGCGGCCGGTCTCTCATCTGGGGCATCGCCACGATTGAATGGGGAAATGATGTTGCCCGACCGCCGGCAACATCGATAACAACAGGTGCCCAGTGATTCGGGTTAGTTTGGCCGCGCTGGTTACGATTTATCTGCTGCTTTTCCTTGCGGCGGTTTTTCTCTTCTGGATAGTGGGAGAATGGAACCGCGGGCGGCGCGAGCGCCGGGCTTTACAGCATCGGCTCCGTTGCGTGATGTGCGCGTTCGAATTTGAAGATCGGACCGACGCTTTGCTTCCGCGGTGCCCGCGCTGCGGAAGCTTAAACGAACGATTTAAATTGGAGCAAATTTAAAATGGGAATGTGGATTGGCCGCAATCGCAAAGCCCGTGTGACCTACGGTTTCGATGAAATCGCGCTCGTGCCCGGGCGCGTCACGATCAATCCGAACGAAGTCGACACTACCTGGCGCTTGGCGCGCAAGAACGCCGGCCCGCTCGAATTGAAAATTCCGATTCTGGCCAGCGCGATGGACGGCGTTGTCGATGTTCGATTCGCCATCGCCATGAGCAAGCTGGGTGGACTCGCCGTGCTGAATCTGGAGGGCGTGCAAACGCGCTACAAAAATCCGCAGGAGGTTTTGCAAAAAATTGTCGAAGCGGACAAATCGGAAATCACGGCGCTGCTGCAAAAAATTTATCAGGAGCCGGTCCAGGAAGATTTAATTGCCGCGCGCATTCGCCAGATCAAAGACGGCGGGGCACTGGCCGCGGTCAGTTCCATTCCGCAACGCGCGGCTCAATTCGGCCAGCTCGCGCAAGACGCGGGCGCGGATGTATTTGTTGTGCAAAGCACCGTCTCGACCGTTCGTCATATTTCATCGGAATATAAATCGCTCGATCTGGAAAAATTTTGTCGCGAAATGCGCATGCCGGTGATCGTTGGCAACACGGTCGGCTACGATGTCACTTTCGAGATCATGGAATGCGGACCGGCGGCGGTGTTGATCGGCGTGGGGCCCGGAGCGGCCTGCACCTCACGCGGCGTGCTCGGGCTTGGTGTGCCGCAAGTTACGGCGACGGTCGATTGCGCAGCCGCGCGCGATGCTTATTTCAAAAAAACTTCGCGCTATGTCCCGATCATTACCGACGGCGGCATGAGCAAAGGCGGCGATGTTTGCAAAGCGCTCGCCTGCGGCGCGGACGCTGTGATGGTGGGAAGCGCATTTGCCAGAGCGCAGGAAGCGCCCGGCGCCGGTTCTCACTGGGGAATGGCCACACCGCACGTTAATCTTCCACGCGGCACACGGATCAAAGTCGGCACGACCGGATCGCTGAAACAAATTCTCTTCGGCCCGGCGGAGGTTGACGACGGCAGTCAAAATCTCGTTGGCGCAATCACAACCTGCATGGGAAACGTAGGGGCGCGTTCGCTCGCAGAGTTCCAACAAACCGAAATCATCATTGCGCCATCGATCAAGACCGAGGGTAAACTTTTCCAGACCGTGCAAAGCGTCGGGATGGGAACAAGCTAAAATATTTAGCGATTAAGCGATTTCGTGGTTAACAGTCGCTAAATCAGTCACTCCTTAACTCACTCCATGAATAACGATCGCCGAGTTGTCATTACCGGATTGGGCACTATCACTCCGCTCGGGAATGAGCTGGAGACTTTCTGGTCGAATCTTAAGAACGGCGTCAGCGGGATTCGCAGAATCGAAGCTTTCGACACCTCCGGTTATGATTGTCAGATCGCCGGTGAAGTGCGCGGCTTTGATCCGAAGCCGTTTTTCAGAAATGCCAAGGACATTCGGCGGACAGATCGTTTCGCCCAACTCGCGCTCGCTGCGGCGAAGAGGGCGCTGGAGGACGGCGGAATCGACCTCGAAAAGATCAGGCGAGATCGCTTCGGGGTCATTGTCAGCAGCGGTATCGGCGGACTAAAGACATTGGAGGATCAATACACCATCCTGTTGACCAAGGGACCGGCGCGAACTTCGCCTTTCACCATTCCAATGTTGATCAGCAACATGGCCAGTGGCCTCATCTCGATGGAGTACGGGCTGCGAGGTCCGAACCTGTGCATTGTTACCGCCTGTGCCACGTCAAACAACGCGATCGGCGAATCGTGGCGGATGATTAAATTCGGCGACGCCGATATTTTTCTCGCCGGAGGCTCCGAGGCGTCGGTCGTCGCGATTGGTCTCGCCGGTTTTTCAGCCATGAGAGCGCTCAGCACGCGCAACGATGAACCCGAGCGCGCCTCGCGCCCATTCGACCGCGATCGCGACGGCTTTGTCATGAGCGAAGGCGCGGGCGTAGTCGTGGTAGAAGAGCTGGAACACGCGAAAGCGCGAGGCGCAAAAATTTATTGCGAACTCTCGGGCTACGGAATGTCTGCCGACGCCTACCACATGACCGCTCCGCCGCCGGATGGCAAAGGCGCCGCGCGCGCCATGGAACTCGCGCTCGAACACGCACGCATTTCTCCCGACCGGGTCGATTACATCAACGCCCACGCCACCTCCACCGACATCGGCGATCTTATCGAGACGCGCGCGATCAAAAAAGTCTTCGGCGATTACGCTCACAAAGTTTCGATCAGCTCTACCAAATCGATGACCGGCCATATGTTAGGTGGCGCCGGGGGCGTGGAAATGGCCGCGTGTGCGCTCGCCATTCGCGATTCCGTCATTCCGCCGACGATCAATCTGGAAAACCCGAGTGAGGAATGCGACCTCGATTACACGGCAAACGTCGCGCGCGAAAAGAAAGTGCGCGTCGCATTAAACAACTCGTTCGGTTTCGGCGGCCACAACGCCACCCTCGTCGCCACCGCATTCACCGGCTAAGTTAGAATACTGTAGCCACGGACAAGATCGCCGCGACGTCAACTTGCTGCGACTTGCGCCTGCCAGAGCTGCGGCTGATCTTGTTTTCATTGAGCCATTTTCCAGACCATCCAATCATTTCAAACGAACAGGAAAGAAAGAAGATCATGACAAAGACACACCTTCCACTCCTCCTGGCCTTGCTTGGTGTAGTTGGCAACAACCAGTTTGCCTGCGCCAGCGATCTGGCTCACGCCGACCAACCGATCGTACCCCCCGCTGAAGCGATCTCCCGGCTCAAAGAGGGCAATGAACGCTACACGAGAGGCAATCCGCAGCATCCACATGAGTCGAGCGAGGAAAGAACACAGTTGGCAACCAACAGCTATGAAAATGCGAGCGTGATCTTTCCGGACATGACAAAGCGGCGCGAGGAGCTGGCAAAAAGCCAGCATCCGTTTGCTGTAGTTCTTGGCTGCGCCGACTCGCGTGTTCCGCCCGAGATCGTGTTCGATCAAGGACTCGGCGATCTATTTGTACTGCGCGTGGCAGGCAACGTAATCGACGATCAGAGCCTGGGCAGCATCGAGTACGCGGTCGATCATCTGGCCGTGCGCCTGATCGTGGTGCTCGGACATCAGCGCTGCGGCGCCGTCAAAGCTGCAAAGGAAACGATCGCCGCCAAAGGCGAGGCACCCGCTCATATCCAGTCGCTGGTCACGGCGATCCAGCCAGCGGTTGAAGCGACAGCCAAAGGCGACCTCGAGACGACGGTGCGTGAGAACGTAAAGAATGTCGTGCAAGCGCTACGTTCATCCGCGCCGATTCTCAAAGCCAAAGTTGATTCCGGTGAGCTCAAGGTGGTTGGCGCTTATTACAGTCTCGATACCGGGTCGGTCGCTTTCCTAGACGAAAGGTAAACCGCTCATAAGAGCTTTAAGCCTCAACCAATCGCTGCAGGTGTACTCCGCCCTGAGGTCTCACGCGCGGTCGAGCGGCACATTGACTGACAATGCCGCGGCGATCCGGGCGGAGATGCCCGGGTTCCAGTTTCCGGAAATCCGATCCGGAGTTGCCGACCCCGCCGCGCCACCCGATACCCCTTATGTCGCGCTGGGGTCGGCGGACGCTTGTATAAGTCTCAGGTCGGCCAACGGCACGCTCGTCATGGTGAAGTTTCCAGCAGCAGGGTCCCAGGCAACGTACCAATACGGCCGCATTCCCTCTGCGTGCGACGACCAACCGCTCGCCCGGCCTTACTATGGCTCGACGAGCGGGATAAGGTAGGACATGGTCGTGATGACGGTCATCGCACTGCTTGCGGCAATTGCCGTTCATAATCCGGCCCGTTTTGTCTTGTCGGTCAAGGCGGGCCAGCCATAATTGTGGGCCTGCAATTTCCCCCTTTTTGGCAGTTCTATAATACAGATAGACGGAAAAATTCCGTATAAACCTAGTTAGCCGACGCGATAGATGCCCCATCTAGATCAAAAGCAAAGCTGGCAGCAGCGACTCGGTTGGCTGGCAGGTGAACTCCTTGTCGCTTTTGCAGGTGCACGCGCACGATCTTCGCCTTCGACTTGAAGCTCTTTAAACGGGCGTCGCAAGCTGTCGATCCTTCGCGCCTCAGATGGTCGATCTGATCAGTCTTCCGAATCGAGACTGATCGCCGCAGTGCGGTTTTCCACACCGAGCTTGGGATAAATTCGCTCGAGATGCTTACCCACAGTCGCGGGTTTTATGCCGAGGATCGCGGCGATCTCAGCATTCGATTTCCCACGCGCGACCCAGAAGAGCACCTCGCGCTCACGCCGCGTGAGAGCGCGATGCCAGCGACACCACTCCTTCCCCTGCCTCTAATCAGCTCCAACAGCAGACTAACAGTTCGCGGCACGTAGGAATTTTGTCTCTTCAAATAAAGTCGCGTATCGCCCTGCCTGGCCACGAGTGAGCGAGACAGCTTTATCCGGTCGTGTTGTGCGAGCCAGCGACATACCTTTCGCGGCAATAGCCCGGCGCGAGCAGGCCGCCCAAAAAATTCCTTTAACCATCGCCGCGCCACCGGCTCAGCAAACTGAATCTTGAATTTCGGTGTTGCGACAACAAGTGCGCGTCCCCTTAATTCTCTGCGCTTTTTCCGCGGAACTGATTTCGGCATGTGGATGTCTCCACTGCCTACTACGGGATTCGCCGGCCGAAGTTCGCGAAAATCGAAAAAAAGATTTTGCCTCGCAGACTGCAAATCGCCCTAGGCAAAAATGTGCGGTATTCACCGTATATACAGCCGCATCACAATCTGCCCAAAATGTGCGCCGTGAGGAGCAAATTTATGCACAAAAATCTCTGTTGCCTAAGAACGCCTTCAGCCTGCTTATCAAAAACTCGCAATTGTTGCGAACTGCTTCCCTTGCGTTCCGAAGCACGCTCCTGTGTGAATCCGGGCATGAAGTTTCTTTTGATCGCGAAGCGGTGCCGCGAGCTGTTCGGCATTCTAACCGGCCTGAAAAACCAGTCGTTTGCAGTTATCGCAGCTCCGATCATCACGAGTCGTGCGAACGGATTATTGTTACATTATAGAAGTCTTGGTCTAATGCTTGTTATTTGTGTGATAGCCAGCTTCGCGGAAGCGAACAACGGTTTGTCTGTAACCGGTTTCGCTCCGAATACAGCTTATACTTTGTCTGGCCTAGACCGGCCGAATGCATTCCATAATTACTCTAACACGGCAAACTGGTATTGCGCTGATTGTAGCTGGCGTATTGGTACGTCAGAGAGTGAGAGTGACAGTTTCTCTTTTGTAACAGACGGTAGCGGTAATTATTATTTGGCACCAATTACCAACTGGACAAGTGATTGCACGCGACTGTGGGTTCAAGATGCCGGCTCTGGTGCCGGCATGGCAGAGGGTATTAACTATACATGGAGCAGCACAGGTTTTATCTGGTGCGGAGTGGGGCCCAACACCGATCCCACCTTTACTATTACCGGCGATTATGCCGGTTCATCTACTGCTGCTGGCCCCTACACGAAACCTTGTGATCGGAAGAGTGGTGGTGATGGGGGATGCAAAAGCTGCGACTCGCAGGGTATGGCGCGCTACACCGCTCATTCGATGCTGGCCAGTCTTAACATTGAAGACACGCCGATCGGCTACACACCGCCGCGCGGGCCGGCGATCAACTTTACGGTTACCTACAATCAAAGAGATACTCAGCAGCCGCAGACATTCAGTTACTCGAATCTCGGGCCGAAATGGACATTTAACTGGCTCTCTTATGTAACCGATGATCCGAACAACGCTTCCGCCAATGCCCTGGTTTTCGTCCCGGGCGGCGGCGCAGAAACTTATTCTGGTTTCGATTCGGGTTCGCAAAGCTATTTACCCGATCCGCAGAGCCACGCCGTCCTG
>QHPX01000129.1 GCA_003219195.1 Verrucomicrobiota bacterium
ACTGACCTGATTGTCCACAAAGCTCAGCCGGCCGACGTGCGGAAAACCGTCTTCATCCGCCAAGCCCAAGAGTGCCGCGCCGGGCAGTTCGCGCGAACCTGGCCTATGGATTTGCGCGACATGGGCATACTTCAGGTACGTCTGCTCGTCGACATCGAAGTAGACATAGATCGGATCGAGCGAAACCAAAGTGGTCAGAGGCTTGATCTGTCCGGCGCCGCCCTCCACCAGATTGCCTTCGGTGATCTCGGCTCGGCCCACGCGACCGGTAATCGGAGCCGTCACGCGCGTGAACTCGAGATTCAATACAGCCCCGCGAAGTGCCGCCTCTGTGGAGGCTATGCGGGCCTCGGCTTCGTTGCGAACTGCGGCGCGCCGATCGTACTCCTCGGCTGACATGCCGTCGTTATTATGAAGGCGTTCGGCACGCTCGAAATCGCTTTGCGCTCGTGAACGCTGCGCTTTCGCTTGCGACAGATCGCCCTTTAGGCGGTCCACTTCTGCCTGGAAGGGGCGCGCATCGATCTGAAACAAGAGGTCGCCTTCCCGGACGATCTCTCCTTCTTTGAAGTGCACATTCTGCAAGTAGCCGGAAACGCGCGGGCGCACCTCGACTGCATGTACCGCTTCAAGGCGGCCGGTGAACTCGTCACTGTCGCCGATTTGTTTGCACACAACATCCGCTACGCTAACCTCCACTGGCGTCGGAGCCTTTGGTTGAGCGGAACCGGAACTGGAACATCCAGCATTTACGCCGGCAACAGCCGTGAGGGCCAGGGCCAGGATCGCCCGCGGCGTCGCGGCGCTGAGCGTCTTACTCTTCCATGAATGCTCTGTTTCAAGTTGCATGTGTCCCTCTCCAAAGGAGTTTGCTAGTTTTGCCGTTCCAGGCTGGCTTCGACGATTGGTGCTGGACGCCTACCGTGCTGCTTAGAGATTCAGCCCCGATATCGCCATGGTTAGGATAGATGAAGAATGGACGAGCATGGTTACATGGGAATACGTGACACGCATCCGATACATGGTATACAATGTGGTACCAGGCCCAACATGACTAAACGCCCAGAACTATGCCCGGTAGAAACCACCGCACGGATCGTGGGCGGACGCTGGAAAGGCGCCATCCTCGAGCAACTTTTCGAAAGCACCAAACGATTTTCCGAGCTAAAACGATCTATTACCGGAATCACGCAACGAACACTCTCCCAGCAGCTCCGCGATCTACAGAGAAAGGGAATTGTTGAGCGGACCGTATACGCGGACACGCCGCCGCGAGTGGTGTACGCCATTACTCCCTTAGGAGGCTCTCTGCGGCCGTTGCTGGACGCGATGTGCCACTGGGGCAAGTCGCACTCGGCTGCCATGGCCTTGAAAAAGCTTCGAGCTTCCGATCGACTCCAGTAACCCTGACATGTGCCGCCGAAATCGCATCGAAACACTAGCAGTCGACGGATTGTAGTCGGATGACGGGCAACCCTTCCGTAATCCGATAAGGTAAGGGTTGCCGACGATCCGAGAGTTACCGCGTGGTGGTTCGAATCGACATGCCGAGGTCAGGGCGCTTCCACAGGAAGTATCCATTACCACGAATCTTAATGCTCACAATTTTCCAGCAGGATTATTTCAACTTTGCCCAGCATCCGATGGTCGTATCGCCCAATAGAATGCGGGTAATTAAGCCGACACTTCAATAGCTGAGGTATGTTTTCTTAAGGACAGATTCTGGCAGGATCAAAGTAACGTCCTCATTCCAAAACTCGGCCAGGAGACTGAATCCTCCATGAAGAGAACTACATTAGCTAGCGTCTTGCTTGCGTCCGTTTCCGTGAGCGGAATATCCTCTGCACCGCGGCAGGCCAATGCTCAGGCCGTTGCTCCCGCGCCTTCCGGCGCGACCGCAGCGTGGACCCTTAAGGTGAAGGGAGACATCCGCTGGCAGCAGGTCACACCGGTGGGCGCGCTTCTCGTCTCGACGGACACTGCACTCGAGGCTGTCGATATCGAGCGAGGTCAAGTCATGTGGGAGAAACCAGAACTCGGCGGTTTGCCGGTCGACGGCGTCCACATGGTCGAAGGCTCTCTCCTAATGGAAGCAACGCGCCCGGGCCTGCTGGTGATTTTTGACCCAGTGACTGGCGCGGTCGTCTTCGATTCCCGACGGTTGAACTTGTCGCAAATCGTTACTCGCCGCGTTCTGCCGCAGAGCGGCACTCTTCTTGTCCATGGAAACCGCGCGGCCGGACCTTCTGTCGTCGCGCTCTACGATCTCGTGACGGGCGAACAGCGCTGGACGAACGAAGCGCTGTTCGAGCAGGCCGAGCCTAAGAAGAGGGGCTTCGGTGCCCTAATGCAGGGCTTGCAGCGCACCGCTGCCGAGGGCAGCGCGTTGGAGGTCCTCCAGGCGGGGCCGGACATGATCGTCGTCCACACGCTGATGGGTCTGCGGGCGCTGGACGCACGGACTGGCGCAGTGCGGTGGTCCGCAGCACTGTCCGCGGCCCGCTGGGCGCAAACCCCGCGGCACGTGCGGCTCTACCCGTCGCTCAACAAAGCTGATCGCATTTACGTGAGCTTCGATGACCACCTCATGGCCTACGGCCTCGCTGACGGTCAGGCGCTCTGGGCCAAGCCCGCGAGTGTGGAGGGACAAATCCGCGATATCGTCCAACATCCGGCTGGCATCATTATGCTCCCCGAAGCACCCGCGGAAGGTGAGCCAACCCGTGGCCGCCGCGTCATCAACGGAGTTGTCCAAACAGGGCTCAACGTGGCTCGCTACGAAGATGGGACGACGATCGACGCGAAGCCGCTCCGCATGCACGGCAACGTGACAGACGCGATGGTCGCAGGCGACGCCGTGGTGCTGGCTGTGGACGCCGAGTCGCGCACCTTCGTGAACGTTTTGGATGTGGCCACGGCGACCCTGCGCCTGAAGAAGGATGTGAAGATCAAGGGCCAACTCGCCTACGCTGAACTTGCGCCGTCCGGCCTCCTCTACCTGTCGCGCCCTGACGCGACGACCAACGCCGAGGTGAACATCATCGATCTTTCCACGGGGGAGCCAAAGTTCAAGGACGCGATTGAGAGCGGCAAGCCGTTGAGTGCGGGCGACTACAATGCCGCTCGGTACTACCTGCATCATGCCTTGGAGGGCCGGACACTTTACGTGTTCGCGAATCGCGACCACCGGCTGTACGCAGTCGATCGCGAGGCCGGCACCTTTCACGCGCTCGGCGGCGAGATCAAGCTGCAGGGCGGCGAGGATCCGACTGATATGGAAGTCCGGCCGACGGGCATTGTTCTAATCTCGCCACAGAACCTCGTGGTCGCGACCCGGGATGGGCAAGTGAAGCAGCAGGTTTATTACCCTGCGCCTCAGCTTCCGGGGCTGGTGCGTGCGCTCCATGCGGTGAATGCCGTGCGCGCTGGCCTGTACGGAGCGGCCGCCTCCGCGTATGGTGACGCCTTCACCCAGGCATCGCAGAAAGCCACGGATCCCAATGCGCGATACATAACGGGGCAACTTGCGACGGCGTACTCGCAGTCCGGCGCACAGCTCGCAGGCTACTCGCGCCAATCGGCGGCGCTCGCGACGAAACGTTTCAAGGCCTCACTCACCGTCCCAGGATCGGTTTTTATGTTGACTCGCGCTCCCGATGGGAACGGAAATGTACTGCTTCAGATCGATAAAGACAGCGGGCAGCCGCGCACGCGCGTGGATCTGGGCAAAGAGCGCGAGCCGTTGTACGCAGTCGACGACGTTGCCGGCATGCTCTTCCTGCGGACTGCGCCGGGCACGCTCGTCGGCTACCAACTCTGATCGCGTTGGAGAGTGTGGGCGCGACTTCAGCGCTGAAAGTGACCTCGTTCGTAGCCGGAGCAGTGCCTCTCCGGATGGTGCCTGGATCACGAGCAAACCGGAAGTAATACGCTGGTCGCTCGGAATTTCGGGCACTTATCGGGCACCTGACGGCGCTGAAGGTGCAGAAGAGCGGGACGCAGGGTGGAACAGGCTGGTTGCTCGTCGAGCTAATATTTTGGTGCGATTGCAGAGGTCACACAAGTCACCTATTGTCTATGGTTTGGCGTGGGGCGTGGCACCTGATCGTCGGGCTAGTATTGCAAGGAAAGGGTAAGTTGCGTATTATGAAGGCGCGGGGTGGAGCAGCCTGGTAGCTCGTCGGGCTCATAACGCGTCATAACCTACATGGCCCCGCTGGATTCAAAGAACTTAGCTCTCCTTCTGCAAGTCAAAACTGCCAAAAATAGGGGTATTTGGGGCACTTAACGGGCACCTGGCATTGGCCGGAAGCAATCGCGATCACTTTCTACAAGCGGGCTTCTTGGTAGTAATCCGGCCAGCTTGCCAGAACTCCGTCTGGCCAGCTTCCTGTTTGCCGACAATACACCTAGAATCCATCTGCGCTCCACCCAAACCCTGTCTGGACCGACGAATGGTACATCAATCTGAAGCCGAGTACGTCGTCTGGATATCTCTGCTGGCGGTCACTTTCGGCAGAGCAAACGTTGTTTATGACATCCATCGCCTAGTTCGAGGGGCGTTATACGTACCGAATCCCAAGATCAAGCTCGCATGAAAGCCCGCGTGAGACGCACTGCGGC
>QHPX01000067.1 GCA_003219195.1 Verrucomicrobiota bacterium
CGGCGGCAACGCAATGAGTGAACCGAATAGCGGCTCTGATGCATTCAGCCTCACTACAACTGCCGTCAAGAAAGGCTCCAGGTATTTCATCAACGGCAGCAAAGTCTTCGTCACCAATGGTCCCGTCGCTGACCTGCTTATCGTGTTTGCCACGATGGACAAAACACGCGGCTCGGACGGAATCAGCGCGTTCCTGGTCGAGAAAGATTCGCCGGGGATGAACGTCGCGCGCAAGCTCGAGAAGATGGGCGTGCGCACGTCGCCGATGGCCGAAGTATTTTTCGAAAACTGCGAGGTGCCGGAGGAAAACCTGCTCGGCAAAGAAGGCGGGGGAGCTTTTCTGTTTACGCGGTCGATGACTTGGGAACGTGGCTGCATCCTGGCCAGCGCGGTCGGCGCGATGCAAAGGTTGTTAGAGACGTGCATCCGTTATGCAAACGAGCGCAAACAAGCCGGCCAGTCGATCGGCAAGTTCCAGCTCGTGGCCACCAAAATCGTTGACATGAAGCTGCGCGTCGAGAGCTCCCGGCACATGCTCTACCATTGCGCGTGGTTGAGCAGCCACCGCAAGAGTGTGTACCTGGAGGCCGCGATGACCAAGCTCCACATCAGCGACTGCTGGGTTAAATGCTGCGAGGACGCGATCCAAATCCACGGCGGCTACGGGTACATGACCGAGTACGAGGTCGAGCGGGAATTGCGCGACGCGATCGGCAGCAAGCTCTACTCGGGCACGAGCGAAATACAGCGCAACATCATCGCCTCGCTCCTGGGACTGTAACGCAATCCCAGTCACTCGATGAAGGTCCTGGTCCCGTTCAAGAGCGTACCCGACCCCAACGACGCCACTGTCGCGGGCGCAGCAGCTTCGATGCCCAAGTCGGTGATCAACCCGTTCGACGAGATCGCCATCGAGGAAGCGTTACGGATTCGCGAACGCGGCGAAGCGGCCGAGATCGTGGGCGTCACGATCGGAGCGTCGGCGGTTGACGAACAAATCCGCGCCGCGCTGGCGATGGGCGTCGATCGCGCCATTCGCATTGACGATTCCCGCGCGCTTGATCCGTACGCGGTGGCGCGCATTCTCCGTGCGCTGATCGAGAAGGAAGCGCCGCACGTCGTGATCATGGGCAAGCAAGCTGTGGACGACGACTCGAATCAGGTCGGGCAGATGCTGGCCGGCTTGTTGGGTTGGCCGCAGGCGACGTTCGTCTCGAAGATCGAGTTCCTCGACAACAAGACGCGCGCCCGCTGCACCCGTGAAACCGACGCCGGCCTCGAGGTCGTCGCAATCGAGCTGCCCGCCATAATCACCACTGACCTGCGCCTCAACGAACCGCGCTACGTCTCGCTGCCCGGTTTGATGAAGGCACGCCGCAAGCCAATTGAGATCCTATCCTGCGATCAACTGAGAGTGACCGTGCGGCCTCTTACCACTACGCTCTCCACTTCGCGTCCGCCCAAGCGCGCCGCCGGCACACGCGTCGACTCGGTCGAAGAATTGATGGCCAAGTTGAGGGGAGAGGCGAAGGTGCTTTGACAACGCGGTGAATTCCCGCTAGACAGGCGCCACCCGAGCATGGCTGAGACCCTCGTACTGATCGAACACGATCGCCAACACGCGAAGCGTCCCTCCTTGCACGCGATCACACTGGCGCGACAACTCGGCGGTGAGTACGCGTTACTCGTGCTCGGCCATGGCCTGGACGAGATCGCCGCGTCTCTCGTTTCGTACGGCGCGTGTGCAGTGCTTGTCGCCGACCACCCTGCATTGGCGGAACCGTTGGCCGACCGTTACGCGACAGTGATTGTGGAAGCGGCGCGAAAACAGGGCGCGAAGACTCTCCTCGGCACTTCCTCGACGTTCAGCAAAGACGTTTTGCCGCGCGCCGCTGCGCTGCTCGACGCGCCGATGGTTACCGACGTGCTCGCGATCGAAGAAACGGACGGCTCTATTTCGTACCGACGGCCCATCAACGCCGGCAGCATATTGGCCACGATCAAGGTAGAGGGCGACCGCCGCGTACTAACGGTCCGCGCCACCGCCTTCGAGGCGCCTGCGGCGAACGCAGCACCCTGTCCCACCGAGCGGTTCGCGTTCGACGCCACGTCGCTTCCCAGCGGCATGGAATTCATTTCGCGCGAACAACGCAAGTCCGACCGGCCCGACTTAACCGAAGCCCGGGTCGTGGTAAGCGGCGGCAGGCCGCTGAAGGACAAGGAAACGTTCGAGCGTCTGGTTGGCGGATTGGCGGACGCGTTGGAGGGCGCGGTTGGCGCCACCCGAGCGGCGGTCGACGCAGATATGGCGCCTAACGACTACCAAATCGGACAAACCGGCAAAATCGTCGCGCCCGAGTTGTATATCGCGCTTGGCATCTCCGGCGCGATCCAGCATCTGGCGGGCATCAAGGATTCGCGGATCATCGTGGCGATCAATAAAGATCCCGACGCGCCGATCTTTCAGATGGCGACTTACGGCCTGGTGGGCGACCTGCATCAGATCGTCCCACAACTCATCGAATTAATTCGCCGAAGCTAAGCCAGAAGGATAGATTCGTGCCGTGAAACATAAAGGTCCAGAATTCATCCGATTCTTTGAGCCGATTGAGTTAGTGGCGGGTGAAGACTTAATACATTTGTTCGAAAACCTCGAGCTAGGTTTACTTCCACGAAAAACTTTTGAAATAGATCGGAAGTTCTTTGATGAATTCACTAGAGAAACCTAGTTAGACGATGCAGCTACCGTCCGGTCGGCGTGCTGCTTCGCTTTACCTCATGAAAAACGCGGCCATCGCTCTTCACGCCCGCCTCTTCCAGCCCTAGATGATCTCATCCCTTGTCATAACCGATGTAAATAGCGTCACGCGCGAAGTGTTCGGCAACATCGCACCGTGGATGCGCGTCGTGTTCTTCGTCATGATCGCGGCGAGTATTGGTGTACTCGTATGGCAGGTCGTCGCCCGCTTGCGACTCTGGCGTAAAGGTCAACCGGGCGGATTTGAGCGTGACTGGCGGGTGTGGATTCGGCGATTCGTCGTCTACGCACTGGCGCAGAAACGCGTTCATCGCAAGGCGCTCGGCGCTCTACTCCACCTGCTGCTCTTCAGTGGTTTCGTGGTGTTGACCATCGGCACCACCCTGTTGGCGATCGCCTACGATGGGCCGTACTACTTTCACCACGGCTGGTACTACCTGATCTACGAACTGACGATGGACGTCTTCGGTGTGGCATTCATCGTCGGTTGCTTGCTCGCCATGTATCGGCGCGCCTTTCAACGGAAGCCGAGCCTCGGTCACAACAAGAGCGACTGGTGGCTGTTGGGATTGCTTCTCTCGTTAGGCATTACTGGTTTCGTGGTGGAAGCGTTGCGCATGCATTACACCCACGTGCAACCGTGGGTGGCGCACTGGTCGATTGTCGGCTGGCTGATCGATGCGACTTTGTTGCGCGATATCGACGTGGTTACCGCCCAAACGATGCACCTGTGGGCTTGGTGGCTGCACACAATCCTAGTCGCAGTGTTCTTCGCCACGATTCCGGTGAATCGGTTTCTCCACGTGATCACTGGCCCGCTCAACATCGCCGCCCGTCCCGAGCGGCCCATGGGCAAGCTTGTGCCGTTGAAGATGGAAGAGGTCGAGCGAACGGGCCTCATCGGCGTCAGCGAAATCGAGCATTTCACGCGCCAACAACTGCTCAGCCTCGATTCCTGCATGGAGTGCGGTCGCTGCGAAGACGCGTGTCCGGCGACCGCGACGGGCAAACCGCTTTCGCCCAAAGCGGTCGTGATCGACTTGCGCGGATTGATGTCGCGCGGCGGCGAGTTGCACGGCCAGACGATCCGGGCCGAAACGCTTTGGGCCTGCACGATGTGCCAGGCGTGCGTCCAGGAGTGCCCTGTGTTGATCGGGCACGTCGATTTGATCAGCGACATGCGTCGGCATTTGGTCGGCCAAGGGAAAATCTCTGGGCCGCCGGCGCGAGCGCTGCAACAGATCAACAGCCAGTCCAACCCTTACGGTCGCCCCAACTCCGACCGCCTAGCCTGGGCGGAAGGCCTCGACGTGCCGACGGTCGAATCGAATCCCGACTTCGATTATCTGCTCTGGGTCGGCTGCGCCGCGTCATTCGATCCGCGCGCACAGAAGGTCGCGCGTGCGACCGCTCAGCTACTCAAGGAAGTGGGACTGAATTTCGCCGTCCTGGGGACGGAGGAACGTTGCACCGGCGATCCCGCGCGTCGAATCGGCGATGAGTTCCTTTTCCAACAGCTTGCGCAGGCCAATGTCGAGACCCTGACGCGCCACAAGGTGAAGAAGATCGTGACACCATGCCCACATTGTTACAACACGTTCAAGAACGAATACCCGCACTTCGGCGGCCAATACGAAGTACAACATCACTCAACGGTGCTCGCAGAATTGGTCGGGGCGGGACGATTGAGTAATGGCAAAGGCACCGGTAATGGTGAGCCGATCACGTTGCACGACCCGTGTTACCTAGCTCGTGTCAACGGGGAAGTCGATGCGACACGCACGGTGGTAGGCGCTGCCAGGGACACGCAGTTTCGCGAAATGCCTCGCTGCGGGAAAAAGACTTTCTGCTGCGGTGCGGGCGGAGGTCGGATGTGGTTTGAGGAGGTACCGTCGCAGCGCGTTTCCGTCTTGCGTTCGCAGGAAGCTATCGCGACCGGCGCGCGCACGCTCGCAACAGCATGCCCGTTTTGTTTGAACATGATGACCGACGGCATGGCGGGCACGCAAGGAGGGGAAAACGTGAAGGTGCTCGACATCGCAGAGCTGTTACTCAGCCGCCAAGCGTCAGGTGCGCGAGAGTGAATGGTGAATGCTGAGAAATAAAGTAACAAGAACGGCATCCGCCCTCCGTACCAATCACCAATCCTCAGAAAGGCGCAAGAGAAGCGGACGTGGGCTCAGCTTCGGGCGAGGCGTCGGTCGAGCGCGTCTCGCCATTCGCTCCGGTTCCCCGCTCTTACGGTGTATAGGCAAACCCGTCGTTGAACCAGTTGTTGCAGCACTCACCTGAGCCGCCCCAGACGATCATTCGGGAGCCGTCCCAGATCGCGGTGTGACTCGAGCGCGGCGCGGGAGCACCAGTCGTTGTCATGGTCGTCCACGTGTTGGCGACGGGATCGTACTTCGCTCCGGTACCGATCGGGTTTCCAGCCGCATCCGAGCCTCCCCAGACGATGAACGCGTTGCCCGACCAGACACATGTGGCGCCGAGCCGTGGTGTAGGAGCATTGGTCCTGGAGATTGTTCTCCAGACACCCGTGCGCGTGTTATAAAGCTTCCCGTTTGCCAGGGGGCGGAAGCTCGAGTTGACACCGCCCCAGATGAACAGGTTCGTGGCGTCCCAACCCGAAGCGAAGAAGAGTCGCGGTGATGGCGCATTGGTGGTAGAGATAGCTGTCCAAGTATCGGTGCGTGGGTCATAAAGCGCGCCGTCATTCACATAGTTACCCAGGCTGATGCCACCCCAGACTAACATCTGCGATCCGGTCCAGATCGAGGCTTGACCGTCGCGGGCAGAGGGGGCGCCGACAGTTGTGGTCGGCGACCAGCTATCTGTGACGGGATCGTAGAGCGCGCCGGTGTTCACATCGCCGCCGAAGCCGACCGCGCCGCCCCAAACGATCAACCGATCGCCGGTCCAGATGAAGGAATGCCCGAAACGACCGGCAGGTGCTCCGGTGAGTGAGGTCGATCGCCAGGTGTCGGTGACGGTATCGTAGCGGCCGCCAGTGTTAAGAAAGTTGATCCCGTCATCGCCGCCCCAGAGGATCATCTCGTGTCCCGTCCACACTGCGGGCTGGCCTTCGCGTCCGGATGGCGCGTTGGTCGTGGTCGTGGCCGTCCACACATTCGACGAGCGTTTCCAGCGCGCTCCCGTGTCGGCGAAGGGAACCATCGGGGAGTCCTGGCCGCCCCAGACGATCATCTGGTCTGTTCCATCGATGCGTGTAAATATCGTCGAGTGCGCCGCGCGCGGCGTGGGCGCATTCACGACCGTTATCGGGGACCAACTGTCGGCGAGGATCGCTGGCCCGATCATTAACGGAATGAAACACAGCACAATCCGACGAATCATCATAAGAAACCCTCCTTGGTAGCGAAAGCTTGTTTGCCTGTCTAAGTTACTGCGAAGAGAGACCGCTTGTCAAGGCAAAGAGAGCCCCAGATAGCAAAATCAGACAAGTAAAAAGGCTCGCCTTTGACACTCCAAAACGAATTACCATAAGAACTCCCTTTACGAACGATCCCGGATTACGGGAGGCATTTTGGTCGCTCATGCGGGCGGCCCGGAGAATTTGCCTTCGCTGATCGGCTTGGCGAATCGATCAATTACTTCCGTCGTCACTCGTTAGTTGCAACTGGCGATCTGAAATCTACAATCTGAAAATCCCGTTCGGGACTTAGCTCAGTTGGTAGAGCGCCTCAATGGCGTTGAGTGCGGAGCAGTTTAGCTCATTTGGTCCGATTTCGATCAAAAGTGATCTACAGCGCTAGCGCATTAGATTGCGATGCATCTCAACGCTTGTCAGTATTCTAAAAGATATGTGAGAATGGATAATGGGTTGTACAATCGGGTTCACCCTCTCGCGCGCGCACGTGTGCGTGCGCGTATTGGTTCGCGTGAATTAGATGGCCTTTTTTTTCAAGCGCGCGAGGCCAGTGACGGGCGCCTTTGTTCTCGCTCGCCCCAGCGTTGCGGCATCCTTAGATCTCGAGTGTGCGAATCCGATTCTTGGCCAAGGTGGGGATCTGGCCGGTGAGCGCCCAGCGGAAGCCGCGGCGAACATATCCCAAGTCTCTTTCGGTTAGTTGGTCTTCTTCCTTCATCCAGTGAGCGCGAACCAAGGCATCTTTGCGAATCGGAACAGGAAACGGATATTGGCCCGCCATGTCGAAGACGCGCTTGGTCGCGTCGGCCGCGGAGTTGCTGCTCAGCCGTCAAACGCCACGTCGTCGAGGAGTATCCTAAGGCGGCGAAGCCGCAACCAAACCGGAGGGCGACGCTCGCGGACTTCGCGATGCGAGAAGCAAATCCCAAGACATGAATGCATCTAATGTATCTCGACCACTTTTTATTCCCGTGCTCTTGGGCACGGGGCGCGAAGACCGACGGAGTGAACCAGTGGCAAATTTCGTTTTTGGCGAGGTTCTGCCTGTCCTGCGCGAGCTTGGTCTAACGACGAACGCGCCGCTCGCCGAAACTTGTCCATAGTCCCAGTGGATAAGGCGGCGGGCGATCACCGCAATCGTGATTTGTCGCTCACCATTATTTTCTCTGTTGATCGCGCTGTTTTGTAACTGACAAACGTTACTCGTTTTTTTGTGCCTAGCCTAACACTGCGACCCACCGCGTATGATGTAGAAGGACAGCTGTCATGGCTAGTCTTAAAGCTTCAACAAAGCGCCAATACTTGCCACCTGGTCAAGAATCTTACATCGGGGACAACAATCATTGCCTGCTTCTCGAAGATCATGATTATGGACGGCGCAACGGATTGCAAATGTGGCGTACGTAGGATGGCGGTGACGCTCAACACTGGAGTGCGGCGAAAAGTATTGACAACCCGGCAGCGGTTCTCTTGATTCGATACCGATTTACGCTACGCATGAGTTCCTTTTGGAAAGATAAATCCGTCCTAGTCACGGGTGGCGGTGGATTCATCGGTTCGCACTTAGTGGAACGGCTACTTCAAGTGGGTGCCAAAGTGGCAGTGGTTGATGATCTCAAGCGAGGGAACTGTGAAAACCTGAAAGGGGTCAAGGACGACATCGAAATGATTGTCGCCGACCTTTTAGACCCAGCCAATTGTAAGACCGCATGCCGCGGTCGCGAGATCGTTATGCACTTAGCGGCCAAGATCAGGGGAGTCGGTTATAATGTGCAGCATCATGCCGAGATGTTTTACTCGAACGCACTCATGAATCTGAATATAATGGAAGCGGCGAGACACGAATGTGAGCGCTTCCTTTGCGTCAGCACGGTTGGCATTTACGCTGGTGACTGCTGTGTGCCTACGCCAGAAAGCGATGGATTCAAAGCCGAGCCGGAGATGAGCGGTTATGGCTACGGGTGGGCCAAGCGCCTGGCCGAAATTCAAGCGCGTTGCTATCAGCTGGAGTATGGAATGAAGGTAGCGATCACTCGCCCTTACAACGTCTATGGACCAAGGGATCACTTCAACCCGGAGACTGCTGCAGTGGTGCCCTCAAAAATTCTCCAAGTCATGCAGGCTAAAGATAAAGTCGTGATTTGGGGCGATGGGTTGCAGACTCGCTCCTTCACCTATGTCGATGACGAAGTAACGGGCATGATGTTAGCGGTAGAGAAGTATTTTTGCACGCAGCCACTCAATATTGCAAGTGAGGAGGAGATAACAATCAAGGACTTGGTGCAGTTGATCATTCAGCTGATGGGTAAAAAGCTTGATCTCGAGTTTGACTTGTCGAAACCGACGGGCGCTGTGAGACGCTGCGCAGACATCTCGAAAGCGAAAGCACTACTGGGTTACTCTCCTCGCACCAGCCTTCGTGAAGGGATTGCAAGAACCATCGCCTGGTACCGCGAAACACATCCAAACACGCAATCCGTCAATGCATATTCCGGGGTTTGATCTCAAGTTTTTCGAAAGAGATATCGAGTGGCTGACGAAGCGTTTTGAAGATTTGCTGCGAACGGGCTTTATCAGCATGGGTGAGAATGTTGCCAACTTCGAACGTCAGTTCGCGACCTTCTGCGGGGTGAGGCACGCCGTTGGTGTGTCCAGCGGCACCTGCGCCCTTGAAACCGTACTACGAGCAATCGACGTGCGCGACGCGACAGTTCTTCTCCCGAGTCATACCTTTATGGCTACCGCCACGGCCTGTGTCCACGCGGGCGCGCGAGTAATTTTCGTCGATTGTCAGCCCGACAATTTCCAAATGGATCCGGATGACCTTGAAACAAGCATCCAACCGGACAGTAAGGTTGTCATCCTGGTCCATATGGCTGGCATTATCTCGCCGCACATCGATCGCATCCGTCAGATCTGCAAGAAATATGGGCTTATTCTACTGGAAGATTCGGCCCACGCGCACGGCGCCACCATCGACGGTCGAAAAGCCGGCTCAATCGGTCATGCCGGTTGCTTCTCTTTCTTCTCCACCAAGGTCATGACTACCGGCGAGGGAGGAATGGTGACTACTTCTGACTCTGCGCTTGACCAAGCGTGTCGCGCTTTTCGCGATCACGGGCGCTTTACGAGTGATCCGAATTGGCACGAAGAATTTGCGGGTAACGCGCGGCCTTCCGAAATTCATGCCCTACTTGGCCTCAGGCAGCTAGCTTTGATCGAAAGCATCCTCATCGAGCGACGGAACATTGCCCGTTGTTACGATGGCTTGCTTAGTGATGACAGGATTTTGTTTGTCACCAGGTTGAAGATCCCGTCCAACATTCAATCGGCTTACTACAAATATGTGGTCTATCTGGACGAGCGAATCGACCGGCTGGAGCTGCGGCGCCGTTTGAAAGCTGACTTTGGTGTTTCGCTTGCAGGGGAGCTATATGCGCGCCCGGTACATTCTCAACCCGTCTTCGACAAGTATCCTGAAAAAGTAGTTCGCCAGAATGGCAAGCGATTTCCTGGAACCGACTTTGCTGTAAAAAGGCATATTTGTCTTCCTCTCTATCCGGGGCTGTCCGATGACAAAGTGCAGTACGTTGTGCAATCTCTCGCTCGGGCGGTTCGGGATTGCGTCTCATGAGTGAGTTCGTTAGAGTGGCAATGGTGGCGCCTTGCGCTTTCCCGGCCAACCACGGTACGCCTGCGGCCATCAAGGAGCTATCCGAAGCATTGGCGAAGCGCGGCCATCGCATAGAAGTCGTTACCTACCCGGTTTTCGATGAAGGTATTCCTTTCGAAAAAGTCGCTGTCCATCGCGGGCCAACGATCGGCGCCCACCGACGACGGCTTGGCGTTGGTCCGTCCTGGCAGCGACTTGGCTACGACGCCGGCCTCGTTCCCACTCTGGTCCGGATAATTCACGCCACTGGCGCACAGCTTATTCATGCTCACAACTTCGAAGGCGCTCTTGCGGCGTATCCGGCACGGTTGGTGACGGGACGACCGTTGATATACAATGCGATCAACAGCATGGCCGATGAGCTACATACCTACAATCTTATCCGGCCAAAAGCGGTCGTAAACACTTTAGCCAAGGCGCTTGATCGATGGGTACCGCGGATGGCCGATCATGTCATTGCGGACACGCGGCAGCTTTATGACTTTGTCCTGAGTCAAGGAGTCTCGGCAGAGCGTGTGAATGTGGTGCCGTCGGGGGTCAACGTTGCAATGTTTACCGGCTTGGATGGTCGCGAATGTCGTCGCCGACTCGGATTGGAAGGCAAGCGCGTCGTTATTTACACCGGCACATTTGATCTCTTTCAAGGCGTTAATCGATTGATTGCGGCTTTTTCTAAGGTTGCTTCGAATTGTCCTGAGAGCATTTTGCTGCTAGTGGGTGGAACCGTCGCTCGGCAGGACACTGAACTATGCCGTCAGACGGCAAAAGAGTTGGGAATTGAGAGCCGGGTAGTTATTACCTCTTGCAGCCTGAGTCATGTCCCCAGCTATCTCGCGGCGGCTGACGTCGCGGTTGTTCCGCGGGTCAGCCCGACTGCAGGGGGCATACCCACAAAGCTTTTGAACTACATGGCGGCGGGAAAAGCGATTGTTTGTCATCGAAGTTCTGCCGCTTTTCTTGTGCATCGGCAGAGTGCATGGTTCGCCGGTCCGGATCCCACAGAATTCGCCCAGGGAATGATTTGTCTCCTTAATGACGATGCTCTCGCCGCGTATATGGGCGCTAATGTTAGACGCCTGGCAGAAACGACATTCAGCTGGAGTGAAATCGCGCAGGAGGTGGAGACTGTTTATCGTCGCGTGTTAGGCCGAAGAGGGGTAGCCCGGCCAGAAGGCAGCGGCAACGCTTTCTCTTCGGCGGACGGACATGCGACCAACCAGGGACTATCGTGAAAGCTCCGAAAGTCATGATCGTAGGCTTTGACGCGGCAACCTGGGATCTTGCCAAACCTTGGGTCGCAGAAGGCTTTATGCCCAATCTGGCTCGACTGATGGCTGAAGGCGCACGTGGGCAACTTGAATCGATCCTGCCTCCGATCACGCCGCCGGCTTGGACCTCTTTTACGACCGGCAAGAATCCCGGAAAACATGGTGTTTTCCATTTCATGGAATCCACTCCTGACACCTATGCTTTGCGCTATACTAATGCCAGCTCGCGCCGCACCCGGACAATATGGAAAATTCTCAATCAGGCCGGGATTGGAACAGGCACGGCCAATATCCCTTTCACTTATCCACCGGAGGTACTGAATGGTTACCAGATATCTGGAATGGATACTCCCTCTGAAAAGAGTGCGTTTATCCATCCGCCTGAGCTTCGAGAAGAGCTTGAAAGGGAACTCGGACCGCTGAAGCTTGATATCCGGTTTCTCGGCTTTATGAATACCGACGAACGACGCGACCAGGTGCTCGATGAAATGCGGCAGATGGACGAGCAATGGACGCATGTTGGACTTTACCTTCTCAAACATCGACCGCAGGATGTCACGATGCTTGTTTTCATGTCGATCGATACGGTGCAGCATTACTTTTGGCAGTTCATGGACAAGAGCCATTTTCTTCACGATCCCGCAGCGGAAGCCAAGTTTGGTGACGCTATCCGAAATGTTTATCAGCGGCTCGATGAAAGTCTCGGAAAGTTGCTCGAGTACACAAACGACGGGACCACGGTATTTGTTGTCTCCGACCACGGGGGGAGGCCCCGTTTCGGACCGTGTGGTTTATCTTAATCGTTACCTTGGGCAACTAGGCCTGCTTTGCTACCAGCAGGATACCAATAATCTTCTACGGAAGACTCTACGAACGGTTCTCCGTCGCGGCTACATGTTCCTGCGCAGTAATCTCAGTTCCAGGCAAAAGGTCCGGCTGGCGGCGCTGCTGCCGCAGCTTCGACTGAAAACAGAATCTTTTTATACATCGTTCACCAGTATCGACTGGTCGCAAACGAAAGCTTATTGCAGCGAAGTATTGGCGTCGCCGCCGAGCATTTGGATTAATCTCAAGGGCCGCAAGCCGCATGGCATCGTCGATGACTCTGAATATGAGAACCTACGTGACGAGATAATCACAAAGATCAGCGAATTGCGAGATCCCCGCACCGGCGAACCGGTAATTAAGCGGGTCTTACGGCGGGAGAAAATCTTCCATGGCTCCTTTGCCGCAGAGGCTCCTGATCTAAATCTAGATTGGTGGGAAGCCAGTCATTTTATGACCGGCCCAGCTTTCCCGATGATCAGAATGAACCACCGATAAAGATCATACCGAAACGCCCGACAAAAGGCTCGGAGTGGGGCGGAACACATCGGTTACATGGCATTCTGGTGGCTAAAGGGCCACACCTAAGACGCGGAGCCGAGATCTACGGTGCACGATTGATTGACATTGCTCCCACCTTGCTTTATTTGCTTGATCAACCGGTGCCGCGCGACATGGATGGCAGGGTGCTCATCGATTTATTTGAATCTGAGTTCATCGAGTCTCACGCGATCCGTTACGACAGCAACTTAGAGGATATTGCGGCACCGCGCAGTGGCGACTATTCCAAGGAAGAAGCCGAGCAAGTGGAGGAGAGGCTTAAGGCTCTAGGCTACATCGAGTGACATGGGCGCACCCCGGGTAGCAGGTTGATGGTAAATGGCGGCGTGCGGTTAAGGATCACCGGCGGGCCGCGCTAACTCGCGAGGGAACGGCGAATTCCTAATCGCCTACTGTTCCTGACTGCAGAAGATAATACGAGCCATCGACTACATGTCATTTCACCTAACAAACATGATCCCCGACGACAAACTCTTAAACACGTTTAAAACCTGCTGGTCGAGGAGTGGCCTATTCCAGCTTGACATACTGCGTTGGCCCAGCAGAAAAGTCTTAAACAATCAAGTTCTAGTCAACTGGCAATACCTTTATGTGAAAAGGTTTCGGTAAACTAAATTTAGTGTGGTGGGGGTTGTCGTGTGGATTATATGGAACAAACACAGCAACAAAATGTTTCGTTGTTTCTTCCAACAAGTGCCCGATAAAGACCCGGATGTCGTATTCTGCCAGATCCTATTCACTTGATGTCCTAAAAAGTTCTCGTAAAGACTTTTTGGAACATAATCGTTATTGTTTAAGTAACCTTCAACCATACTCCAAATGTCTTCCGCTGATTTCATAAAAGCCTCATTGAGGCGTCTATCACCGGGAAATTCACCTTCAGCTTCATGCTTGCCCTCGTAGAACCCGCTCGTTACTTCTGACTCGTATACGTTTACCAAACCGTCGATCTTCACGCTCGCTAATCAATTTTAGATAGGATTCTTTTAGAACAGCATTAATTTCTTTTCCAATGCGGTAGGATTAATCATAATAGATTGTATCTCCAAGAAGCAACGATTGTGATCGGTCTGTGTCTCCTATCGGGTGATAACGAGTTTTGGTCGGCTTGGACGTTTTTGAGGATTTGAGTGGCTCCATTAGGCCAACGAATGCTAAGAGGTGTTCACCCGGGTGGCGCTGCCGAGACCAAGTGCTGGATCAAAGTACTGTTTCCCTGGTACCCGGTGTTGAAAACCCAACGCTGAAGAGTCGCGGCGCCAACCTTCGCTGAAAGGCGCGCTCTTATGGCATCGCGGTTACTGACTGTCCCGATTAGCTTTACCTCCAGCCAATGATTCGGATTACCTCGGTCGCGACCGTTATTCATGTGGAGGTGCGGCGAAGTTCCCCGACGACCGAGTTCTCCTGCGCCCTCTAGAAGGGTATCCATGAATCCGTCATTGTTGAAGTCGGTAAACGCTCCACCCGGCTCAAAACCGTAGTTCGGCGAGCTTGTCCCGCTAAGCAGGGACAAGTCAAGGAAGGTACCCATCTCGGTTGTTGAGTAGTAACACATTGTATTGGACCCCGCGCCCGGGTAGGGGCCTCCCAGCGACATAGAGGTCTTCCCAGCCATCATTGTTGAAGTCGTAAATGCGGTATTCCAAGTTACCATATTTAAGGGCAGGCTCCTTCGATGTCATCCGTCTGCCAGGTGATCCAGATCAGTGATGAAGGAATTCATCATCGCAACGACGTTTTGGCCAGACTCGTTAGGGTAGCCAAGTCCCAGCACGTGGCCAAACTCATGCAGAAATATTCGATGGACATCTTAAACCCGGGTAGCGAGGTTCTACCGGCTTGAGTGGTCCGCAATATGAGTTAAATGTGAAGGCGTTGTTTGCAATCACGTCCGCCTCGGTGCTCACTCGAGCGCCACTACCGCTATAGAGCAAAAATTGTGATGGCGAGCGTGTCGCTCCCGAAGCTTTCGCCGAATGCTGAGTCAGCAAAGAAAACCGACCATGGCGAACAGCGGGATTTTATTTCCAATCGCATGCCCTGAGAACCCTGATCAAGCTGCTGCAAAACTTTGCACACGAAAAGTCTTGCATGTTGACAACGCTTCCCTGCAATATCCCTGCGCCCCCATAAATCTTATGAAAGAACCTGTGGGAATCCTGGCTCGGCATCGAGCAAGTTCCCATCCGCAATGGCCAGGCCAGTGAGACTGCCTCTAACATGGCAGTCGCAGCCGGCCGCGAAGCCTTACAGCGTGCCAAAGTCGATCCGATGCAGGTGGATGTCGTAGTCGAATATTCCATCATGCCGCAGGAATACCTGGTGCCGGTCTGGAACATGAGCAACAAGGTGCAGGCCGAAGTGGGCGCCACCAAGTCCTTTGTGGTCGGCTTTAGCGGCGGCGGGTCCAGCAACTTCATGGTCGCACTGAGTGCGACCGCTGCCATGTTGTCGGAAAACGATTCCATGAAGACCGCGCTGTTGGTCACCGGCGACGCGACCATCCCGGGTAACCGCGTCCTCAACCCTGCTGATCCCGTCACCGTCATGGGGGACGGAGCGAGCGCAGTTGTCCTACAACGCGGCGCTCCCGGGAGCGTAGTGATCGACACAGAGTTATGGTCGGACGGAAACAATCACGATATCTGTTACATTCCCGGCGGCTCGCTGATTCACCCCGACGACATCAATCTGTATCGGATGCAATTGGACAAGGTCCGCTACGATGCTTTCCCCAAAGGGGAAACGCTGCGTCGGATGACTGACAAGCTGCTGGAACGCGCTGGGATAAAGTTCTCTGATGTGGCCTGCGTCCTTTGCTCGAATATTTCGTCTCAAGACGAGGCCGCGATGCAGCAGGCTTTTGAAGGCAAGGTGTCCCCGGTATGCGCTTCCAACCGCGAGTCCCACGGGCACCTGCAAGGCACGGATTTTCCGCTCAACTATCTATCCCTGATCGAGAGCGGGAGCGTAAAGCAAGGAGACTATGTGCTTGGGGTGTCTCATGGCATGGGTGCTACAGCCGCAGTGAGCTTGCTCCGTTGTTAGGCCGCCTGGAATCGAGACTGACTTATGAATACGAACATCGGCATTTTCGAAGCCAACTACTATTTGCCCCCAACTAAGAAAACCCTGTCGCAGATCTTCGAAGATGAAGAAAAGCCCACTGAAGCTTTCGCCGCCAATGTCGACTTTGAGAAAGACATCGGCATTGAGGCCCTTCACGTCGCAAAAAACGAGACGGCTGCCGACCTCTGCATCAACGCGGCCAAACTCACTATGGCCAAGTCGGGCATCGATCCCAAAGAGATTGACTTGATCATCGACTTCACCAGCATTCCCGAAGATTACGTCGCGCCCACCTGGTCGGCTGCCGGACAAGTTCAGAAAGAGATTGGCGCTACGCGCGCCTTCGCCACCGCGATCAACACCGGCGGCTGTGCCAGCTACCAGACCACATTGAAAATCGCCTGCTCGTTGATGTCTGCCAACGACCGCTATAATACTGCACTGCTCATTGCCGGCGACAAGACCCCTGAGTTCAACCACAACTACTTTCCAATTACCGTGGTTTCAGACGGCGGCAGTGCGGTGATTCTGAAAAAGAATATGACCAAGCGCCGCATATTGGGTGTGGAGGTCGCCACTCTCGGGAAGCTCCACGACATGTGGTTCATTCCCGGCATTCACAACCGCGATCCCAAAGACATCGGCGGCAAGTTTCCACGTTGGCTCCACGTCTGCGGCGACATACAAAGGTTCAACAAAGAACTGATCCCGGTAAACCTGTTCATGTTCCGCAAGGTAATGCTCAGCGTGCTAAAGCAGGTCGGCAAAAAGATGCAGGACGTCTCCTTCTTCATTTATCCTACCTAGAAACCGATATGGTGGTCGGCTACGTCGATGCGATCGAAGCTGGGCGTATTAAGGATGGCGATCTTGTAATGCTCGCCACCAACGGCGCAGGTTTCTCCTGGGGAGCGTCCTTGATCCAATACTGACTACTGAGGGGTGAATCTATGATCACACAGGAATCGAAACACGATTTTGATGTGGCCATTCTCGGCAATGGACTCTCGGGGTCCATGCTGGCCACCATCCTGGGCAAGCAAGGCGTTAGCGTAGTGTTAATTGACGCCGATCAGCATCCCCGCTTCGCCGTCGGCGAATCCACCATACCTCACACTTCTCTTATCGTTTCACTTCTCGCTGAGAAGTATGGTCTCCCCGAGCTGGAGCATTTGGTTGACGCCGAACGCATGGCTAAGCATGTCACCACGACTTGCGGCATTAAACGCCACTTCGGGTACGTCTATCACCGCTCGGGCCAGGTTTACGACCCGAAGGAAGGCTTACAATTCGGCACCAGCGCTCGTGACGAGAACCACTGGTTCCGTCAGGACACTGACGCTTACCTTCACAACTTGGCCGTCCACCATGGCGCTGTGCCTCGCCAGAAAGCCAAAGTCACGGGCCTTGAGATCAACAAGCAGGGGGTAAAGCTCCAGACATCCACAGGTGAAGAAATTCGCGCCCGCTATCTCGTCGATGGTACTGGATACAAGAGCATCGTCGCGGAGCGCTTTGGCCTACGCGACAATCCATGCCGGCTAAAACATCATTCGCGGACTCTGTTTACCCACATGGTCGATGTGCCGCCGTTCGACGAAGCTCACAACCCGCTGCCTATCTCCTACCACAAGGGCACGCTGCACCACTGTTTTGAGCGCGGCTGGTTCTGGGTCATCCCCTTCAACAATAATCCGCTTTCCACCAATCCGCTGATAAGTGTTGGTTTGACCATCGATCCGCGCCGCTATCCCAAGCCGGACATGTCCGCGGAACAGGAATTCAACGAATTCCTGAAGCTCTATCCCAGCGTGGCGGAGCAATTCAAGGATGGAAAGGCAGTCCGGCCCTGGGTGTCCACGGGCCGCTTGCAGTATTCCTCCAAACAAACTATCGGCCACCGCTAATGCCTCATGTCACATGCCTCAGGGTTTGTGGACCCACTTTTCTCGCGCGGCATGTTTAATACCGTAGAGGTTATCTACGCGCTGCTCGATCCGTTACTCGAGGCGCTAGCGACCGACAAATTCGATAACGAGGCTTTCCTTCCCGTTGATCGGCAGCAACAAAGAGTTCTTAACTACAACGACAATCTGGTGAATTGCGCCTTCATCTCCTGGGCCGACTTTGAACTGTGGAACGCCTGGCTCCGTGTCTTCGGTATCGGCACGTTCCTAGCGGAATTCCATTTAATGAACGGTATGAGCGACTACACCCGCACCGGCGACCCCTCATACCTCATCGGTAAAACGCAGAATCCAGCGTTCTGCGATTTCGAGGATCCCGACTATGCGGCCTTCTTTAGGGACTCGGTCGAAGTGGTTGAAGCTTTCGAAGCTGGCTGCATGACTTCTGCGGACGCCGCCAAGCACATCTTCGACACGGCCAACCAATACGCGTTTCCTGTTCCGATTCGCAAGGATGCCCTGGTTCGCGCTCACTGGATGAAGGAAGAAGACCAACTTACCGAGAGAGACTTGAAGTTTGTGCGCAACGGTTTCCGCTGGGCGCTAACCACGCCGCTGACACGTGATGTGGTCTCGAGTGCAGAGACGTTCTTCCGCTGGTGCGCTCACCGGCCAGATCCCCACCTTGGCCAAGAATCGGATTCGCACACTCGGGATTTAAGGACGCCGCAACGCTCGGGCGAGCGGCAAGAAAGGCGCGCGTCACTCTCCTCGCGCGCTTGAAAAAAGTTCTTGACCCCGAAAGCGTTCGGGGTCGCCAGCAGGCAAACCGCCTGCGTTCCCCGGAGGAATACATCCGGCTAAAGCCTAACTATTAAATGCTGGAGAGTTAGCGCGACGCGCAGCGGCGAGCAACGTTTGTGGACGAACTCTCTGCCCGCCCTACTGAGTCGAGAAAAGTTTCTGGACCGCAGTTAGGGGAGCGTAGAGGGCAGGACCGCCTGTACGGTATTCAGCATGAAGTCCGCGCCACCCCCATCCTCCTGAAGGCTGCCGTCTGGGCCGAATACGATAAAGCCACTCTCACCGCCGGTGAAGCTTCCAAATGTTGCAGTGACGTAGCCATACTGATCAGCCGTGATTGCAGAAACATTGATCGGCGGCGAGAACCCGCCAAACTGGCTGATGCTAAGGGTACGCTTATTGAGCTCAACGCCCTCCGGGCTTCGGTTTGTTCCTATGAAAAGGAACTTATTATTGGCTGCCATCGATGCCCCTGCCGAAGTGCCACCAACCAGAGGCAGACTGACGGTTTTGGATAAAGTAACGCTAACCGTATCGAAGTCCGGGGTGATAGTGTCGGTCTTTGTATAAACAGAGAGCTCGACCTCGTTCAGATTGCTGCCACTAGCGATGTCCAAGACGTAAATGGCGCGAGTGACAGTATTTGTACTGAGGTCTGTCTTTGGATTGCCTTCCATCAGTGCGCCCACCTTACCGAACGGGCCCAGGTTCCCGGAGGCATAGCAGCCGCTTGTGTTCTGAGTGGAACCGCACACAAGCCAACTAACGTTGGTGTGAGCAGAGTCTATGGTGTAGGTGGTGAATAAAGTCGCGTCGATTGGAGACCCGCTTGCAGCCGGTGCGGGACTGTTCTGTCCGTAGCTGACGTTAGCGAAAATCAGTGTGGTCGCGACAACCATTAGAAATACAATTTTTCTTCTCATTTCTTTGCTCCGTTAATTGTCGACAACGCTGACCTTACTTTCGCGACGCTACGAAACACCGGCACATTGCGCAAGGTTTTGTTTCGGCGGGCTCGCCACCGCCCTAAGCAATGCCACCGCATGAGCAGGTTGAGCGAAGCCGAATCATCTCTAACTATTCTGCGATGTCCGCAAAACCTGCCGCAGTGATCTAACGCGCGTCATCTATTGCGGCGAGCATCGAGGTTCCAATTCATGGAATGTTAATTGTCGGCGGAGCAAAACGCTCGGTCTAATCTTTCTGCACGAACCCGTCACCCTGAGAAAGACCCTTGGAATCCTGCTGCGATCGCCAGCATTTACCTCATCGCAGGGAAGCAGCCATAATCCGTAACGCAGTCGAGCGATCGCTGGGTAAGGCCGGGCTTGGAAATGCGAAGCAACGGTCGGGCTTTAAAAATCCCCGTAACGAGCCCCGCAGCCGCGGGACGAGGCCAGGCCCTTTCAAATGCGGAAAAGGTAGAAGCTCGAGGGTGCGCGAGCGGGAACGGGTGAATCAAAGACTGAGTAGACTCCAGAAGAAACTCGACGGCGGCCATCGCTTGTTCGGGTCTTCCACGTTCTTCTCGTGGAGCCGGAAACCCGCAACTTTCGCGCTTGTCCTCCCTTGCGACCGCGTTAGCCTTGATCGATGAACGAGGAGCGCATCGCGCGCGACTGAGACGAAGCCGCCTGCGCTCGCCGGAGAAATCCGTCCGCCTAACGCCCAACGAGTTGAAGCTTGAACCGCTGATCGTGCGTCCGCGGTTGCAGGTGCGGCGATTAAGAGGCGAGGCAGATCGAACTGCCGCGAGTTTACAGCGGCCGGCCTCTGCTTACCACGCTTCAAAAGGTCCCCGAGCGCCAGTCATGGGCTCGTGCCGAGGTTCGGGGTGAGATGGCGAAGCTTTTGACGACGAGCCTCACCATTCAATCGATTTGGGGCGAACGATTCTTGCGCCATTGCTTTGCCGATTATTCGAATCCTGTCGTGGCGACCAATTTGTTCCGTCCTTTTTGAAACGATTTGTCTTGACCACTATCGGCGTCACTTGTCATTCTCGGGGCTGAATCGATCTGGAGCTACGGTGGAGGCTCGACCCTGGGAGCTTCCACCTTTTTCAGATCCGTGGTTGCGGCTAGAGAACACCCATCACAAGAACGCGCACATGTCTGTAACATCGGCGGCAACAAGGCCAGTCTTTCGGCTCAAACTTGCGGTCGCATGGGGGACCTTTTATTTCGTGCGATTGTGCGAGCGCCTGCTACCGAAGAGCGTGCTGAGCCTCTTGCTGTGGCCTCCCGCCGCAGCGTATGACTTGATGCAAGTTCGCCAACGCAAGCCGGTGACCTGCTGGCGCCGCTTCCCGGAGTCATGGCGTCCCAAGCCTTGGCGTTTCTTTCTCTGGCAGAGTCTTGGCCTCTATCATTCGCAACTCTTTTACATGTGGCCGGATCGCCTCTGCTCTGCGAGCTGGCTGAGGCGATGCCGCCTCGAAGGCGGGAGTGATCTAATCGGATTACGGGAGGGGGACCGGGGAGTGGTCCTAGCTTCGTTGCATTTCGGGCCGTTCGAGATCCTACCCTATTGGTTGCGTGCGCATGGTATTGTCGCAACGAGCGTGCGCACGAGCCCTCCTGATTCTCTGAGAAGCCTAACGAATTACCAATACACCTTGAGTCCTCCGGCCGACGTGCCGGTATTTCTCATGGCGGAAGACCTGACCCCGATGCCCCGGTTTTCGCACGTCCGGAAGGTCCTAGGACCGGGCCGGCGGCTGCTTGTGATGATAGATCCGGCTCGCGGGCTACAAGTTGATGTGCCGTTCGAAGATCGCGTGTTCCGGATGGCGACGGGAGCGATCAGATTAGCGGCAATGGCAGACGCCGAACTGATTCCTTGTCTAATCACGGAAACCGCCACGTGGAAGTTTGCCATTCATTTCGGTACTTCGGTGCCGCGACGTTACCTTGGTAACTCGCCTGATATGCAGGCTATCGGTGCTCACTTGTTAAAGGAATTTTCGAAAGTCATTACTCGTTATCCGGAGCAATGTAAGATGAGGTTACTATCCGCGATGTCGCCGCTGCCTGTGAATGGAGTTTCCGACCTTTGCGCTGTCGCTCACGCGGCCGAAAGTCGTTGATATGGATGCTCTCGAATGCAACGGTGAACGTGAGTGGCCTAAGTCAAAGCGAAGGCTTAGGCCAGGCGTTCCCGCATGTCTGGAATGAGCCCCCTCACGGCAGAGCCAACTCAGCACGTGAGGGCGATCCAGCGCAATCAGGTCATCGCGCACGCACAGCAGCGTGTTTTCAACTTGCAGTCGGAAGCGGCGCGTGGGTTCAGTGCCCAGCCTCGCCATCAGCCTTTCCTAGCTTGCCGGCGACGAAACTCTCAATGTCGTTTAGAGTTTGAAAGTTCTCCGGCACCATGTCTGTGTCTTCAATCGTGAGAGGAAAAGTTTCCTCGAGAAAGGCGATGAGCCGGAATGAGCCGAGAGAATCGATGATATTGCTGTTCAACAGGGGCTCGTCATCCTTCAGTTCGGTTACGCCTCGGCCAGCCGCGTATTCCAGAATGAATGCGCGAGTCTGTTCCTTTACGTCTATCACGCGATTTTCGTCTGTTGTCATTTTTGCATCCTGTTGTGCGCATTAAATTTTGTCGAGCAAATTCTCCGGCGCACGTACTAGCGACTTCGCTGAATCTCCCCCCGGTGCGAAGCGCACATGATCGTGCTCTATCATTCATTCTACCTCAAATGAGGGACCAAGGCGCACCTCGCGAGCGGTATTTCAAAATCCCACGCTTGCGCTGATAGTGGCGGATTTCGCCGGATTGGGCGTCTCGATTTTATATCCGAGAGTTTAATGTATCCGGCTATACAACAGGTCGATCATCGCGTCCGATATGTGGCATTCGTTAGAGGCAATCAAAGCTTGGAGAGCGTCAATAACATCCTGCAACATGTGGTGTTATTTTGCCAGAAGAAAAGCCATTCCGATTCAACCTGCTCACAGAGTCCTGAGAGTGGAGCATGAGCCGGCAGAGCACATAGATCACTCCAGTTGCTCGGCACAACGCAAAATGCTACGATTCACCACCGTGGACGGCCAAGCGCTGATTTTCCTTCACATTCCGAAGACGGCGGGAACGACTCTTAACCGGATAATCGAACGCCAGTATAATCCGCTTTCGATCTTTACCCTGGATCCGTACCGAATTCGCGCCACGGCCGAAAGGTTCAAGACACTTTCCGAAGAGCGACGCCGCCGCATCCGGGTTGTGCGCGGGCATTTGTATTACGGCCTGCACGAGTTTCTACCGCAGGGAGCTACTTATATCACGATGCTTCGCGAGCCCGTGGCGAGGTTTCTCTCATCCTACTACTTCATCTTGCGCAGGCCGCTCCATCCGCTGCACCGGAAATTGAAGAAGGAGCGCCTCGGAGTCGAGGAATATCTCCGACTCATCCCTCATCGCGACAATTTTCAATGTCGGTTGGTTGCGGGAGTTGAAAATGGCACTAGTTGCGACGACCGGTTGCTGGAGATCGCAAAAGAAAATCTGGTTAAATCATTTAATGTAGTCGGGATTTGCGAAAGGTTCGAAGAGAGCTTGTTGCTCATGGCGAAAACGTTCGGATGGGAACTTCCGTTTTATGAGAATCGCAAAGTCTCGAAGATTCGGCCGGTGGTGGAACCAAGGTTGGTCGACCTAATCGGGGCGCGCAATCGACTCGATGTCGAGCTCTATGAGTTCGGAAAGAAACTGTTTGCAGAAAGGCTTTGCAAAAACGAGGGCGCTATGAGAGAAGGATTGGCGACTTTACGTGCCATTCCAAGGCCTGGGAAGTTGAAGAATCTTTGCCAGTCGAGCTTGGCTACCGGCCGGTTTTTACTGAGCAAGATCGCATCTGCAATATGACGTCGAAATATCCAATGCTTGGGCTCATGCGACAGCGGTATGCGTGCCTCGCGGTTGCACTCGCCGCGGTTGTTCTGGGTGGGCAGATAACGCAACCGGTCATGGCGCGGCGGCGCCCTGCTGAGGTGGCCAATGCCGCGGCCCAGCGAGATTTGGTCTACAAGCGCGTCAACGGCGAAGTACTCACGCTCGACCTTTATTCTCCCGAGAAATTTTCCGGTCCCCTGCCTGTGATCGTTTGGATTCATGGCGGAGGCTGGAGCAGGGGCAGAAAAGAGCGCACTCCGGCTGTTGCTCTCGTGAATGATGGCTACGCCGTCGCGAGCATTGACTATCGTCTTAGCAGCGTTGCACCTTTTCCGGCGCAGATCGAAGATTGCAAGGCTGCCGTGCGATGGCTCCGAGCTAACGCCTCCAAATACAATCTCGATCCTGACCACATCGGTGTCTGGGGGCACTCCGCGGGCGGGCATCTAGCAGCCCTGCTTGGTACTTCCGGCGGAGTGCGCGAACTCGAGGGTGCCGGAGATAATATGTCGTATTCGAGCCGGGTGCAGGCGGTGTGCGATATGTCAGGTCCGTCAGATTTGGTCCGTCTCTACCAGGAAGCTTCGCAATCGTCAGCGGATAAAAGCGGCAAAGCGATGTCTGCGGTCGCGGGCTTAGTGGGTGGTTCGGCCGAACAAAATCAAACAAAGGCGATAGCTGCCAGCCCTATTCATTATGTTTCAAAGGACGATCCGCCGTTTCTAATCATCCATGGTGAAAATGACTCCACCGTGCCTGTCACTCAGGCCGAGTCATTTGCCGCAGCCCTTAAATCAGCCGGGGTTGAGACCATGCTGGAGATCGCACCTGCGCGAGGGCACGGCGCCATGGGTCCAAGGTTTCGACTAATGATTAAAGCGTTTTTCGACAAGTATCTCAAGAAATGAGGGCAACTGAATTACACAGCCGACGTTAGAAGCGATGCAGCCCGCCAAATTCTTTTACGTCATTCGCCCGTTGCTCTGTGGTCTCACGCTCGCAATGGCCGGTCCGATTCCACTCTTTGCTGAGCGGGAGCCGCCGATCCGAACAGGTTTATGGGTCATGCAAAAGGTCGACGCCCGCGAATTGGACGCTTTCGCCGGCAGCATTCGCGCAAACCATCAACTAACTGGCGTCTGCCTCAACGTTGCCTGGAAAGAAGTCGAGAATGAACCTGGTAAACCGGATTTTAGCGCGATCGATAAATTCGTGGCCGTGCTCCGCGGCATCGGCATGAAATATCAACTCTGTTTCAAACCGGGCGCTAGCACGCCACCTTTTGTCTATGCGGAGGGCGCTCAGTCTTTTGAAACTCGCGTGACGAATCCCCATCGAGCCAATTTTGGGGAGGCAATCGTGATTCCTGTCCCGTGGGACCCGATTTATCAGCGGAACTTTTCGCGGGTGATCGCACAACTGGGTGAACGTTATGCCAGCGATCCTTTGTGCTTAAGCGTTGTCCTCACATGCGCGAATTTGTTGAGCGCAGAAATGCATCTTCCAAAACGCGGTGAGGATCTTGCGAAATGGAAAGCGCTCGGAAACTACGAAGAGAAGCTGCTCGATGTCTACAAAAAGTACACCGATGAATGGGCGAAGGCCTTTCCGCGACAGGAGATATCCCTGCACTTGTCCAAGGTGCTAGACCTGCCTCCACAGTTCTGCGAGCGCGTTATCGATTATGGGCTAAGCAAATACCCGGCACGGTTTAGCATTCAGAATTGTCAGCTCACAGGCCGCCGGGAAGACACCAATGGGGTCGATCGAGATAGCCGTGCTCAACGTGGTTCATGCACAGGGTGAATATTGGGAACTGTGGCACGGTGACGGTCTAAGCGTGGAGACGTCCGCTGCCGTAGCCCGGGCTTGGGAGGAAGGAAGGCGACTCGGTTACGACGCGTACAAGAAGAAACTGATATCTGAAGGTGAATACCGCGCGCGCGATGAAGATCATTACCGCGCGAAGAGTAGGCGTCGGGGCAACACCGCACAAACCTCCGCCGAGTAAAAGCCCCGCCATGACCCAAGCCGATTGCGCCTCGGAAGCGGTTATCTTTCTCCACGTTCCAAAAGCGGCCGGCTCCACGCTCAATCGGCTGATTGAATGGGAATACCCTCTCTTCGAGATGTACTCAATCGATCCGGTTTTCTTCAGGTTTTCATGGGCGCACTTGCAGCGCCTCTCGAAGAAACGACTGAGGAGAACGCGTATCTTCAAAGGCCATATGTTGTTTGGCCTTCACGCGATCCTTCCCCAGCCAGCGACTTACATTACAGTCCTGCGCGAGCCTGTCGACCGCGTGATTTCGGCCTTCTACTTTATGCGCAGCTACAAGCTGCACCCGTTGTACTGGAAGTTCAAACTTGAGAATTGGAGCCTCGAGGATTTTGTCAGACGCTCGCCCAGAGAGAACGTCCAATGTAAGATTCTCGCCGGAGCTGAGTATGAGAAACCTTGTACGGCGGAGATCTGTGAAAGAGCGAAGGAGAACCTGGTCCGGTATTTTAGTGTGGTCGGCCTCTCCGAGCGTTTCGAAGAAAGCCTGGCGCTGATGAAGCTACGCTTCGGTTGGAAATTTCAACGGTATTCGAGCTTTAATGTCACTCGCACTCGGCCGAAGAAAGCCGATCTTCCTCGATCGACTCTCGATTTGATTGTGGAGAAAAACTCCTTTGATATCTCGCTCTACGACTGCGCAGCAAACGTATTTCAGACTGCCGTCAACACACACGCAGCCGAAGTTAGCCAGATCACGCGTGAGTTGGAATCGACGCGAGCGCGAACTCAGACCCCGCTTAGCTCGGCCCTATTTTCGATCCGTGCGGCTGGCCGGAAAGCTATTAACAGGGCCTATTCCAGTATCTAGGTCTAGGGTGTTTTGGCGATACTCTTCGGCTTTGCGCGCTCAACCAACATGACTTTTGCGCGATAGGTTTCAAATTCGACCTTGCCGGTTTGGTCGAGATAATCCAGCACATTCGGGTCGCTCAATTTTTCGAAGGAAGCATAAGGTGCGAAGACAACCCAGGTGCGACGCGACCGAGAAACGGACTCCTGCAACTCCGTCAGATTGCGCACCACAGGTAAGCCAGCAAACTTATCGACGAATCTCGGCTCGGCGAGTAACTGATTATACCCGGTTTTCGTGCCGAGGAGAGTATCCAACACATAATCGCCCGGCATTCCCGCGTAGTACGCGAACACGTGTGGAATGCCTGGCATAATCAGGTCCCCCGGCTGGAAGTGACTCTTCACATATTGCGCTGCGCCGCGGTAGTCGTAGCGGTACGTATTCATGCGCGTCATCATGCCCGGTTCATCGCCTCTGCTGGAAAGGGAGTACTCCTTCATCAGCCATTCGTTGCTTTGCAGAAAGAGCAGAGTCATCACCGCCAGTCCGGTGGCATGCGCAGCAACGCGCGCGACGGTCGAGTTACCCTCGCGGTGAGCGAGAGAAATAACGCGATCATAAAGCATTATCGCAGCGGCTGTGCCGGCAAGTATGACAAGCGGCTGAAAGTAGTAACAATAGCGTGGAGACAAAGCGGCTAGGAAGTTCGTGTGGAGAATCCATAGCATAACAAGGACCGTGAAAACATAACGAAATCCACGGTGAGCCCAGCAGAATGGAAGGCCGAGGAAAATCATGATCGTGAAGAAGACGTGGTTTTCCGACAGCCATAACTTGTCAATATAAAACATTGGAGTATATGCCGGCGTCAGGAAAAAGAGCGACGGGCCGGCAACATTCGAAAGCCCCGAGCCTAGAAAAAGATAGGGGACGGCGGCGATCGTCCGCGAGCAGTACTGAGCGACGATCACGGCAGCCATGAAGAAGAGGCATCGGTAGAGATGAAACTCTTTTAACCACCACCATTCGCCCCAGCGAACAACGATCAACGCAATGAAAAAAGCGGGCAGAAGAAAGCCGCTTCCCTCCCAGGAAAGATAAGTCAGGCAAAACGCGGCCGAAGCTGCGGTCAGATAAGAGCGGTGCAGCGGACGAACTCTGATTGCCTCGTAAAACAACCAAATGGTTAGCATCGACATGAACTGACATTGCATCGGGTAAAAGGCGTTTTGCGCCCACCGGATATTGATCGGCATGCAGGCGTAAACGAAAGCGGCGAACAGTCCGACACGCCAGTTGAAGAGGCGGCGGCCCATCAGGGCGATGATCCCGATGCAGAGCGTCCCCATAACGCAGGCGGGCAACCGCATTGCCCACTCCGAATTGCCAAAGATCAAGCCGGACAGAGCCAGCGGATAAGGCACTGCCTCATAGGTGGTGGCCCAGCGAACTTCTCCGGCAAACAGGCCATACGGAATACCAAGCGTGTAGATACCCTTGGATTTTTGTACCAGACCATACTCATCATGATCGAAGGACATGTAACCGAGATTGTGATAGCGCAGACCTAACCCGAGCGCCATAATCGCTACGAGTAGCAGATAGGGCAAAAGCGCACGGAACTCGGTCTGCTGGAGTTGCGCCATCCGGCTCTTCAAGCCAAAGGCTGTTCGGCCGTTCGCCCAGAGGTGAAGCAAGCGAATGACTAAAAGGGCCAGAATAGCGCCAATTACAAATTTCGGCTGAAACGACCAGCCCGTTGGAAATCGCAGGTCATAATTTGGAAGGATCAATAAAAGCAAACCGGCCGCGATTGGGCCATGAAAGAGGGCGTCGCGAGACATGGCGTAGGCGAATGGTTCCCGCCTTCGACCAGCTGCAATTGCGGATACCAAAAGCCAAACAGCTACGACGGCGATGGCCGTTGACGAAATTACCATGCAAGACTTGGCTAAAGTAGCAAAGCCAGAACGATCAATTGGCCTGGCTAAGTCTTGCTTAAGATACCCCCACGGCGCCGATCCATCCTTCCCGAATTCGACAGGGCGATGACTTTGCACCAGTTGATTACCGGCCGGTTGATCTCCTATCTGCCAGCCCGAGTTGGTTTCAAATCGCGCAGTGCTGCCATCCCTGCGGACGAGGAAACCGTTGGCAAAAAGACAGGCCGGACCATGATCAGTGCGAACCGCTGCAACGATGGCGTTCGGGCCTTTTTTTATCCAATAGCTAATGTCATAGGCGGACAGAACAGCCGATTCAAAAAGAGAAGTGGTCGTTGTGGCTGGAGCCTCACCCCCTGTGGCGCTGACCCCTGGAGAAGCGGTCGCTTTGGCTGGAGCCTCACCCCCTGTGGCGCTGACCCCTGGAGAAGTGGTCGTTTTGGCTGGAGCCTCAATCCCGTTGGCGCTGCCCCCCGGATGCGTTTCCTCACGGTTTTGACTTGGCGAAGCGGTCGGGGCGGCCAGATGGGGAAGCTGTTTCCCTTGAGCTGAGGAAGGGATCGCGGGGGTGATGGCGTGTCCGTTGACAAGGAGATCGACATCTCCCGAACTCGCCACCTGAATCCATGACTCCTGCCGAGCCTGGTCCGCATTGATCGAAGTCGAGAAGACGGCCTCGGTTCCGGCGTTCTCGGCCATGATCCATGAACCGGAGGTGGGCAGTTGTAGCAGAAGCGGATTGGTGTCGACCCAGGCGATCGGAATCGGCTTTTCCTTAATCACGGACCGCCGCGCGTTTGGCCAAAGCTCTTCTTCTACCAGGGGAGAGGTCCACTCCTCCGAGCCTTCTACAATGCCCTTGTTCGCGCCGACTCTCCAATGCTCGTCCGATAGCAATGAAGTCACTCTGCCACCCGGTTCCTTGATGAGGCCGCGAACGAGAAGCTGCGCCGAATCCGGGTAAGACGTGCGCGAAATCGAAACGGCGATGACGTTCGTTCCAGCCTTCAAACGCTTTTTGATGTCATAGATTCCAGCTACCCGTGTCTTCACAGCGGTTTCTTTTCCGACGGTGCGGCTGTTAACGATAAGTTCGTAGTCATCAGGTGCTGCAACTTCCACCCAGGCCTGCTCCGGTGGCGCGCTGAGAAACACCTCCTTTCTGAAATAAGCTAGCGGAGCAACCTCCGGAGGTTCGATCCATTGGGCATCGCCGAAATCCAGTTGATACTGGCGCTGCTTAGGGCTTAAGTAGGTCTGCTGTACGTAGTAGCCGAGCATGAGCCCACAGACCAAGACCAGGGCCCATGACCATCGCTGGGCACGCGGGGGTAGATGTCCAGGTGGAGTCGATAAAATTTGCATGAGTTATTCGCCGGCCAGCCGGCTAATCGCCCAGTAATTTACGATCCAATCCGCGGCGTAGGAAAGGTTGTAATAATGGCGGGCATCGGCATCGCGGCCAAGCTTCGCATAACAATCGCCACCAAGTGAGTAGACATCGGCCACCATGGAGCTATGATCCGCTATAATTTTGACCAAGCGATTGACCGTCTGGAGCGCGGCTTCGTAACGGGCGAGATCAAAATAGCCACGGGCGAGGTATGGCAGGACATAGACCTCCTGCGTGGGATCATCAGCGAGCGCCAGTTGCCAGTTGGTCACGGCGCCGCCAATGCCGCCGCCTTGATACAGGGCCAGACCGAGCGCTATACGAGTCTTCGCGGACTCGCGCCGCACGGCCACTGCGAGCGCGCCGCCCGCTTCGGCCGCCCGGCTAAACTCGAAAATCGCCTGCTCGTACTCATTTGCCTTTTGTAACTCCAGCGCTCGGCTGATATGTCGCTCCGGCGAATTATTTTCGATGCCACTCTGCTTCTGGAGGTCGCCAATTGTTGCGTAGAGATTAATATCCTGCGCATGCCATACATCCCATTTCATCGCCTTTCGGTAGTCAGCGATTGCCTCTTGATTGTGGCCTCGCGCCTTGGCTATCGAGCCACTGTTGAAGTAATGCTGCCCGATTATCGGCGGTGTGAGTACGATGGCGAGCGCGCCGACGGGAAGACAGACCGTCGCCAGTCCAGTCGCCATTTTTCCATCCGGCAGACGGCGCATTGCATATACAGCAACCAACAGCGAGCCTAGCGCAAAGCAGGTCCAGCCAAGCCGGAGGAAGGAAAAGGCAGCGAGAAGGCGCCCACTCGCGGTGTAAAGGATCAGCTGATTCGGGACCACTTCAGGGGAACCGTAATTTTGGGGAAGGTAATCTTTCGTAAAAATCTTGTGCCATGGCATCGCCTGGAGTTCATCGGTGAGATGGCGGAGCATCATCGGCTGTTGAAAGGCAATGTGGGCCGGCGTCAGCACGCAGAGTGTGATGAGGACGGCTGCGGCAAGGCTGAGCGCCGAAACGAAAAATCGAAGCAAAACAACTCCGGCAATCAAGACAACAATCCCAACAGCGCCGAAAGAGAGCAGAGCAACATGCGGGATGATTCCCGTGTCATGGAACAAAGGCAACTCCAGACCGGAAAGGTTCGAGCTAATAGGATATTGAACCCATTTAAGGAAAACGGAACCAAGAATCAGAAAGCTGCCAAGGATGAGCAGCCAATAAGCCGCCCAGAACTTAGCGCCTGTCTCTGCCCATGACGCCAGGCGTTTGGTTATCTTCACGCCTGTCTCTGCCCATGACGTCAGGCGTTTGGTTATCTTCATGTGTTGCGTTTAAGTTTCTTCGCCCAGGACTCGATAAAGGGAGAGACAAACGCAATGCCTTCTCGCGCGTGATGCATCTCCTCCATCGAAAAAGTTTTGAGAGCTAATAGAACAAGCGCATAGACAATTACCGAAAGGACCGCCGCGGGAATCTGCCAGAGAAGCCGTCCCCCGCCTGCGGCGAAAAGAACAAGTGTCATCGCGAATCCCCCCGCCAGGGGCTTCCAGATGACGTTGCCCAGGTTCGCCGGAAAACCGAGCCGCGCCAGTTGAAACATCCAAATTCCAACGATCACCGTTTCAGCGCAGACGAACGCCATGGCAGGTCCAGCAAACCCAAATCTCGGTATGAGGATAATCAGGAGGAGAATGCGCAAAGCTGAGCCCACACAAGTGCTGGCGAGAAAGCGCCTCTGCTCATCGAGCGCTGCGAAAAGGTACTGAAACAAGGTCGAGAGGAAGAACGGGACCAGCCCAAGGCCGAGAAGCTGCATCGCGGGAAGTGCGGGCAAAAACTTAGCGCCCAGGGCCAACCGAAGTATCGGTTTCGACCACGCGATAAAAAAAGCAGCAAGGGGAATACTGCTAAGCGCAAAAAACTTCACGCTCCACTGGTAAGCTTCCTTGAAGCGTGCCGGCGACAAGTGCGCGGTGCGTGAGTAGAGCGGGTACAGCGGGAGTGAGAGAGTCTGCGGAATCACCCGCAGAGCCATGCTGATTCTATAAGGGCCACTAAATAAGCCGACCGTCGTCAGGTTTGTCATCCAGGTAAGGATAAGGATGTCAAGCTGGAGCGCGAGTTGGCGAAGCATGACCCCGCCACCCATCGGCAGCGCGGCGATCAGGAGGGATTTCCAGAGCGACACATCAATACGCAGTGGAATGCGTGCGTAAAGGCGTGAGACTACGATATGATAAAAATTCCACAGAAGCACGTTCGACACAAGATGGGCAATGACGAAGCCGACCAACCCCATCTTCAACTTTATCGTCACGACAATAAAGCCGAGGAGAAGAAGCTTCTGTACAACAAACCCAAGGTAGTTTAGCTCGTTATCTTCGAAGGCGCGCAGAACGGCGCAATAGCCGGCGGCGTGGAAGGTCGCCATCGTTGCCATGCTCATGACCACAGCGGCTATCTTTACATCCGTGCCAAAATGCAGGAATGGAACGATCAGCGCGACCAGAAGACACACCGCAACCGATACAACCCAAATAAGCGACGTCGCGGCACCAACCAGCGACACGAGTGATTCGGGATTTTTGGCGATTTCCCGGATCAACATGCGCGGTAAACCAGCATCGGCGAGGAGCTGGAAGAACATGGCAAATGCGAGAACGAAGGAATATTTACCGAATTCGACAACGCTGACCATGCGAGCGATAGTCAGAATGGTAGCCAAATAGACCAAACCCCCAACGAGGCTGGCTCCGATACCGAAAACCGCGTTTTTGACAATCCGCTGCGACTGCTTCATGGAATCCACTTCCACGTGCCACCGGCTGCTTTCTGCAGGAGCGCGTAGAACGTGAGCCGTCGCGCTTCGACCCCCTGGAGCTCATCTTGCTTGGCGATGAGATGCAGCTCCTTTTCAATCACGGTTAGCGGCTCAGCAATACCCTGCTGCTGCTGAGCCTCGAGCACTTGCGCATCCCTCTCGGCT
>QHPX01000068.1:0-4538 GCA_003219195.1 Verrucomicrobiota bacterium
GCCTAACCATGCGATGCAGCCAACCCGCTGGCCGCTCCGATGCCTGCTTTACTTTATGAAAACACGTCCATTGCACGCCATGCTCGCTCTCGCCAGCGGTGGCTCAGCTCTGTCTCGTTAGGTCGCATTGCGCAGCTCTTCTATGGGAACATTTTCCACCGCACTGGCTACAGCCAGCGATTGCCGCGAGTGTGCTCGGCTCCTAGTCTACCAGCTCGGCGAGCATGGCGTTGAGGCGTCTACAGAGCGCTTAGCACGCGTCTTGGAGGATGTGGCTGCTGACATAGCGCGTGGCTTCCTCATGCTCGCGCGGGACGGCGGCCGAATTGTCGGCGTTGCGTATGTCGCCACGATTCTGAGTGCGGAGCATTGTGGCCCTGTCGCGTGGCTGGAGGAGCTTTATGTCACGCCCGATTATCGGCACCGCGGCATCGGTACGGCGTTGGTGACTGCCGTCTTAGAGAAAGCACAGAAGGCTGGCATTGTGGCGGTAGACTTAGAAATTGATCTAGACCACAACCGCGTGATCTCACTATATGAGCGGCTCGGCTTCCGTCGATTGGAGCGCTCGCGATGGGTCAGAGAGTTCACAAAATGATACCACCTAACCAATCGCTGCAGCTAACTCCGAAAGCATTCGCGCGCGGGCGCGCTGGCCGGTGCGTTGCGCCGCTTTAATTCGCCGAAGAAATTCTTCGGATTCACCGCTCGTCCTTGTGCCACCCTGTCAGAGAGACAGCAAGGCATCCGTAGACGTTTCGACGTCTACTGCAATCAGCCGCTTGCTGCTCGGCTCTCGCAGCTCATCGGCAGAGCCAAACAATGCGCGATCAGGCCGGGCGATTCGCCTGTGTGGCGATCTTGGCGCTGCCGAAGAAAGTCGCCTCCTCATCTACCACCAGCCGGGGCGCTTCGATATCGCCGCGCACGGTGCAGCCAGCCCGGAGTTCGCAACGTTCGCGAGCCGTGACGTTACCGTCCACGGTTCCCTCGACGATGACCGATTTCGTCCTGATCTCTCCGCGAATGCGGGCATTCTTGCCAATCGTTAGCCGGCCGGTGGAATCAATCTTGCCTTCCACCTCGCCGTCAATCACTAGTTCGTTTCGAAACTTAACCGTTCCTACAATGGAGACGCTGCTCGAAAGAACCCCGCCCGATTGCGCCGTCGGAGTTGCGCGATTCGACGGCGGAGGCGTGGCCGCTGGCGTTTCCGGTTCGGTTGCTGGCTTGGCTGGTTCGTTTCTTCGGGATGAAAACATCTGCATAGATTGGCGTCTTTCGGTTAGTGAAAGCTTACTTTGGTGCCCGACTTGATTGGAGTCGATTATATTTTCTCAGGATCTTGCGCAAACGATCGTGCGGGATCGCATCGACATGATGATTGTCGCGACCGGTCATGCTTTGATTGTCGATCAAAGCATTGACGACGGCTTCCTCGGTTGCTTGAACCGTCGCGGCGAAAATCGGATCCATCAGATCGTTCGGAATTGTTTCGACCGAATGCGTAAGTTGTTCGGAACCTGCAGCGCCGGGATTGGCAGTTGAAAACGCGATGAACAAATCGCCGGAGCCATTTCCGGAAACGCTGCCCGTGCGAGCGAGCCCGAGCGAAACGCGACGGGCGAGCCGCTTCAGTTGATGCGGCAGCAGCGGCGCGTCTGTCGCGACGACCGCGATGCATGAGCCTGTTTCTTTCTTATAAACTTCCCCTGGAATTTCTTTGCCGATCGGAACGCCCGCGATTGTCAGCTGCGGTCGGCGTCCAAAATTTGCCTGCAGAAATACGCCGACGGTGAAACTCCGAGCCGGAGAGGCGGTATTAGCCGCTCCCGTTTTATCTTTCATGTCGATCTTGCGCGAGGCGGTCCCGTTACCGCCTTTGAATTCGTAGCAGATCATTCCGGTGCCGCCGCCCACGCTGCCTTCCTCGATCGCGCCACCTTGAGCGCTCTCGAGGGCATGAAAGACGTGCTCCGGTTTCACGTGAAAACCGTTCAGATCGTTGAGCCAGCCGTCCCAAGTTTCAGCGACAACGGGCAAGCTCCATGAAAAACCTTGCGCGTCGGCGCCACCGTGGGCGTTGCGCCAGGCGATGACCGCATCGCGCGCCACGCCGACGCTGTGGGTGTTCGTGATCACGACCGGGCCTTCGAGAAATCCGCTTTCTTCAACCCACGCCGTGCCGGTCATTTCGCCGTTACCGTTGAGCGAAAAGACGCCGGCATAAACCGGATCGTTTGACGCGTGTCCGCGCGGAAAGATCGCAGTCACGCCGGTGCGCACCGGACCCTGGCCAACAACCAGTTTGCCTTCGCCTTCAATCAGCGTGGTGTAGCCAACCTCGACGCCGGCAACGTCCGGATCGTTTGACGCGTGTCCGCGCGGAAAGATCGCAGTCACGCCGGTGCGCACCGGACCCTGGCCAACAACCAGTTTGCCTTCGCCTTCAATCAGCGTGGTGTAGCCAACCTCGACGCCGGCAACGTCGGTGATGGCGTTGAACTTGTCCGGCGTTCCATCAAATGGAATACCGAGATCGCGCGCGCGAGTCGCTTTGTTTTCGATTGTCGATCTTGCGGGCGAAGATCTTTGCGGCTCACGCGCGTGCGAATCGATTACGAGCACGATTGAGAGCAGGAGGAAGAGGGCGCGGAAAGTTTTCAGAATCATGCGTGGCCTCGATATTTCTGCATCAAATGGTCGATGTAAGTACTGTACGCTTCGGCCAGCGGCGCGCTTTCGATGAACAAAATGTTTTCGGCGTTGAACTGCGCGCTGCGCGAAAAGTTGTACGAACCGGTGATGACGGTATCGTCGACCAGAAGAATCTTGTTGTGCATGTAATCGTGCCGGCTGGTCGAACTGTAGGGCGTTGAATTTTTCCCGACGAGTTTTGCACGCGCAATCACATCCTGGAGCGCCGGAATTTTCCAGCGATTCTGCGGCACCTCCTGCCATTGCCGGTAAACGTCACTCATTTGGGTGCGATCGTAGATACCGCTCACGGCCACTCGACCAGCGCGCAAAAGATCGACAAGCGCGGAGATGAGCGTGCCCGAGTTGATGAGCAAACTGCAAATGCGCACACGCCGCTGCGCCGAACGGACGCGCCTTGCGACTTCGCTGTCGATTTCCAATCCGCAGCCGGGCGAGAACAGGACGCGCGCGGTTGCCGGCTGGCCTGCAAACACCAGTTGCACCGCGTTGGTCTTTATGTTGCCCGTGTTGTCGAAATTCTCTTTTTCCCAAAGCTGCTCGAAATCTTGCGTGTAAAAACGGGCGAGCGCGGGCGAATCGATCTCGAGCACGTTGTTTTCCATTAGCGTGAAAGCGTCATCAGTCATGTTGAGCGATCCGGTCCACACTGAGCTTTGATCGCGCACGATAAATTTTTGATGCATCAACTTCATCCCGGCAATCCGGCGCCACGGAAAGCCGAGCGACTGCACAAACGCGCTCGTGCCCGGCGGCGCCGGATCCTGACCGGCGGCCAGATTTGGATTGAGCGGCTTGTCGCCGTCGTAGCAAATTCGAACCTGCGCGCCGCGCCCGGCCGCATCACGCAATGCCGTCGTGAGGTGATTTTTCAGGACATCGCTGAAGCGCATGTCATAAAGGGCGAAATCGAGGTTCGCCCGCGCCCTGCCGATGAAGTCCGTGAGGCGCGTCATGACCGCGTCTGGCTGCTGTTCGCCTTCGGCCAAAAACAAGACGGAGAGCTGATCTTGCGCGGAATTATTCATATTTCGCCCGGTTGAACTGATTTTCTGTTTTCGTGCTTCTGGCAACCCATTTAGATTACTCACGTGAGCTACGAGGTTTTCGCGAGGAAGTATCGCCCGCAAACGTTCGACGATCTGGTCGGACAAAGCCATGTCTCGCAGACGTTAAAAAATGCGGTGGCGCAAAATCGTCTGGCGCATGCCTATCTTTTTGTCGGTCCGCGCGGTATCGGCAAAACATCGACTGCGCGCATTCTGGCCAAGGCGCTCAATTGCGTAAACGGACCGACGGTGACGCCTTGTGGCGTGTGTGACAACTGCCGCGAAATAACAGCTGGGAATAGCCTTGACGTGATTGAAATCGACGGCGCGAGCAACAACAGTGTCGAGGACGTGAGGGAACTGCGCGATAATGTTCGCTACGCGCCAGCAAAAGGACGTTACAAAATTTATCTCATCGACGAAGTGCACATGCTTTCGTCGGCCGCCTTTAACGCGCTGCTCAAAACATTGGAGGAGCCGCCGCCGCATGTGAAGTTCATTTTTGCAACGACCGAGCCGCAGAAAGTCCTGCCGACGATCCTGAGCCGCTGCCAGCGCTTCGATCTTCACCGCATCCCGGCGAATTTGATCGCGCAACATCTTCAATTTATTGCCGATAAGGAGAAGTTTTCTCTCGAACGGGCGGCCGCACACGCAATCGCGCGCGGCGCGGAAGGCGGGCTGCGCGACGCGGAATCGATGCTCGATCAGCTCGTCGCATTTTGCGGCGACCCAATCAGTGAAGCGGACGTGCTGAAAGTTTTTGGATTC
>QHPX01000068.1:4572-19181 GCA_003219195.1 Verrucomicrobiota bacterium
AAGCCGGCAAAGATATGATGCGGCTGATGGCCGATCTAATTTCATATCTGCGCGACCTGCTCGTGTTCAAGGTGAAACCAAACGCGCTAAGTGAAGATGTTGATCTTGACTCGCAAAAATCGCTCGCGGCGCAGGCGGAATTGATTGAGACCGATCGCCTGCTTGAGTTGATCGACCAGTTTGCCGAAGCCGAAGGCCGCATGAAATGGGCGCCGAACAAAAAGCTCCATTTCGAAGTCGCGCTCATCAAAGCGATCCAAAGTTTGAGCCAGGTCACGCTCAATGAAGTGATCGAGAATTTAAATGCGTTGCGTGATGGCAAAGATGTTACAACAAAAAAGGCTGTAGCTGGACCGGCCGCGATCACCGACGGCGGCTTCAAGAAATCGAAATCGGCGCGCGTTGCCGAGCAGCCTTCGCAATACATGGCCTCGAAATCGGATGTGACTGTCGATCCAAATAAAATCTGGGAGCAGGTTTGTGCGAAGATTCCGGCGCGAGGATTTTTGCGGACGCTGGTTGATTCGTTGACTGTGCTTGGGACGGAGGGCCGGAGTTTTCTTCTCGGTTATCCGGCAGACGAGAAATCGGCGATTGAAACGCTGGCGACGACAAGCAATCGCCGGCAGCTCGAAACCTTGCTCAAGGAAATCAGTGGCCGCGATTGGACCGCAAAATTGAGCGCGAAAGAAGGATTGCCGGGCAAGAGTTCGCGCGAGCAGCCGTCGCGCAAAGCGGAAGAATTTAAAGATGATCCGCTCATTCAGGAAGCGCTCGAGATTTTCAAAGGTGAAATAAAATCCTGAGCCAAAGATCGACTTATGAATCTTAACAAGTTGATGAAACAGGCGCAAAAAATGCAGGAGCAAATGGCCAGGACACAGGCCGAGCTGGAGGAGAAAACCGTCGAGGTGAGCGCAGGCGGTGGAAAAGTGAAAGTGATCGCGAACGGCGCCGGCGAAGTGATTTCGATCAAAATCGACAAGGCAATTCTCGATCCAAATGACGTAGAATTTCTCGAGGAAGTTGTTTTGAGCGGCGTGAAGCAGGCGATCGAGCAAGGCAAAGCGCTTGCGCAATCGGAGATGTCGAAGATCACTGGTGGGCTCGGACTGTAGCGGCTCCAAAAGCGTTCGGGGTCGGATTTCGGCGCTCAGAGAGCGACGCTACAGAAGATGTTGTGGTTCGCGTTTGTGTTTCGCGTAAACGCAAACTTTGCGCACGCCTAAGATCGACATCTTGTCCGCGAGCCGCGAAAAGTTTTCGCCGAGCTGCACGCGGGAATGCGCGTCGGACGCGGTTGTGAATGGGATTGCCTTTGCCATTGCCAGCTCAATGATGCGATCGCCCGGGTAAAGTTCGTTCACCGGTTTGCGCCAGCCCGCGGTGGAAAGCTCAATCGCAAGATTGCGCGAGCGAATGAACTCGAGCGTTTCATCGGCAATCGAACCGATTTCCGTGTTCGGGCGATGGCCGTGAATTTTGATGAGATCGAGATGGGCGAGACAATCGACAAGTCCGCTGGCAGCGATTTCGCGCACGCGTCGAAAATAATCCGAATACAACTGGTCGATACTACGATCTTCAAATTGCTCCGCGCCTGCCGGAACGCTGTCGAACATTTGATCGTCGCGCTCGAGGAAATGAACGGAGCCGAGAACGAAATCGAGTTTGTCCCAATTTTTCTCCACCCATTTTCGCCCCGCGGCCGAACTTTGCGGATCGTTATCCAGCTCGATGCCGGCGCGAATTTTTAGATCAGCATTCTTCTGCCGCAATCGATCGATCTCATCGAAATCTATCCCCTCATGATAACGATCATGATCGGTGAAGGCGATTTCACTGAGTCCGGCCTGTCTGGCCGAATCGACCCAGGGTTGCAAAAGCGCGTGCGTGTAACGCTGCGTCCGATGCCCCTGCGGATGGGTATGATAATCGGCAAACAGGCGCGCACTCACGGTGCAGTCAGAAATTTTTGGCGGATGCGCAGTTCCGGATATTTGGGAAAGAAAACCTCGGCGACAAAAACTTTGTTTGGGGTGAGATCGCGTGTCGCGATCGTCTCGTTGTATTCGACGTGCTCCTGCGGGTTGATCAAAACCGTCCCGGGACTTTCGGTGATGGCATGATTATCGGACCACTTGGTCAGGATCGCCTCGGCCGAGTTCCTCAAATAAATCTCGATTCGCTGGTCGGTCGGGAAATCAAGTGTGATGGGACGCTTGGATTGATTGGTCAAGGTCAATTTTATTTCAAGCTGGCGGACTTCGGACAATTTGACGGTCTGTGGCGCAACCAGCAGGTCGAGAGCGAGACCGTTCAGCTTTGGATTCTGGTACTGCGGAAGTGATGTCGAAGAAAATGGATGAAGAATTCGGCCGAACCAGCCTCGTTTTTTCGCGGTCGGGGCGGGAGTGGGTTCCTGGCCAAAAGTCTGCGCCGCAATCACGAACAGCAAAGCAAGGCAAGCAGCACTGTGTTTCATGAGCGGGTTAAACAGCAAACGTTGCAAATCCTGTCAAACCCTTTATCAATCGGCCATGAAGACTCCCTGCGTGACGGCGCTTGCCTTCGTTTTTTTGCTGCAGATGGCGGCGGCCAAAGGTCGACATTGCATGTTTCGCTTGCACGCGGAAGCGAACCCGCGCGACACGACGGTTTTCGCCACTTCCGTGCGGGCGCAATTCTCCGGCAAAGATATCGCCATTGAAAAAGTGGCGCGGATTTCCGAGCAGGATGTCGTGGCTTTCCAGCCTTATCCGGCCGGCAACGGAAACTACGGCGCGCTTTTTCAACTCGATGACCACGGACGGATCGCGCTCGACGCTTTGAGCATCGAACGCCGTGGCGGTTTGCTTTTTGTCTTCATCAATGGGCGGGCGATCACCGAACTCGAAATCGACAAGCGCGTCGCGGACGGAAAAATCTACATCGCTTCGGGACTTACCGCGGCCGATATCGAATTGATGAAGAAAGATTGGCATTTGCTGGGCGAGCACAAACGATAACGGCGATGCGACCCCTCGCCGCAGTCGTCGCCTTGCTCGCCGGCTTGAAATTCTCGATGATGGCGCAGAGTGAGAGAGCGACTCCGAAAGAATTCGCGAGCCCTGATCATTTCGGGGTTGTCGATCTTGTCCTGCCGACGGCGAACGACGCGCTTTTCTCGGGCGGCGGGCCCGCGTTCTACCAATACATCGAACGCGATTACAAAGGGGTGAAATCGATACCATGGGAAGGCGGTCAATACGGTTTTGTCCGCGACCCGGTCGAGACGGCGGCGGGAATTGTTTATAGACGGTTCCACGAAGGGATCGACATTCGGCCTCTCCAGCGCGACGCGCGCGGCGAGCCGCTCGATGAAGTACGCGCCATTGCCGACGGCAAAGTCGTACATACAAACCTCGTCCCGGGATATTCGAACTACGGGAAGTATATTGTGATCGAACATCGCTGGGACGGTTCGAGCTACTACAGCTTATACGGACATCTGAGCGCGATCGCAGTTCGACCCGATCAAATGGTGCATCGCGGCGAAGGCGTTGCGGTGATGGGTTACACCGGCCAAGGCCTGAACCAGGCGCGCGCCCATTTGCATTTAGAGTTGAACTTCATGCTTAGTCACGAATTCGAATCATGGCACGACATGTTTTATAAAAAAGATCCAAACCGCCACGGCATTTACAACGGCGTCAATCTTACGGGACTCGATATCGCTCGTTTTTATCTGGCGCTCCGCCAAAAAACGTCGCTAACAATTCCGGAGTTCATCGCCGGGGAAGAGACATTTTACAAAGTGACCCTGCCGAAATCGTCGAATTTCGAATTACCCAAGCTTTATCCGTGGATGGTGCGCTCAAATGAGGTTATCAATCCTGCATCGTGGGAAGTTTCATTCGCGCGCTCCGGCCTGCCTCTCAAAATCGAGGCGAGCGCCAAACAGGTAACGCAACCGGAACTGAGCTACGTCAAAAAAAGCCCGATCGATTATTCCTATCTCACGCAAGACCGGATCGCTGGACGCGGAACAGGCGCGCACCTCACAAAGAAAGGGCGCGAATTAATGCGTCTCTTAATCTGGCCGGATTAAAGAAAGTGGCATTGGCATCCTGTCCGCCGACCGGACGGACTCGTCCTGCGGTTGCGATTTAATTGCCGGCCCGAGATTACGCCGGTGACACTGTAGCGGCGCACTGTGAGCGCCGAGCCTTGAAACAACCGGCGGTCATAGACCGGCCGCTACAGCATTTCAGCACGAAGTCGGCGTGCGCTGGGCGAGCGCGACCGCATGGGGAATCGCGCCCACGACAAAGCCAAGACATTCTACCGCGCCGCTGGGTTTTCCCGGAAGCGCAATGACGAGTGAAAGATCGACAATCGCGGCCAGGCTGCGCGACAGAATCGCGTTGGGCGTGATTTTCATTGATTCAGCGCGCATCACTTCGCCAAAGCCCGGCAACTCTACGCGCATGATGGCGCGGATCGCTTCGGGTGTTACATCCCGATCTGCAATGCCGGTTCCGCCGGTTGTCAGAATCAATCCGCAACCTTGCTGGGAAAACGAGCGAATCGTTTCTTGAATGCGCGCGGCCTCGTCTGGAACGACTGCTTCGCAAAGGACCTGCCACCCTTCTTTCTGCGCGGTCTCCTTCAGCGCCGGTCCGCCAAGATCGACATATTCTCCAGCGCTGGCGCGATCTGAGATCGTGATGATTCCAACTGTTAGTTGCATTGCTGAAACTATCGCGGCGCTCTGTGAGCGCCGAACTTTGAACGAACGGCCGTTATAGACCGCCGCTACGGTTGCTTCGTCTTTTCAATTAACCGAATGCCACTGATTTCCATTTCTTTGTCGACAGCTTTGCACATGTCATAAACCGTGAGCAACGCGATGGACACTCCGGTAAGCGCTTCCATCTCGACGCCGGTCTGCGCGACCGTGCGGGCCGTGCATTTCACCTCGGCACCATCATTCGAGGTAACGATGTCGATCTTGACTTCGCCGAGTGGCAGGGTGTGACACAGCGGGATAAGCTGCGCGGTTTGCTTGGCCGCCTGAATGCCAGCGATGCGCGCGGTCGCAAAAACATTGCCTTTTGCGATTTTATTTTTGGAAATCAGCTCGAGCGTCTCGCGACGAAGTCGAATTTTGCCAGACGCAATTGCTGTGCGTGCGCTCTGCGGCTTGGCCGAAACGTCAACCATTCGTGCGCTGCCATCGGCGGCGATGTGGGTCAGGCGTCGCATCGATCAGCCGCCGATCGCGACCATTTTGCGGTTTGGCTTGTAATTATTGCGAAAGTCGTGTTGTTCGGGCTTTCGATCGACAACATCGAGAAAGAACTGTTTAAGCTCGTTATCACTCGCGCCCGCGCGCAGGGGTTTCATAATGTCGAATTCGAGATAACTCCCGAGACATGGACGCAATTTGCCATCGCAGGTGAGACGTAGCTTATTGCAGCTTTCGCAAAAGTGTAGGTTCGTCATCGCGCCGATAAAACCAATGCGTTGTGGACGGCCGGGGACCTGATAATAAGTCGCGGGACCGTTCGTGCGGAACCCCGGCTCAGGAATCAAACCGCCGAAATGCGATTCAACCGTGCGCTTCGCCTCCAGGATCGACATAAAATTGTTTTCATCGAGCACTTCGGTCGTGCTCACGGGCATCATCTCGATGAAACGCAGGATCAAATTACGCGCCGCGGCAAACTGGATGAGCGGAATCAACTGATCTTCATTCCGGCCGCGCATCAAGACGGTGTTCAGTTTGATCTGGTCGAAACCGGCGGCGATGGCAGAGTCGATTCCATTGAGCGCTTGCAAATGCATGTCGCGGCCGGTGATTTGGGAATAAACATGTCGATCTAATGTATCGAGGGAGATGTTGACTGATCGCACGCCGGCATCTCGCAAAGCCGCCGCCATCGTAACCTCCGGACTCGTTTCACGCGCGAGCAATGTCCCGTTCGTCGAAAGACCAATGTCGCGAAGGCCGGAGATCTGCGAGATTTGCCGGACAAGATCGACAACGCCGCGGCGGGTAAGCGGTTCGCCGCCGGTGATTCTTATTTTCGACACGCCGAGATCCGCGGCGATGCGGATGAGGCGCAAGGTTTCCTCGTATGTCAGAATCTCTTCGCGCGGCAGCCACTCCTGGAGTTCCTGCGGCATGCAATAGGTGCAACGCTCGTTACAACGGTCGGTGATGGAGACGCGCAGGTAAGAAATACGATGTCCATGTCGATCTTGCATTCGGGCGTAACGTTACGGGCAAGGCGAGGTTGAATCAAGAAAGTGACAGGATTGACTCATAAGTCTACGGTTGTATGATTTTTCGCATGAAGCGTCGATTTTTTTCGAGGGCTCTGACGCTTGGTCTTTCCGCTAGCGCGATTATCCTAGCAAGTTGTTCCACGACCGAGACACGGATCTCGAATCATCCGGAAATTTTCCAAACTCTCTCGCCCAGAGATCAAGCGCTGGTGAGCCAGGGCCAGATTCGGCCCGGGATGTCGGAAAACGCGGTTTGGCTGGCGTGGGGTTCGGCCGAGCAGAAAGTGGTGGGCAACATGCGCGGCCGGGCGACGGAAACATGGATTTACATAACCTATACCACGGCTCCTTATGGCTATGGATATCCGTACGGCCCGTACGGTTATGGGTATGGCTATGGTTTTGGGAGCGCCGCTGTGTTCCGAACGCATCATAATCGCAGCTTCGTCTTCTTCGGTGATCCGTTTTACGATCCATTTTTTTATTCGTATATTCCACCGAGCATTCCGGTCCCATACAAGACGGTCACGTTCGCCAACGGCCGCGTAGTGTCGTTTCAATACCTCGCGCCTTACCGCTGATTAAAATCTTGCCTGCGCCTCGAGCGTGCAGCGGCGCTTCATAAATGGCCTACCGCTCATTCGGAAAATTCATTGAAGCGCTTGAGCAAGCAGGCGAATTGAAACGCGTCGCCCTCCCGGTTGATACCGATTTGCTCATCGCGGCATGGGCCGACCGGGAAATGAAATCGCCCGGCGGGGGCAAGGCGCTTTTGTTCGAGCAGCCGATTGTCGATGGGGCAAAATCGGAATTTCCTGTGGCCATCAATACGATGGGATCGCGCCGGAGAATCGCCATGGCCCTGGGACGCGAGAGCGCGGACGAAATTGCGCAGGAAATTCAGCTTATCCTCAAGGCAAAACCACCGACCGATCTGCGCGAAGGTTTTGCTTTGCTCAAACAGGGAATTCACCTGCTGCACGCGCGGCCGAAACAGGTGAAAGAAGGCGCGTGCCAGGAGATCGTACATAAGATCGACAATCAATTTTCGCTGGCTGATCTGCCCATCTTGAAATGCTGGCCGAAAGATGGCGGCCGTTTCATTACCTTGCCGAACGTGCACACGCGCGATCCTGAAACGGGCGCGCGCAACGTTGGCGTTTATCGAATGCAAATTTACGACAAGCGCACGACCGGAATGCACTGGCAGATTCACAAAGTCGGCGCGCGTCATGGGAAGCGATACTACGAGCGCGGCGAACGGATGCCGGTGGCGGTGACGCTGGGAGGCGATCCGGTTTACACTTTTGCTGCGACCGCGCCACTACCCGATGGCCTGGATGAAATTCTTTTCGCGGGTTTTCTGCGAAAAAGATCAATCGAGCTGGTGCGCTGCAAAACAATCGATGTCGATGTCCCGGCGGATGTCGATTTTGTCCTCGAAGGGTACGTGCAGCCGGGGGAGATGCGCCCGGAAGGTCCGTTTGGTGATCACACCGGCTTTTACACCGCGCTGGAGGATTATCCGGTCTTCCATCTCACCGCCATCACGCATCGGCGGGATGCAGTTTATCCCACCACCATCGTGGGAGTACCGCCGATGGAAGATTACTATTTGGGCGATGCGAGCGTTCGGATTTTTCTGCCGGTGTTCAAAATGAATTTTCCCGAAATCGTGGACATGACGCTGCCGCCGGAAGGCGTTTTTCACAATCTGGTTTTCGTGAGCATTCGAAAGCAGTATCCGTATCAGGCGTTCAAAATCATGCACGGTCTGTGGGGAATGGGGCAGATGATGTTCAGCAAATACATCGTTGTCGTCGATGAAGATTGCGACGTGCACAACACGAGCGAAGTGCTCTTTCGCTTATGCGCCAACACCGATCCGGCGCGCGACACGACGTTCATCAAAAATCCGAGTGACTCGCTCGATCACGCCCCAAGCGAGCAGAACATCGGATCGCACATGGGTTTTGACGCCACCAGCAAATTACCGGGCGAGAACTATCACCGTTCGTGGCCGGAATTGCTGAAGATGACGGACGAGGCGCAGAAGCTGGTGGACGCGCTGCAAGCGCAAACCCGCTGATCCCCGCAAACGCGAATTCCCCAAATCACGGCCGCCGCTTCACTATGGTTTGCGGAAAAGCTGGCCTGTGTCTATATCGCGCGTTAACCCGCCTGGAGGAACGCCGCGAAGATCGTAGAGGCGATTGGTGTACGGGCTATAAAAGAATCCCGGTGTGCCGCTAAAACGGCCGAACGGAAAACCACCCGGCGGCGGCGGACCGTAGCGCGCGGCCTGATCCTGCTCAATGGCGGCGCCGACTAACGCACCGCTGGCCGCGCCAATGGCCGCGCCAACGGCCGCGCCCCGCACTCTACCAGTGGCGGCGCCGCCTATGATTGCGCCAGCAGCCGCGCCGTAACCAGCGCCTTGCCCGGTTGGTGTGTCGCATGAACTCAGAGCCAGCGGCAAAAGAGCAAATGCCGAGATGATTTTTAAATGATTTTTCCTCATAATTTCTTCCTTGAATCTTTTAACCCTTTTAAGACGCGATCGTAGCGGCGAATCCAAATAAAATTTGCAACCGGTTCGTCAGACGGCTGCTCGACAAGGCATGTTCAAAAAATTCTTCAATAATCGCGCCGCGATCCGGCCGGCTTTCTCCAGTTTGTTGAGCCGATATTCTTTTTCGAAAACGCGAAAGTTGTCCGATTCCATTCGGCGGAGAAGGCCGCGATAAACCGAAGACATGATCTCCGCCGCAACCATCGAGCGTCGATCTTCAGGCGGAAGCAGCGCAGCCGCACGCACGAAAAATTCGCGCGCTCGAGCAGCCTCAAATTTCATCAGGCGAATAAAGCGCTCGTTATATTGTCGATTTTGCAGTGCCGCTTCGGAATAATCGAAACGCGCCAGATCTTCCTGTGGCAAATAAATCCGGCCAGCGCGCAAATCTTTCCCGACATCGCGAATAATGTTCGTCATCTGGAGAGCGAGCCCAAGCTGGATCGCATACTCTTTGCAGGCCAGATTGCGATATCCGAAAATCTCGATGCTGAGGAGACCGACGACACTGGCGACCCGATAGCAATAGACGCGGAGCTCATCGAAAGTCGCGTATCGCGAGATGCTCAAGTCCATTTCTACGCCGCTAATAATTTCCTCGAGCATGTCGGGCGAGAGCGAGTACTTGTCGATCAAAGCGCGAACGTCACGGGCCAGCGCCGGCTTGCCGGGGGCGGCGGCGCGCAGCATGTTGCGCCATTCCGCGAGGCGCAGTCGTTTGGCGGCCACACTCAGCCCCGAGGAATCAGCGATATCGTCGATCACGCGGCAAAACGCGTAAAAAATTGTGATGTCGCGACGGCGCTCGCGTCCCAACGAAATGAACGCCAGCGCGAGGTTCGAGTTGCTCTGGCGGGTGATCGTCGCTGCATTCACATTCACGCCGTCGCCACCTGCTTTTTAATACCGGATCCAACTCTCCTGTTCAACGCGACCGGTTTCACTTTGACGAAACAGACAAACCCATGATGCCAGGAGCCAGCCGGTGATGAGTCCGCGCAGAAAGACAAAGATGCATTTCCAAGAAAAAAGCGCGACCAACCGATCACCGATGGCACCACGCACAACGGCGTCGGAGGCAATAAGGAGAAAGAAGTGGATTCCGCAGATGAGTAAAAACCAGCGGAAACGACCGGCGTTCTCGCGGATGAATTGACGATGAGAGCGGATCGCGGCGGCCAAAGTTTCGTTATGCAGAGCAAGCGAGATCTGGACGGAGCAGAACGCAATGATCAAACCACTCATGACCAGGCGCTCGAGCGGCAGGTAATCGAGGACATTGGGAATATCCGTAAAGTAGGCCAGCAGCAGCGGCAGCCGCACGATCAAAGTGCTCAACAACACAACAATCCCCGCCCACTTCAGCACATAACTGAAACGGCGCATGGCAAAGCGGAAGAGCGCGCCTTCCTCAAAACTCACCCCGCGAATCCAGGTAATGCAAACTGTTATCAAATAAATCTGAATATAAACTCCGAACAAATATTCGAAGATGAACGCGACTGCATCGACCGTCGCCGAGATCTGCAACAATCCTGCGGCTGGGACCATGCCGCCCCACTCCGGCAGCCGCCAGAAAACAATGGGTTTGAGAAGCGAGGCCAGCGCGCTGAGGAGCAGGATTAGATAAATGAAATAACTCCCGAAGCGATATCGCTTCCGCAGGGCGCGCAACAACGCGCCGTGCAGACCGCGCCAGTTGACGACCATGAGCACCGCGGCGACGACCGAAAGCGGATACGTGGTCGTAGCATTATCGAAAATTCCCGCGACCCCTTCGAGCGCAGGCAGCGGAGTCTCCCTCCAAACCTCTGTAAATCTCGGCCAATGCCAGCTTGGCATCGACGTAACCTGCCTTAGATCGAGATCCGCCGAGTTTTGAACGGGAGTGAAAGTGGCGAATTGGAAAACGGAGTAAGTAAAACCGAGAAGAACAAAGGTGAGCCAGATGCGCTTGAAGCGAGCGATGCAGCGGAAGCCATCGCGCAGCGCATGCCGCACCGGATTGAAAAGCATTACGATCGCATACCCGCCGCAAAACCCGAGCAGTGGATACACGCGCGGCAAACTGGAAAGCATGGGGAGACGGCCTAACGAATCAAACCCCAATGCCGGTTAAACGGCCAATAAACAAAAAGCCCCCGCCCAACCAGATTGTCGTCCGGCACCGGACCCCAGTAGCGGCTGTCGTAGCTATTGTAGCTGTTGTCGCCCATGGCGAAATAACCGTGCTCCGGCACGACAAAGGAACGATTTGGCTCCGCCAGATAATTGCCGCCCAAAGCATAGCCGCGATAGGAAGACTTCGCCGCCATGACACGCGCGAAGCCAAAACCCTCCGCGATTTTTCCATCGACGTAGAGAAATGGTGGGGCAATACGCAGGGTGTCGCCTGGCAAGCCAGCCAGGCGCTTTATGTAAAACGGCGCGCCTATTTCGGGATCTTCACGAATTCCCAAAATGTGGTTTGTGCGAAAAACAAACACGTCGCCACGATGCGGTTTGACGAAATTATAACTGATTTTATCGACGAAGACCTGATCGCCTGTGTCCACGTAGCCGCGCGCGATCACTTCACCGCGCCGGCAAACCCGGCCGGGAAAAACGTTAAAATCATGGCCGAGTGTTTCTGGCGGCGCGTAAACCAAAAATTGCTGATGCTCACAAGTGAGCCGGGAGAATGTGAAAAAGAAGACGAATTTTCTCTGCTCGAGTTGCACGATCTGGTCATTCTCACGCGAGACAACGTTGATATAATTGCGCCCGAGGACGATGAACTCCCCGATCTGCCGCAAAAGATTCGGCGCCGCTGCCGTGGTGGAATGACCGATGATTCCGTTCAAGGTCGGCTGCATCGAGCCAGTCGGAATCTTGAAGGGCTGTAAAAAATACGAGCGAATCCCTACCGCCACGACAATTGCGACCAGAATCACTTCGCAATTTTCCCGCCAGTGCGATTCCCAGGTCACCGGCGCCAGCTTGTGCAATCTTTCGTCGAGCGCTTCAGCCTCGCTTTTAATTCGAGCATGATCGCGTTTTCGCAAGGCCTCTCGCAGGTTTTGTAGCGCGGAGCTCAGCTCTTCTCTTGTCGATGAACTGAGCAGGTCGTTCTTGTAGCGGAGGTACTTTTCGCCATGCCGCAAGAGCAGCTTGCTGTGCTTAATGTAACGCGGGGTAAACATGGCTAAGGTCGACAATTATTCTTGCTCTCTGTCATTCTGAGCGAAGCCGAGGAACTCGTACTGTTATCTGATCAAGAATGAGAGATGTCTCGACGCCGCTCGACATGACAAAAAAGCTCATTGCGCTTTAAGCACCTCGATAAATGCTTCCTGCGGAATGTTGATTCGACCGATGCTTTTCATGCGTTTCTTTCCTTCTTTTTGTTTCTCCAGTAATTTCCGCTTCCGCGTGATATCGCCGCCGTAGCATTTCGCGGTCACGTTTTTTCGCAAGGCTGAAACGCTCTCCCGCGCAATAATTTTTCCACCGATTGCGGCCTGAATCGCAACTTGATAGAGCTGACGTGGAATTACTTCCTTTAACTTCGCCGCGAGCTGACGTCCCCTCGCCTCCGCGCGGTCCTTGTGCACAATAGTTGAAAATGCGTCGACCGGTTCGCCATTCACGAGCAGATCGAGCTTCACCATCTTCGCCGCGCGATAACCGCAGTGCTCGTAGTCCATCGAGCCGTAGCCGCGCGTGGTCGATTTAATTTTGTCGTTAAAATCGACCAGAATCTCGTTCAGCGGCAATTCGCAATGCAACATCACGCGGCGCGCGTCGAGCGTTTCGGTGTGGTCCATTTGTCCGCGCTTTTCCAAAATGAGTTGGAGGATGTCGCCGATATTTTCGTTCGGACAGAGCACGTACGCTTTCACAATCGGCTCGCGAATCTCGGCGATCGTGCTCGGTTCGGGTAAATGCGCGGGATTGTCGATCAAACGGGTGTCGCCCGCCGTTGTCAGAACTTCGTAAACCACGCTCGGACTGGTTGCGATGATGTCCATGTTGTACTCCCGGCGCAATCGCTCCTGGATGATCTCCATGTGCAACAGCCCGAGAAAGCCGCAGCGGAACCCGAATCCAAGCGCGACCGAACTTTCCGGCGTGTAAATAAAGGCCGAGTCGTTCAAGCGCAGTTTCGCGATCGCCGCTTTCAAATGCTCGAAGTCGCCAGTGTTGATCGGATAAATTCCGCTGAAGACCATCGGATGAATTTCCTGAAAACCCGGCAACGGTTCGCGCGCCGGGTTACGCTGATCGGTGATGGTGTCGCCGATCTTCATCTCCGCCGTACTTTTGATGTTCGCGATGAAATAGCCGACATCGCCCGCGCTTAGCCGCGATTGCACGAACATCTTTGGCGTGAACACGCCTACTTCTTTGATTTCGTAGCGACCGTCATTGCTCATCATCCTGATCGCCTGGTCCGGCTCCATCTTTCCCGACACCACCCGCACATGGCCGATGACGCCGCGATAAACGTCGAATACAGAATCAAACACGAGAGCGCGCAAAGTTTCGTCCTTCGGTTTTAGCGGCGCTGGAATGCGATGCACGATTGCTTCCAGAATTTCGTCGATCCCGATTCCCATTTTCGCGCTCGCATCGATGGCTTCCTCTGCCGGGATGGCGAGGATTTCTTCCAATTGCCGATGGACCGAAGGAACGTCGGCGTTCGGCAGATCGATCTTATTGATGATCGGCACAATCGTGAGCCCTTGTTTATGCGCGAGATGGACATTCGCCACCGTCTGCGCTTCGACCCCCTGCGCTGCATCGACAATCAACAGCGCGCCTTCGCACGCCGCGAGCGAACGTGAAACTTCATACGCAAAATCGACATGTCCCGGTGTATCGAGCAGATTCAGCCGATACGTTTCACCAGACTTCGCGCGATACTTCATCGCCACCGGATGCGCCTTGATCGTGATCCCACGCTCGCGCTCCAAGTCCATTGAATCGAGGAGTTGATCCTGCTTATCGCGCTCGTGAATCGTGCCCGTCCTCTCAAGCAACCGGTCCGACAACGTTGTCTTGCCGTGATCGATGTGCGCGATGATGCAAAAATTGCGCGTCAGCTCAATGGCCATGAAAGCCGCACTATGCGGGTTTGCGCTGGGCAGGTCAATCGATGGGCCCCTGCGTGTCCCTCAACTCAGGATTTGTCGTTCTCGTTCCTGTCTGATACCAGTCTTGGGCTGCCGCGGCGGTGTTCTGGCGCCGCGGATTTGTCGCTCGCGAAACGTCCGGAGATCGATGTGAAGCAATGATGCGCGGTAATCAGGCAAGCGAAAATACGCGGTCGATCTCCAAGAAAATCCTGCTCGTATCAGGCATCACGGTTTTTTTTCTGCTGCTTTTCCTTGGCCTATTTACGCGCGCCATGACCCGGGAACTGAACCGCGATGAAGGACAATTTATCGCGGCGGGCGCTCTGCTCGCGCGGCATGGCTACCTGCCCTACCAGGACTATCCTTATTTCCATCTACCCAATCTGGCGCTTGTTTTCGCCGGGCTTTTCACCAGATGCGATCACCTTCTTCTCGCTGGCCGTTGTTTCAATGTCGCGTGCGCGTGGCTCGCCCTCGTCCTGGTTTTTTGTCTTACCGCCAACGCCTTTCGAAAGGTTGGGTCGCTGCGTTGGATAATCGCAGGCCTTGCTGCGATCACGTTGTTTGCAAATCGGCTTTTCCGCTTCACATCCGGACGCGCGTGGAATCACGATCTGCCGGTTCTGGCGAGCCTGGCCGCGCTCGCC